>CAZWVF010000070.1:0-10726 GCA_964637695.1 uncultured Gemmatimonadota bacterium | reverse complement strand
CTGGGCTGGGTCATCCCGATCGCTTCATTCCTGTTCGGGTATTCAACTCTGCTGGCCTGGTGTTACTACGGTGAGATGTGTTTCAAGTACCTGGCAGGTGCCGGTATTGTAAAGATCTACAGGTGGGTCTTCCTGGGTCTTCTCTTCATTGGGGCGCTGCTGCAGGGTGAGCACCTCTACATAGTCTGGTTCGTTGGTGATACCTTCAACGCTTTCATGGCTCTACCCAACCTGATAGCGCTGATCCTTTTGACCAAGTATGTCAGCAAGTTCACGAAGGACTACTTCGAGGACAGCGATGGAGCGCTGGAAAGACTCAGAGGCGGTGGATACTTCAGGGAATTACATTGATGAAAGACAGCCTGCACAATTCGTAGAATCGAGAAGAACAGATTAAGGAATAGAGAAGGACAGTGAAAGACTACACAAGCGACAACATCAGGAACGTGGCCTTTGTAGGTCACGGGGATTCCGGGAAGACGACCCTTGTCGATGCATTCCTTGTAACCGCCGGTGACATAAGCCGGATAGGAAGCGTGGAAGCGGGTAATACGACTTCCGACTTCACAGAAGAGGAACAGCAGCGTCAGATAACTATCAACACTTCCTTTGTTTTCACGGAGTATGAAGGCAGGAAGATCAACATTCTCGACACGCCCGGATTTGCCGACTTCCTGGCGGAGGTCAAAGGCGCACTGCAGGTGGTTGAGGCTGCGGTCGTTCTGATGAAGGCCGATGCAGGTTTGGAAGTGGGTACCGAGCAGGTGTGGCGCTATGCAAGGGAGAGCGGTGTCCCCCGGATGCTGCTGGTCAACAAGCTCGACAAGGAGCACGTTGATTTTCAGGGCATCATCGATACAGCGATCGATCGCTTCGGAACCGGCGTGGCACCTCTTCAATTTCCGGTCAATCCCGGCCCCGATTTTACAACAATCGTGGATCTGTTGAAGAACAAGGCCCTGGTCTTCGAGCAGAACGGCAAGGGGGGTTACACCGAGACCGATATTCCCGATGTGGAAGCGGATCGAGCTGCGTCCCTGCGTGAAACCCTCGTTGAAGCAGCCGCCGAAGCTGATGACGCCCTCATGGAGAAGTACTTCGAGGATGGTGATCTGGGTTCTGAGGATATAGTCAGCGGACTGCTGAAGGGGATTCGGGAAGGAACCGTTCATCCACTGATGTGCTGTGCCGCCCAGACCAATGTAGGTACAGGAAGAGTGATGGAGCTTCTCGTTCAGATGGTCCCTTCACCCGATCAGATGGGCCCGCTGACAGGCACCGATCCCGGCAGCGGAGAAGAGGCAGTCAGAGAGCGCCGGGACAGTGCTCCATTCAGCGGGCAGGTATTCAAAACCCTCTCCGAAGCACATGTCGGCGAACTCTCTTTCCTGAGAGTCTTCAGCGGAACACTCAAGCAGGGTCAGGAAGTATACAACAGCTCCAGAAGTTCCAAGGAGAGAACGGGCAGTATCAGTTTGATGAAGGGCCATAACAGAGTTGAAGTCGATAATGTTCATGCTGGTGACATCGTGGCTCTGGTTAAGCTGAAAGACACGCACACGGGAGACACTCTGTCAGCCCCCGGCAACCGTTTCCTCTGTCCTCCGATAGTCTTTCCGGAACCGGTCATACGGATCGCCATCGAACCGCTCGGCAAGGGCGATGAAACGAAGCTCTCGATCGGTCTTCAGAAGCTCCACGAAGAGGATCCATCGATGCATGTCGCTCCCGATCCCGAACTTCACCAGACCCTTCTCTACGGCCAGGGCGAGGTTCAGCTCGAAGTGATCATCAACAAGCTCCGGAACCGGTTCGGCGTGGAGGTCGAGATCCACGAACCCAAGGTCAAGTACCGCGAAACGATCACGAAGACCGCCGAAGCGCATGCAAGGCACAAGAAGCAGACCGGAGGGCGCGGTCAGTTCGCAGATGTGAGGATCAGGATCGAACCGAAGCCACGTGGTGAGGGATACGAGTTCGTCAAAAAGATCGTCGGCGGCGCCATTCCGGGCCGGTTTATTCCTTCAGTGAACAAAGGGGTCAAGGCAGCAGCCGAAAGAGGTGTCATCGCGGGGTATCAATGCGTTGATTTCCAGTTGACGCTCTACGATGGCTCCTTTCACGATGTGGACTCTTCCGACGCGGCATTCCAGCGGGCAGCTTCGATGGGCTTCAAGCAGGCATTCAAAGATGCCGGGCCCATCCTGCTCGAGCCGATCTACGATATCGAGGTCATAGTTCCCGACGATTTCACGGGAGACATCATGGCGGATATCTCGACGCGCCGGGGCAAGGTTGAAGGTGTGACATCTGAAGGTCCATTCCAGGTCATCAAGGCAAAGGTCCCGATCGCAGAACTCTATAAATACTCAACCTCACTGAGATCAATGACTCAGGGGAGGGCAACACATCACCGCGAGTTCAGTCACTACGATCCCGTTCCGCACGATATCCTGCAGAGGATCATCAGTCAGACGGAACTCGATGAGGATGAGGAGGATTAAATGAAAGTCAGGCAGGTTCTTACATACAGAGGCAGTTTCGCATCCGTATCAATTCCTCTGCTGATCCTTGCCGGCATGCTGGCATCAGGTTGTGCAGGCTCGAAGCAGCCGATTCCATATACGGTTGAGCAGGTTCCTCCTTCTACTCCTGAAGTGGCAACGCTCGAACCTCTTGCGACGATGTGGACTCTCGAAGAGATCCTCGGTCCGGTCAGTTTCGATCCTGACACCGTTAAGGCAGGCAGATTCGACACCGGCAGAATGTGGACCTTCGACGCTCCCCCCATGGAGTACTTCTCAGAGGCATACGGATTCCAGCCTGATGAGGAGTGGATGGAACACGCCCGGATGAGCGCAATCCGTTTTGACGGAATCTGCAGCTCTTCCTTCGTTTCAGATTCCGGACTCGTTTTCACCAACCATCACTGCGGACGTGATTATGTGACCTCTGTCACCAGGGAAGGTGAGAATCTGCTTGAGGAGGGTTTCTACGCAGCCACCCTTGAAGAGGAGCGCCGCGTTGATGGTCTCTATGTGGATCAGCTTTACGAGATCACCGACGTAACGGCCCGGGTCCACGCGGCAATTGATGCTGTAGAGAATGAGCAGGCCAGAGGCGGGGCTCGTGAAGACGAGATCGGTGCCATAATCGCCGAGTTTGATGAGAGAAACGGCATGTACAACGAGATGGTCGAGTTGTTCAATGGTGGTCGATACTCTGTCTATACCTACCGCCGGTATGAAGATGTTCGCCTGGTTATGGCTCCGGAACTCGACATCGGTTACTTTGGCGGCGATCCCGACAACTTCACATATCCCCGCTACAACCTGGACGTTTCCTTCTTCCGGGTCTACGAGAACGACGAGCCGCTCGATACCTCCGAATTCTTCTTTAAGTGGAGTAAGAAGGGTGCGAGTGCCGGCGATCCGGTCTTTGTCCTCGGCAATCCCGGTTCGACTACCAGGCTCAATACTGTCGCCCAGCTGGCTTTTACGCGTGATTTCCAGTTCCCTTACATCCTTAACCTGCTCCGAAGCCGTATGAAGGTCCTCCGTTCGTTCCTCGATGCCAATCCCGACCTCCCCGACTGGGAGGAACAGGATAACAACTACTTCAGCCTTTCGAATTCGGAGAAGGCTTACACAGGTCAGTACAAAGGATTGCTCGACTCCTGGATTCTGGCCAGGAAAGCTGCATGGGAGAAGAGCTTCCGCGACAGGGTGATGGGTGATCCTGTTCTCAGTGAAAAGTACGGGGATCCCTGGACCGAGATAGCCGAAGCCAGGTTCGCCCTGGAACCCTATGGCAGGGATATGTTCGTGTTCCGTTTCACCCGACCTGGTGACTGGCTCAGTTCGGCAAATCTGAACAAGGCTTTTCTGCTCCAGCAGTACCGTTTCATGCTGGAACAGGGCCTTGCACCTGATGCGGAACCTGCTCAGAACCTGGCCGGTACGATCCTCTCTCCTGTAGAAGTCCATCCCGATATGGAGAAGGGAATGCTGGAAGCTCAGCTTGGAGAGCTGGAGAAATTCCTCGGGTCTGACGACCCGCTTGTGAAAGCTCTTCTCGGTATGAGGAGTCCATATGCCGCCGCCGCCAGCCTGCTTCAGCAGACTACTGTTGGCGACACCGACACCTTGAACGCACTTCTAGAAGGAGCTCCGGCTTCTATTGCCGGTTCCACGGATCCACTGATTAAGGCGATGGACGGTATCATGGGCAGGCTGATGCAGATGCAGATGGCCGCCCAGCAGATCATGGCCAGGGAGGCTGGTGCGGTTGACAGGCTTGCCCGTGCTGTCTTTGATGTTTACGGCACCTCGATACCGCCGGATGCAACATTTACACTTCGGATTGCAGACGGTGTGGTAACCGGCTATCCGTACAACGGTACCGTTGCACCCGTAAACACGACCTTCTACGGTCTCTACGACCGCTGGGCAAGCAACAACGGGGAAGCCCCCTGGGAACTGCCGGAGAGATGGCAGAACCCGCCGCCCGAATTCGATATGGGTACTCCGCTGAATTTCATTTCCACCTGTGATATCATAGGTGGAAACTCGGGCAGTCCGGTTGTGAACAAGGACCTGGAGGTGGTCGGGATAGCATTCGACGGCAATATCGAAAGCCTCCCGGGTGAGTACATTTTCCTTACAGAGCTGAACCGTTGTATCTCGGTGCACTCGGCCGGGATCTTCGAGGTTATAAACGACCTCTTCGGATACAAGAAGCTGGCCGAAGAATTGAGCACCGGTACTCTGCCTTCAGGAGGCAGATAGCGGCTGGCTGCAGACCGTTGCCTTTCTGAAGCAGTGGCAGCATGGCAGTAGAGGATAGAAAATGTCCGGACATTCCAAATGGGCATCGATCAAGCGGAAAAAGGCGAAAACCGACGCCGTCCGTGGTCGTCTGTTCTCACGCCTGACACGCGAGATTATCGTCGCCGCCAGGGATGGCGGCGGCGATCCTGACCAGAATCCCCGACTCCGGACGGCGATCGAGAACGCCAGGGCCGCGAATCTGCCCAACGAGAATATCGAAAGGGCAATAAAACGGGGTACAGGGGATCTGCCCGGTGTAACCTATGAATCAGCCATGTATGAGATGTACGCCCCCGGCGGTGTGGCCGTACTGGTTGAAACTCTGACCGACAACAAGAACCGTACGGTCGGTGAGATAAGGCATATCCTCAGCAAGTCTGGAGGCAGCCTGGCAGAGACAGGCAGTGTAAGCTGGCAGTTCGATGCCAAAGGCACCCTCGTCGTTGAAGCAGCTGATGTGGATGAAGATGAACTGATGATGCTGGTGCTGGATGCCGGAGCCGAGGACATGGAGATGGAGGGTGACGCCTATTTCATTACCTGTTCAGCGGATGATTTCGGGTCGGTCAGGGATGCCCTTCAGGAGGCTGAGATCCCATTTCGCGATGCACAGATCAGTCAGATCCCGAAGAACTTCATCCAGATAGATCCTTCTGAACAGGGCAAGGTGTTGAGGCTTCTCGAATCTATCGAGGAGCAGGACGATGTGCAGAATGTATTCACCAACCTGGATATTACTGAAGACATTCTCGAGACCGCCGGGGAGGAGTGAGCCTTTCCCGGGACAGCTCACTCATTCTGGGCATCGACCCGGGATCACAGAAAACCGGCTGGGGGCTGATAGAAACAGCAGGCAGCGACCTGCGATGTGTTGATTACGGCGTTGTGCGCCTGCCCGGGAAGGTTCCTCTCTCGGAACGGTTGATTCTTCTTCATGAGGAGATGACCTCGATCCTGAAACATTCAAAGCCGTCGGAAGTCGCCGTCGAAGAACTCTACGTTGCCAGAAATGCACGATCCGCGCTGGTGCTTGGACATGCCAGAGGAGTCATCGTGCTGGCGTGCGCCCAGTATGGTCTTTCTCCTTATGAATATCCTGCCAACACTGTCAAGCAGGCGGTGCTGGGGCAGGGTGGTGCTTCGGCCACAAAAGAGAGAATCGCCTTTATGGTGAAGGCGATCCTTGGACTGGATGAGATTCCCAAACCTGACGATATTACAGATGCACTTGCATGCGCCATCTGCCACGCACACAAACGGGATCTGCCGAAATGATCTCTTACCTGAAGGGAACACTGGCCGCGAAGCATCCGACCGAGGTCACCGTCGAGGTAGGCGGCGTCGGATTGCGGTGTCGCATCAGCCTTGCCACGTATGCGGCACTGCCCGCCGTCGGCGACAGCGTGCACCTGGTTACTCAGCTTATAGTGCGTGACGACGGGATGGACCTCTATGGCTTTATATCGGAGGCCGAGCGCATCCTTTTCGGGCTTCTGAGGGGGGTGTCGGGGGTTGGGCCTAGAATGGCTCAGGGTATACTCTCCGGGCTTTCTGTGGAGGAGTTCGCACAGGCTCTGGCGACGGAGAATCTGGCTGCCCTCACCGCCATCAGGGGGGTGGGGAGGAAAACAGCAGAGCGTCTTGTCCTGGAACTGAGAGAAAAACTCCCCCACCTCGAAGAAGTAACAGGTGCGCCTGTTCCCAGTGACCGGAAACCTCCCGAGAAGATCCCGTCGTGGGAAGACGAGGCTGTTCTCGCTTTGCGTTCGCTCGGATATGGAACCGCAGACGCCGTAGCGGCCGTTCGGCGTGCCGTGCAGGATCTGGAGGGAGAACCCACAGTAGAGACCGTCGTGAAGCGTGCGCTGACACTCGCGCGCTGATCGCTGAGCCATCCCTACCAGGGCTCCTGTCATGTCTGAACCCAGTATCACTGCAGCCAGACCCACACCTGAAGAGCTGGAGTACGAAGAGGTTCTGCGTCCCCGCTCATTCGAGGAATTTGCCGGCCAGTCAGGTGCTGTGGAGAACCTGCGTCTGTTCATACAGGCTGCGGTTCAGCGAGGGGAGCCGCTCGACCATCTGCTTCTGAGCGGTCCGCCGGGGCTTGGAAAGACCACACTCGCCCATATCGTCGCCAGGGAAATAGGCGTCGACTGCAGGACGACCTCAGGCCCTGTCCTGGAGCGTCCCGGAGATCTGGCCGGTCTGCTGACCGGTGTCGGCGAGACAGATGTTCTCTTTATAGATGAGGTGCACCGCCTGAGCCCGGTCGTCGAAGAGTACCTCTATTCGGCAATGGAGGATTACAGGCTCGATATCCTGATCGACAGCGGGCCCAGTGCGCGGTCGGTCAAATTAAACCTGAACAGGTTCACCATGATCGGCGCCACCACCAGGGCTGGAATGCTCACAGGAGCATTGAGGGACCGCTTCGGGCTGACCATCCGTCTCGATTTCTATTCGCCGGAGGAACTGGCAACCATCGTGGAGCGGTCTGCCAGAGTGCTGAAAGTTGAAATGGATGCAGAGGGTGGTCGCGAGATCGCTCGGCGCAGCAGGGGAACTCCCCGGATCGCCAACCGTCTGCTCAGAAGAGCACGCGATGTCGCACAGGTGAAGGGTGACGGAATAATCACCAGAGAGATAGCCGACGAGGCACTCAACATGCTCGGTGTCGACAGCCAAGGCCTGGATGAGATGGACCGTCGTCTCCTTCTCGCGATCCTGGACAAATTCGACGGCGGGCCTGTGGGACTGGGCAGCCTGGCCGTCGCCGTCGGTGAAGAGGGAGAAACCATAGAAGTGGTTCATGAACCGTATCTGATCCAGGAGGGTTTCCTCCACCGCACACCGAGGGGCAGGGTAGCCACCGCAAAGGCTTACAGGTACTTTGACCGGACTCCTCCCGCTGGTATTCCTGCCGACGGCCAGCGCGACCTTTTTTCAGGAGAGAGCGAAGGGGAAGCTGAATGAGTAACAGGATAGCGGCAATTGTAGTTTCAGCAGGAGAAGGTACCCGAATGGCCGTCGAGGCAGATGAACTGCCGAAGCAGTTCTTCGAAGTGGATGGACGGCCGCTCTTCGTAAACGCTCTTCTTCCTTTTGAGGCTCATCCGTTGATCGACGACATCACGGTTGTGCTCCCCCCTGAACTGGTTGAAGGGTGGGAAGAGAAGCTGTTGGGGGTATTCGGTCTTCACAAGGTCAGAAGAGTAATTCCGGGCGGAATCCACCGGTGCGATTCGGTTCGGTTGGGGCTCGAAGCGGCCTCTGAAGGCCAGCCGTGGCCGGAGGATGCTCTGGTTGCAATCCACGACGGTGTCCGACCGATGCTCACCATCCGTTTGCTCGGAACAGTGATCGATGCAGCTCTGGAGAGCGGGGCCGCCGTGCCTGTGCTGAAGATAAAGGAAACGATTGCCGAAATTGACGATTCTGCTGATTGGGCATCGACTGCAGACCGGTCAAGACTGAGAATCGTTCAGACGCCACAGATATTAAGAGCAGTCTGGCTCCAGCAGGCTTACCGGGATCTGCCCGGTGAAGACACCACCGATGACGCCCAGTTAGTACATGCACTGGGGCACACCGTCACTCTTGTAGACGGCGATATAATGAATATCAAGGTGACCGATCAGATGGATCTGGAACTGGTCAAGTGCGTTGCGGCCAGCAAGAGGCAATGAAAGATAAAACACGGACAGGCCTGGGATTCGATATCCACCGGACCGATCCCGACAGACCGCTGGTCCTGGGAGGAGTCCACATAGCAGATACTCCCTTCGGACTTGCAGGGCATTCCGATGCCGACGTCGTGCTGCATGCCGTAACAGACGCCTGCCTGGGAGCTCTGGCATTGGGAGATATCGGCCGGCACTTTCCCGATACTGATCCACAGTGGAAGGATGCAGATTCCAGAAAGCTGCTGTCTGATGTTGTTCGGCTCGTACAGGATAAAGGCTGGCGGATCGGGAATGTGGATGTGACGGTCATGGCAGAGGCCCCGAAACTGGCACCCTGTATACCTGAAATGAGGAAGTGTCTCGCTGAAGTGCTGGGATGTGTCTTTGAAGCGGCTTCGGTCAAGGCTACAACGCATGAAGGTCTGGGTCCGATCGGAAACAGGGAAGGGATAGCGGCTTTTGCGGTCGTAACTCTCCAGCCTGCGGAAGATCAACATGAGTGATCGGCCGGTAGTAGGCGTTCTGCTGGGAGGTACGTCTCCCGAAAGAGAAGTTTCCCTCTCTTCGGGCAGGGCGGTGGCAGAAGCACTCGAGACTGAGGGCTTCACAATCAGGCAATATGACTACGGCCTGCCGGAGGAGGAAGTACACGGCTCAGTTGCCGCCAGGCTGCACCACGCACTGACCGATGGAGAATTCGCAGGTGTAGATCTGGTTTTTATAACCCTGCACGGTGGAGCGGGTGAGGATGGACGGGTTCAGGGCTGTCTGGAAATGGCCGGTGTTCCGTATACGGGAACCGGCGT
Source organism: uncultured Gemmatimonadota bacterium (assembly GCA_964637695.1). GTDB lineage: Bacteria > Blakebacterota > Blakebacteria > Blakebacterales > Blakebacteraceae > JAGLTZ01. Next base: position 1,405 of record CAZWVF010000070.1, on the reverse strand, counting down.
TCTCGGCAGTGCATTGAGCATGGATAAGTGGGTCACCAAAGCCCTGGTTGACCGGGCCGGAATTACGGTTCCTGAAGCCTGGTTGTGGAAGATAGGTGAGGAGATTCCCGAGAACATGGTCGAAACCGAACTGGGGGCGCTACTCGGCTGGCCGATGGTTATCAAGCCGGTGAATCAGGGTTCGACCGTCGGATTCTCAATTGTCGAATCTGTAGACGACGTTCCGGCCGCACTCGAATTGGCCGCCCGATTCGGAAGCCAGGTGCTGGTGGAGGAGTTCATCGCAGGGCGCGAGATTACCGTTGCCGTACTCCAGGATGAAGCACTGCCGGTGATCGAGATCCATCCCTCGCACGGTGTATACGATTACGAGTGCAAGTATACCGATGGTATGAGCGAATACTCGTGTCCGGCAGACCTGCCCGAAGGTGTAGGGACCAGGTTACAGATGGATGCTCTGACGGTGTTTGAGATACTGCACCATCGGGACTTCTCCAGGATGGATTTCCGTCTGGCATACGATGACACTCCCTACCTGCTCGAGGGGAATACCCTGCCCGGGTTCACCTCGACCAGCCTGGTTCCCAAGGCGGCCGCCGCAGTCGGCATCGGATTCGGTGCGTTGTGCACGCGTCTGGTGGAAGCGGCAATTGACAGAAAGGGGGATCCCGTTTGAGTGCGGTGGTTAACATAGGGATCATTGTGGTTGTGGGCATTTCTGTGTTCGGCGGCTTGAGAAGGGGCCTGCGGAAAGAGCTGCTCAACCTGGCCGGAATCGTCATCGCGATTGTCGGCGGCATACTTCTGGCCAAACCGGTTGCCCTGCTGTTCAGGCAGTGGGGAGTCATCGAAGAGGTCCCTTACCTGCTTGCATTTCTGTGTGGATTCATCCTGGTCTCTCTTGGATACAGCATGGTCAAGGGGCGCATTCTTCCCAAGGAGGTGGATCTCTCCGAGAGAATCTCAGGTGCGCTCCTGGGATTTGCAAAGGGAATGATCAGCGCAGCGATCCTTGTTTACGCTCTGGTAGGTATCTGGCCGCAGAGTGCGGAGGCGGTTGGACGCGCGCCTGCCGCTCGTATGGTTGTACCCCTGACGGCAGCTCTCGATGCACTTGCAGGTGCAGTCCGCCCGCTGCTGCCGGAAGAGTTTACAGCTCAGATCCGGGATGGTTATGCGTTTTTCAACCAGACACGGAATGATCTGAGAGAAACAATTGAAACAGTCGAAGGGGTAGGGGAGACGGCCAGAGAATATGGACAGAAGATACAGGAGAGTGCGGCAGTGGCCGATTCCCTGGCTGGCGCCCTGACCATTCCACCTCAATAGGTTCATTCGAAAAACTCACTGTCATGGCCATCACCTTTTATAACAGTCTGAGCCGTCAACTGGAGGTCTTCGAACC
>CAZWVF010000069.1:7846-11338 GCA_964637695.1 uncultured Gemmatimonadota bacterium | reverse complement strand
CTTTTGGTTATTTATTTCCGGACGGAAACCAGGTAGTAATCCGTTATTGAGCAGATGATAACCCGCATAACGCGAGTGGTTTATTCATAAAAACATGGAACAATAATTGATGGAAAATATGAACAATATCGGTCTGGCATTTCTGCTGACAACTGTAGCAGGATTGTCTACCGGTATTGGAAGTACTATCGCATTTTTTATCAGAAATCCAAAGATGGTTTATCTCTCCTTTTCTCTGGGATTATCCGGCGGTGTAATGATCTACATATCTTTTATGGAACTTCTGCCAGAAGGTATGAACAACATTGGAGAAATATGGGGCATCATTGCCTTCTTTATAGGTTTTATTTTTATAGGCATTATTGACAGATTTATTCCTGAAGCAGAAAACCCACATGATTATAAAGAATACTCCGATAATAATATTAACAATAAAACAAATAATCGCACTTTGATGAGGACGGGTGTTCTCGCGGCACTGGCCATCGGCATCCACAATTTCCCCGAAGGCCTGGCCGCTTTCGGAACAACACTCAACAATCCGAAGATGGGAGTGATGGTCGCCCTGGCCATTGCCATCCATAACATCCCCGAAGGCATTTCCGTATCTGTGCCCATTTATTACGCTACCGGCAACAGGGGAAAAGCATTCACTTATTCCTTCCTGTCCGGCCTGTCGGAACCAGTCGGGGCAGCCATCGGTTTCCTCATCCTGCTGCCGCTTGTATCGACACCTTTCTTCTCGGCTCTTCTGCCGTTCATTGCCGGAATCATGGTGTTTATCTCGTTAGACGAGCTTCTGCCGATGGCTAAAAAATTCGGCAACGGTCATATCGCCATCTACGGGATAGCCACAGGAATGCTGGTTATGGCGTTGAGCTTACTGATGTTCTGAATTCAGGTTCAGAAATCTACCAGTTACTCATCTGCAACCAGCCGGTTTCAGCTACTCCAGTACCCCTTCCCGGATAATCTCAATGAAATTCACGAGGGGCACACGTCATATCCGGATCCGGGCTGGCGGGGATGGATTTGAGAGTGAGAGAGTCTATCCTTTAAGCCCCTGTTCACACTCTCTTCATGAACCGCAGAGTATTCTATCCTGCGACTATGCCGGGTCAATATGGCGACTTCACCCGGTGCAATGGAGATCAGCCAGAACGGGAGGATCGGATATGCATCCTGGCAGTGGTGCTGAATGGGACTATGACCTTTGGGGCATGGTGTTGCTCAACGTGATAATATTCGGATTCTTCGTCTGGGGAGGTCTTCGCCCGAGAAAGCCTCGTGAGTGGCGAAGTTTCGGTCTGGTAGCGGGATTCATCCTGGCACTCTTCGCTGAGATGTATGGATTCCCGCTAACGATCTACATCTTGACCGCTACCGTCTGGCCGGCTTTAGGGGGAAGTGATCCCTTTTTTCATCTCAATGGTCATCTTCTCGGAACAGTTCTGGGATTGCCCCTCGTCGGCAAGATTCTGATCTGTATCATCGGCGGCATTATCGCGATGTACGGGATCATCCTGATGTGGAATTCATGGCGTCAGATTCATGAGGTGCAGGGAAGTCTCGTTACTGAGGGAGCGTATGCTTTGGTCAGACATCCACAATATCTGGGTCTTGGACTCTTCATTCTCGGCCTGCTGATCCAGTGGCCAACCCTGCTGTCCATTCTGATGGCTCCTCTTCTGTTGATTCGATATGTGAGTCTTTCAAGAAAAGAGGAGGCAGAGATGCAGATGCTCTTTGGCGCGGCATATGAATCATATCGCCTGGAAATTCCGGCGATTATTCCCCGCCGAAGAAGCGGTGCAGGAACCGGGCCTGTCGACACGCAGAGTGTATCCATTCCTGGAAGTGGTTGAGGCTGGACTGCTTATCCAGGGAGTTCCGTTGCAGCAGGACAGGAGCGGATCTTGAAAGATCGCATCAGAGCCACCGATCGAAGCGGGACGGAAATCATTGAAACCCGGTGGTCGCCTTTCGGCAGGACTGACGTTGTTCTTGAGGAAGAAGGCGCTATCGGACTGTATGTGGACGGTGCGGCTGGTTCGCACGAACTGCCGGATGTTGTTCGGCCAGTAACGCCGAAGCCGTGTGATAAAGTACAAGCAGTCTCTCTGCCACGTGTTGGCGGGTTGCACCACCGATACGAATGGATTGCGGCGAGGGACAGGACGATATTTTTCAGGGGTACAGGTGGCCGAGGCGGAGAAACGGCAGGTAGCACCCCGGAAGCAGGGTCGTGATTCAGGGGCGGGGAGCACGGCGGATCGGAGTCCTCGGTCTCGCAAGTATCTCCCGGTAGATTTCCAGGTATTCGATTGCCGACTGCCGCCATGAGAAGTCCTGCGACATGATCCGCCGGCGCAGCTCAGACCAGACTTTGGGCTGACGATAGATCGAGAAGGCCCGATGCACGGCGGACATCAGGGCCTGCGGGGTAGTGTTGTGAAAGACGAAGCCGGTCCCGTTCTCCGGGTCCTTCGTGAGATCGGTGACGGTGTCGACGAGTCCACCCACCCCCCGCACCACCGGTATAGTCCCGTAACGCATGGCATATATCTGGCTGAGGCCGCATGGTTCGAAGATTGAGGGCATGAGCAGGTAATCACTGCCGGCCACGATCCGATGGGCCAGAGGATTGTCGTAACCGATCCGGATCGCAATCCGATCGGGATGACTGGTGGCGAGCCTGGCCATCTCCAGCTCGTACGACGGATCCCCCTCACCCAGAACGACCCAGATGGCTCCCGCTTCGAGCAGGTAGGACATCGCTCCGATTGCCTGGAAGATTCCCTTCTGTTCCACAAGCCGGCTGAGAAGACTGATCAGGGGGCGTCGGGTCTCAAGCGGCAGCCCCATCTCCCTGAGGAGGGCCCGCTTGCAGCGGTTCTTTCCCTGGAGGTTCTCCACTGAATACCGGGATGAGATGAAGGGGTCGTGCGACGGGTCCCACTCCTTCATGTCGATACCGTTCAGGATCCCGGTCAGGTTCTGTGCCCGCGTCCTGATGACGCCGTCGATCCCGCACCCGAACACCTTGGTCTGGATCTCATCCTCATACGTCGGTGAGACGGTGGTGATCCAGTCGGCGGAGACGATCCCCCCCTTCAATAGCCGGATCTCGCCGAAGTACTCGAAATACCGGGGTGAGAGGTAGTTCTTCGGCAGGCCCGTAAACCGCATGTCATCAGGGCTGAACCGTCCCTGATAAGAGAGGTTGTGAATCGTCAGAACCGAACGGGTCCGTTCGAAGAAGGGATCCCGCCGGAAGAGACTCTTCAGATAGAGCGGGATGAGCGAGGTCTGCCAGTCGTGAACATGGATGATGTGGGGGCGGATCCGCAGCCGCTTCAGCAGTTCCAGCGCCCCCCGGTTCAGAGCCGCGAAACGGGCCAGGTTGTCAGGATAATCGAGACCTTTCTCGCCGTAGAGCGATCCGCGGTCGAAGAAAGGTGGAATGTCGAGCAGGTAGACGGAGGTATCACC
>CAZWVF010000069.1:0-7746 GCA_964637695.1 uncultured Gemmatimonadota bacterium | reverse complement strand
GGTCGGGTGATGCGTCTGCCATGATTGCTTCTGCTCACACTCCTGTTACCCATCTCCTCATTCCATACTGATTAAGATGTGCCAAAAGTGATCTTCCCCGACAAGCAATTAAACCGTCCAGGAGAATAACCAGGCAACCTAACTCCATATATACCAGTAATGGAGTCCGCAAACTCGTGGTAACGGGATAATATGAACGCTATCAATTCCGGTGTTGGATGGAATGACTTAAACGAAACCTGCCGGGCAATAGATACGTACTTCTGGGTACAATATTACTCTGGATGCTCCAGCTAAAGAGAGGTCTATACCATGCCCGACCGACTGACACAGATGTTCCGCCGAACGCGTCTCTTCCGTTGTATCAGCATGATGGTCCTTCTGGCTGCGATACTCGCGGGATGCAGTAAGAACGGTACCGGACCGGCAGAACCGACTGTCTATCTCCGGGGGGATATCATTACTGTCGAAGATGGACTCGGGTACACCCTCTCCCAGCTCCTGGAGTTAGCGGCCCAGTGGGGAACGACACTCCCCGATTCTCAGGCGTATGGAGTTGATACCTGGAGTATCACCTACATGTCGACTGATGCGGAGGGGAATCCGCAGATTGTCTCCGGGGCCCTGATCGTCCCCCGGTCCACCGGTCCCCTGTCCCTGTTGAGCATCCAGCACGGGACGATAGCGAATCGGGCGCTTGTGGCCTCTACCCCGCCGGTCCCGCTCAGTTCCACGGAAGGCAACATCGGCCTTGTCATGGCCTCGTTCGGATACCTGGTTATGGTGCCCGATTACCCGGGCTTCGGGATTTCCGGTATCCCGCACCCCTACATGCACGCGGATTCGAACGTTCCGAGCGTTGTGGATGGTCTGCGGACAGCGCGAAACTGGGCTGGTGACAACGATGTTTCCCTGGATGGACGGGTCTTCCTGACCGGCTATTCCGAAGGTGGATATTTAACCCTGGCCGCGCAGAAGGAGATCGAGAGGGAATACAGCACGGAATTCGATCTGGCGGCCGTCGCTCCCATGGCCGGGCCTTACGACCTGTACGGGATGATGATTTCGGTTTTCACAGCCGCCGAATACAGCACACCGGCCTACCTGGCCTATATCATGACCGCCTGGGACGACATTTACGGCTGGGACCGTCTCGATGAGTTTATAAACGCTCCCTGGGCCGCTCAGCTGCCCGGGCTCTTCGACGGCAGCCGGACCTGGGGTGATATCGAGAACACCCTGCCGGCCACTTTCGACGGGCTGATGAGGGCGGAGTTCGTGGCCGATGTTCTCAGCGGTAATGAGATCGAGTTCATCGCCGCCCTGCAGGAGAACTCCCTGTTGGACTGGGTGCCGGCGGCTCCACTCCATCTCATCCACGGTACCGCCGACGACATCGTCTTTTTCCAGAGCACCCTGGACGCCGAGAGCGCCTTTACCGCCCTCGGTGCCACGGACATCCTGGTTACGGCGATCCCGGGCGCCGATCACAGAACGGCCGGGCTCCCGGCCATTCTCACCGTAATGGAGTGGTTCTCGGGGATCAGGACCGAAACCGATACCACGTATTCTTACCGGATGAACTGAACTCTACTTCCTGGACAGGTCAAGCAGTTCTATCTTCCTGAACTCTGTGGGAGAGCTTTCGGCCTGAAAGGCGATGTACCCTTCTGTCAATGGAGTTCCCTCTGCCAGCGGGAATCCTTCGGGCAGGTCACCGCCGATCTGCGGTCTGGAGTATGTCAGGACCGTATCACCCTCTATCACATGGTATATAACACGGTCTGCGTGAACGATCATTTCAACGGTGATCCAGTCATCGCCGCGGTAGGTTTTCGAATTCGAACCGGTGCAGTGACGGGTTATCAGCTCACCATCCATAACGACGTGCGTGCCCGGAGTGCAGACGTTCATGGTCGGGCGTTCTCCTTCTCCGAGACCTCCCAGGAACTGCGCCTCTATTGAGACTGGAAATGCCTGATCCAGCAGCATGCTCTCCGCCGACTGGCTGTGCAGCATGGCGCCGTTGTTTCTGGCCGCCCAGCCGGGACCTCCCGGAGCCTGATCACCGGTAAACCTGTATTCCACCCTCAGTATGTATTCGGAGAATTTCTGATTGTAGAAGATGTGACCGAATTCTCCATTGAACCGTTCGTAATCATCGTACGAAACCTTGAGGATCCCATTCTCAACGCGGAATGTATTCAGGTAGTTGTCGTTGAGGGGGTGGCCGGCGATCTTGATATCCCATCCGGTCAGATCCCTGCCGTTGAAGAGCTGGATATACCCGTCATCGCCCGTGGAATCCTGTCCGGAGGCACAGGAGAGCAGTATCAGTGACACAATCGCGATCGAAGGTCTCATTTTGACTCCGTATGATATTCGTATAGTCATTCACATCTAGGAGCCGGTCGGGATTCGGCGCCGCTCGAATGCGACGGTTGTCGCGTGACAGGGCACTAGCGCAGTTCCTCCATGAATTTCCAGCCGGCGACGTAATCGGAAGTCAGCTCCCTGGCGGTCAGACTGGCACGGATCATCTCGACGGGGATCGAATTCTCCATCAGAACCGCGTCGTGGAACTCCCTGTTGGTCATCCGGCCCGATCCGACCAGTTCCCGGTGGAGAGCCCTCAACTGGAGACCGCCGACCAGGTAAGCGCACTGATAGAGAGGTCCGTAACTGCCTCCTACATAGCGCCTTACTTCCCCGGTTGCTCCATCCTTTTCATGTCCGACCTTATCGACCAGGAAATCGATCATCTCCTGGATCTCCATCTCTCCCAGGTGGAATTTCAGCGACACGATTACCCTGGCGCAGCGGTGGATCCGCCAGAAGAGCATGCCGATCCGGTTTTCAGGCGACTGGGGAAAATCCATATCCCACAGCAGCATCTCCCAGTAGAGACTCCATCCTTCACCCAGGAAGGCTGTCCTGAATGGCCTGCGCCACGTCCGGTACCGTTCACCGGCGAATCCCTGCAGATGATGGCCGGGGATCAGTTCGTGCTGAACCGTTGCCCGCGAGAAATGGATGTTGTTGCTCCTCATGCTCATAAGCTTCTGTTCGTGAGTCATTTCATCTGTGGGGAATGAGACGTTGATGCGCTGGCCGCCGTAGGTGAAGAAGGGAGTAGACTGCTGAGCCTTCTCTGACATCATTTCTATCCGCCACGTCTCACGTGCCAGCTCCGGGATGGTTACCAGATCGTGCTCGTCCAGGAATTCAATGGCTTCGTTGGCGAGATCCCTGATCAGGTCGTCCTGCTCGCCGGGTTCAACGTACAGGGTCTTGACGTATTCCATCGCAGCGTGCCAGTCGTCTCCGTATCCGAGTTCGCGGGAGGCCCGCTTCAGTTCAGTCAGGCACCATTCGTATTCCCGTTGGCCGATTTCAATAAGTTCTTCCGGCGTATACGGGATCATCTCGAATTCAAGTTCGTCCAGCAGAGCCTGGCGTCCGATGGGATCCCCGATTATCGGATCGGGCTCTCCTTCCTTGAAGCCGAGTATTTTCTCATTCAGGTACTCCATGTAATCCTCGAGCGCTTCGAAGGTCTTCTTATAGGGATCGCTGGCCCACCAGTTGAAATCGGGACTGTAACCGCTGTTGTACTCGAACCAGTGCTCCAGAGTCTCCTTCAGGTCATCGGCCATCTGTGAAGCACGGTGGATGATCGACTTGCTGATATACAGATCTTCATCCTCCTTTTTAGCCTTGAGGCTGTCTTCGAGCGCTTTCCGGATATTCCTGATCCGGGTTGTCATCTCGTCGAGAGCCGCAGCGGCTTCCTCAGGATCCACCGGTTCCATACGTCGGCGGGACTCTTCCAGCGAAATGATCGACTCAGCAAAGGGAAGCAGGGGAGCAGTTTCCGCGATCCTCTCCTTCTGATGCGCGATATTGCGCAGCTCATAAGTGAGCAGATTGCGCAGGAGCAGGTACTCGATCCTGCCATCTCTGCCCATCGACTCGAAATTGATATCCCTCTGTGCCTCCTGCTGTTCCGAGTAGAATCGTTCCATGCGGTCGAGGCGAACAGGAGATGTGTTCAGATTGTAGAAACGGGTGATACCTCCCAGATCGGTTGAGAAACGCTCCAGATAAGACCTCATATCACTCGATTCGATCTGATCGGGCTGCTGGATACGCTGTAAAGCCGTATCGATCACCCCGACAGCATAGGGAGCTCCTGTCATACCGGTCAGAATCAGAATCGATGCAGCCGCCGAGGTTGATAATTTCATCTGTCACTCTCCTGTTTCCATACACTTGTCAGCTTCGAACGGAGCCGAAGGCTTTCTATCGGCATATTGTATGTGTCGATTACCTCCCGGTGCCAAATGATATTTGGTGGTTTATGTTTCTTCCGGTTATATGGCACATTCTAAATACACGACAATTCAAGCTGTGGAATACCTGGAGAGTAATTGAAAAATGATCTGTCCCCAGTGTGGCACTGAATACCGGCAGGGATTTGATAAATGTTTTGACTGCGATATACTCCTCATGGATGAGAGGGAATTTCAGGAATTGCAGGAAAGAGAGAAAGCAGAGAGGGAGAGATATCGGACAATGGATATCGTGAGAGTCCGTTCGGTACAGGGCCAGCCCGAAGCAGATCTGCTCCAGTCCCTGCTTGAAGCAAACGGCATCGAGAGCTTCACGAGAGGCCGGGCGGTTCAGAGCGTTCATCCCTTTACGATGGATGGTCTGGGAGAGATCCGGATCCTGGTGAGGGAAGAGGATGCCGATAAAGCGCGCAAAGTCATCGAGGAGTTCGTCGAAGATGAAGAAGGAGAAACTCCGGGAGCGCCGCGCTGATGATCGACTGGGCTAACCGGTCAGGAGTTGAGATTCTGTCTCTCGATGTGCCATCCGGAATAGATGCCACTGCCGGTGAGATCCATTCCCCTTCGATAAGAGCCACGGCTACATTGACGCTGGCACTGCCGAAAACCGGTCTGCAATCTGAGGGTTTTCAGGAATACACTGGAGAATTGTACCTGGCGGATATTAGTGTACCGCCGGAACTTTACGGAAAACCGCCGATAAACCTGTCGGTAGGACCACTCTTTGCTGAGGATGATGTATTACGTTTCTGCTGAGCGCATTTCTCTGAGGAACGGAATGTGGCCGCCCCCATCTATGGATGGGTGTTATACTACCCTAGACTTACTGGACGATTCTCAGGAGGAACCGGGGATGCAGAAAGGCAGCATGGGCATTATCACAGGGTTGGCTGTATTGATGTGCCTCTCTGCCCGTGTCGATGCTGCCGATTTCAATGCTGCCAGGTTCGATACAATCGCTGTAATGCCTTTCCAGAATAATACCTACGATGCATCTCTGAACTGGCTTTCGATGGGGATCCCCGAAACGATCACGGCGGATTTCAGCTCTGTGGCAGGAGTGGTGATCATCGAGAGGATCCAGCTGTGGAGGATCATGGAGGAGCAGGCGCTTCAGGTCGCCGGAGCTGTCAGTGATGCATCAGCCATGGAGGTTGGACAGCTGCTCGGAGCAAATCTCCTGGTGGTCGGTGCATTCCAGAAACAGGGCAATACAATGCGACTGACTGCACGGTTCGTGGAAGCTGAATCGGGCAGCGTGGTTCAGACAGCCAAGGTAACCGGCAGGTTGAACGACATCTTCGACCTGCAGGACAAGCTGGTGAACGAACTGCTGACCGGTATGAATCTATCCGCGGCCGGCACCAAATCTTTTGGTCCTGTTCATGAGCTCACGAAATCCATCCAAGCCTTTCAGCACTTCGGCCAGGCATCACTCTTTCATGCACAGAGGAATTACCAGGGTGCGGTAGAGGAGCTGCGGAGAGCCATCGATTTCGACTCCGGCTTTTCGGCGGCCAGAGAAAGATATGCAGAACTATTCCTCATGCTCGACGAAGACAATTTCTGGGAGTATGAAACGATAGTGTCAGATGCCGGGAAGGAGGAATTCCGGTCGGTCAGCATGCACCGGGCCGGCGGTGTGAACGCGCTGAAGGGCAGGTGGTATAGTACTTATGTAAGGAAGGTGGAGGATCCGTTCGATACCGGTGACTCTTCCGGGCGCATAGTTGAGTACTATGAGAAGAGGGATGACGGCATCTATCTCGCCGGCATTCTGACAGATCCCGAGTTGGGAACCGAAAGTCTGAGCATTTACAACCCGGAGGTTCTTCTCTTTCCCTTCCTGATGGAAGTCGGTATGAAGTGGAGTTCACGGCCGGTTATTAAGGAACGAAAACCTGCAAAGGGTACAGATGGCGGCCGGTGGCAGGCGATCATTCTACGACGGGAAGATGTGGAAATCCCCGTAGCGGGAATACTGAATTGTTTTGTCATCCAGTACGATCGGTGGACTCAGGGAGCCGGAGCACCGGCTACCGTCTGGTTCGCCCCGGGTATTGGTGTTGTGAAAGTCCTTCAGAGAATAACTGCAGAGAAATCATCCGCTTCATCCGCTCAGATGGAGATGGTGCTGAGAGCCTTCCGTTTCGAGCAGAATGTCATCCTCAATAACTGATCAGTCATAAAATCAATCTGAAAGGTGAGACGATCGCCTTGGACAGGGAGGCAGATCGGCCTCTTCGGTAAATTCGAGGGTTCCGCACTCTATGCAGTCCTCAGGGTCGCAGCATGTCACGCAGACCCTTTTGTGCGATTGAAAGCTCATCAATTCGATATCAGGTGAGAGAAATCCCCTTTTGACCGGTTCGTCGCCCAGCAGGTCTGTGCTCAGGTATTTCTTGTTGTCATCAGCAAGGACGGTGACGACGACTGCGTCATCGCCCAGCTCATTCTGGATTTCCACCGCTCCCAGGAAATTGGCTCCTGAAGAGATGCCGACACCTATTCCAAGTTCGGCCGCCAGTTTCTGGGCCATCAGAATCGCGTCCCCGTCATCAACACAGACAATCCGATCGAGTGTTTCCAGATCCACTATAGGTGGAATGAACTCGTCTGAGATCCCCTGTATCCGGTGGCTGCCGATCTTGCATCCGGTCGAAAGAGTGGGGGAGTTGGATGGTTCGAGAGGATGGCACTTCATGGCTGGATGCATCTCTTTAAGGAATTGTCCCGCCCCCATTATGGTCCCACCGGTTCCTATGCCTGCCACCAGGGCATCAGGCCTGATAGATTGAAATCTCATCTGCCACCATATCTCCGGCCCTGTGGTCAGATAGTGTGCCCGGACATTGTCGGTGTTGGAAAACTGACTCGGAGTGAATGCTCCCGGAGTATCTTTCGCGAGCTGGTTCGCCCGGTCGATGCTGCCCAGAAAACCGCCCTCTTCGCTGGTGATCAGGTTGATCTGTGCACCCAGACTACGGATCAGATTGATCCTTTCGGCGCTCATCCAATCCGGCATGAAGATCGAAACGGGATGACCCAGAGCACGTCCGAGGGCAGAAAAGGAGATCCCCGTGTTGCCGCTGGTAGCTTCGACGATCAGCCCGCCAGGTTCGATCGCTCCCCGTGCGTAGGCTTCCCTCAGGATATGAAGAGCCATCCGGTCCTTTATGCTGCCCGTCATATTCAAGTTCTCAGCCTTGGCATGAATGATACGATTGTGGCCCTTGAACAGATATTCGATGGCCAGCATGGGTGTGTTGCCCACCAGGCGTGATAGACTTATGAGCCTGCGATCGATATCGTCATTCATCAATCGTGATCCTCCGGGAAAGACTGATCGTCGAGCATAATAGTTATTAACTCTGAGGCCGACTATACTTTTGGT
>CAZWVF010000068.1:0-12014 GCA_964637695.1 uncultured Gemmatimonadota bacterium | reverse complement strand
GATCGAACCGGTCTTTCCTATCCAGGAACGCAGCAAGCCATGGGTCGGCTGCTAGAATCAGGTGTTGTGGAGATGCTTGGTTCTGGGCGGTCGGTTCTCTATCGGCTGAATAAAGCGAATATTCTGAATGAGGGCTTGCAGAACTTGTTCCTGGTTGAGAAGGAGAGGGTGAATATCGTGCTGCAGAAAGTGCGCGAGTTTGCGACTGATTGCTCTCCTCAACTTATTGCAGTCTGGCTTTATGGAAGTGTTGCTCGCAGAGATGACTCAGCGAAAAGTGATGTTGATTTCATGCTGGTTATTGAGAGTGGAGATTCAATTCAGGATTTAGCCGAATCCTTTCAGGATATGCTTATTTTCACGTCGGAATGGTCAATCTTTCCGTCAGTAGTTGTTCTTTCAGCGGGCGATATCAAAGAACTTATCAAAAGACAGCCTGACAGGTGGACATCTCTTAAGGAGGAGGCCATTACGCTCTTTGGATCCACTCCAATGGAGATCGAGAATGGTTAAAGGAGGGAATTGGAGGAAGGTAGATCGGAGTTTATGGAAAGGTCGATATGCTAATGGTAGAGAATTTCTCCGCGCAGCGATAGAATCGCTTGATATGGCACAAGAGGGACAAAGCGGTAATCCGATTATGTCGAATGCCGTGCTGGCACTGATAGCATATGCTGATGCTCTGTCGATACGACTGGGTGGAATTCAGAATGCCAAGGATCATGCAACTCTTCCTAAGACCTTGAAACAGGCAATGGGTGAGCGTGCTGATAAAGGACAACTGGATCGCCTGCAGTGCCTGATTGGTCAGAAAGGCCGCATCCACTATGACTTCCGAGTGGCAACCATCGATGAGGCTAGAAAATACACCGCACTTGTTTCACGATTTACCGAATGGGCAGAAGGATTCCTTTGATAAAGATCTGTATTTCAGGTCATTGGGTAACCAGTCCAATGAATCGGATGCGGGAACCGATGTATTGCGGACTGCAAGTCCGCGGTTTTTACGAGCATTGGTTATAGAATCCAATGTTTGTGAAGGCGCTTTTCATCTGATTTAGCCATGTTCATAAACCGACCGGTTTCTGAACGATATCCGCAGAACCTAAACCATGAGAGAAGAGAACTCACTCGGAGGAACCCTTCTTCGTAAGCGCGTACCCGAACGGATGGTCAAAGGCTTAAGGCAGGAATATGGTCTTGCAAAATAGAAACATGATTCTATATTGCAGTTCATGATTGATCGATTGGTTCAAAAAGAAGTACAGGATCGGCTGAAAGCATATCCAGCCGTTGCCCTCATTGGACCCCGGCAGTGCGGAAAGACCACGCTGGCCGGGGTGATGGGAGGTGTTTACTTCGACCTGGAACAGGAATCGGAGCGTCTACGCCTGGATCTCGAATGGGACGGCCTTGTCACCGGAGATCGACTCATCATCCTGGACGAAGCGCAATCCTGGCCCGACGTCTTTCCCCGCCTCCGGGGGACCATCGACGACGACCGCCGGCGGATGGGACGTTTCCTGTTGCTGGGTTCGGTCTCCCCCTCACTGATGACACAAGTCTCTGAGTCGCTGACCGGTCGCCTGTCGTTGATCGAATTGACCCCTTTCCTGGTGACTGAACTGGAGCAAAAGGCAGCTCGTGAACGGAGGTGGATGTACGGGGGGTATCCCGACGGCGGCGTGCTGAAACCTACCAGGTATCCCCGGTGGCAACTCGACTACCTGACACTGCTGAGTCAGCGTGATCTGCCTGTCTGGGGTTTGCCAGCCAAGCCCCAGACGACGGGACGGCTTCTCCGTATGTTGGCCGCCCTTCAGGGACAGGTGTGGAATGCCTCTGATGTAGGCAGAAGCCTGGGGATCTCATACCACACTGTCAACAGCTACCTCGACTACCTTGCCGGGGCCTTTCTCATCCGACGACTGCCTGCCTACCTGACCAACATCAGGAAGCGTCTGGTTAAAAGTCCAAAGATCTACTGGCGGGACAGCGGTCTCCTGCATGCCCTGATGAACGTGCCTGACCACGATGCTCTACTCGCCCAACCCTGGGTAGGTGCGAGTTGGGCAGGCTTTGTGATCGAACAGGCGCTGGGCGAGCTGGCCGCCCGCGGACAAGCCTTCAGTGCGTACCACTTCAGGACCAGCGACGGCCGGGAAATCGACCTGGTACTGGATTTCGGAGATGAACAGTGGGCGGTAGAGGTAAAACTGTCCTCGGCACCCACGCTACAGGACATGACACGGCTGGACGGAACTGCAGATATGATCGGCGCAACACGCCGATTCCTAGTCTCTCAGACAGCCCGATCGAGCGGGGACGAGCGGCGGATATCCTGTAATCTGGAGACCTTCCTTCAGTACCTTCAAGACAGCTCAGTGTGAGTACGGTTCATTCATGGTTCTGGACCATGTTGTTTACATGCTGCTTCTCCTCATAGAGGGTAGCCTTCAGGAAATCTTTCGATTGATGAGAGTGCAGCTTGTACAGCTCTAAGAAATTCAACGCCTAACCCTAATCCTCCTCATCCCCCTGTAGCTCAGTCTCGATGATCCGGGTGATTTCGGAGTGGGGTAAAGCGAATGTCTGCAGCATACGTCGGATTCGCGCGCGGTTCTCTTCAGTGGCATCCAATTCGGCGGCTGCGTCCATGGTGGCGTGGTAGGCCGCCCATACATCAAGCTGCCTGATCTCATAACCGTACCCCTCCAGAAGCCAACGAAGCGCCAACATGCCAGGTATGTGTGGGCCCAGCTGGCCTGCAGGCCATATCGTCTGTACGCCTCCTCCGAGCGCCCCGCATCCAGGAGGATCTTTTCGCACTCAGCTGAGATAAGGCCGTCGGGCTGATTGAGCCCCCGGGAGTCCTCGGCACAGGCGATGGCCTCATCGGTGCGTCCCATGGCGGCAAGGGCTCTTACTCCGAATTTGTTTACAGCTTCATGCCTTTCGGCCATCGGATCAGGGGCGTTCACAGGCGGAATAGGAGAGCCTCGCGTATTCCCGCCACCGGGGCGGACCCTCAATGCGTACGAACCCGCGTGAGATCGCGTTATTCCGCCCTTCACCAATCTGAATTGTTTATGACTAAGCGTTCTCAGCCATAATAGGTTCTACATCACGTCCATGGAAGCAGGGAAGGGGGGCCGGCTGCCTGTATTGCAGCCTCAACGTGATAAGCGCATCGGTTACTGTCCAATGTCGAATAGCATTGTTGCACAGATTGCACATCCGCAGCTTTAATTGAGATGTGTAAGTCCTGGTCTCGAAGGCCGAAATGATCCTCACCACACCGCTTCGCGTAGACATGTGATAGTTTCACTAAAGTGAATGCTTTCACCGTACGGTGAAAACCACTAATGGAATGAAAAAGCGATGGAACGTGAACGTTTGATCACTATGAAGGACACATCGATCGAAGCCCTTCAACTCGTTCCTTCTCTGGAACTCCTGGAAGTCTCTGGTCCAGAAGGAATAGGATCTGTCCTTCCAGGCAAGAGGGCTGATCTCGAGTTTTGTATCAGAACTCGCAAATCGAAGTGGCTGATTCTGGTGGAGTGGAAGAACAACGGAGAGCCGCGATACGTCCGAGCGGCAGTTCAACAGTTGGCAGCGTACATGTCTGATCAAAAACAACGCATTGGGATCATTGCAGCACCATACCTCGGACCCGTAAGCAGGCAGATATGCTCTGAACCCGGACTTGGATTTGTGGACCTGGCAGGGAATATGCGCATTGTATTTATATTTTCTCGTACCAGGTCCCCCGTCCACGACCGCGTGAAGCTAGATATCCCGATGCTACCAGATTCTGAAGGTGATCTTTGATTGTGTTGCGATTTGCACCGGTCAGAGCCACTGCCTCTCGTACTGTTACACGACCGTGCTCGCGAACGATACCAAGTATCTTTTCAGACAAAGGTGGGAGAGGCGCCATTATCCGCTCTTGTTCAATTTTGTGACTGAGAGTTTCAATCTGGTGCACGAAGCAACCGATAAAAAATGTGATCCAATCGATGAGTTGAGATTCATCGCCGTAAAGGGTTGTCTGTCCTTTTCGCAAGGCGATGTAGTAATCGTCTTTTTTGTCCTCAACGATTCTTTCCAGTGAACAGTAAGGCACATATTCGTATCCGGCTCGGAGTAAAAGAAGCGTCGTGAGGGCGCGGGATAGCCTTCCATTGCCATCTTGGAAGGGATGAATTACGAGGAAACGGATTGTGAATACACCGATAACAAGCAGAGGGTGATGATCACCGGTTTCAAGGGCGGTATGGGTCCAGTCGACGAGTTCCTTCATGAGTCGCGGTGTGTCGAATGGTGTCGCAGTCTCGAATATCACACCGATGCTATTTCCCTCCTCGTCGAATGCTTCAACACTGTTTGGGAGCTTTTTATAGTGGCCCCTGTGACGCTCATCCTTTTCAGAATAATTGAGCAGTATCCCGTGGAGTTGACGGATGTGGTTCTCAGTTAGATTAATATCAGAACAGGACTCGAAAATGAGCTCCATCAGCTCGGCATAACCAGCTACTTCCTGTTCGTCCCGTGACTGGAATGATCTTATCTCGATACCCGATAGAAGCTTCTCCACTTCGTCGTTTGTGAGCTTCGCTCCCTCGATGCGCGTAGAGGAACCCACGGACTCTATCGTTGCTATCCGTCGAAGCGCTGAAAGACGTTCTGGAGCCAGATTGCCCAAGATTGCCCAACGACCCTTGAATTCGTCGATTCTGGCAATATCCTGTAGCAAACGCTCAGTTATGGTGAAATTCTGAAACGGATTCATATCTCCTCCATTAATTTATCCATAAATATACGTAAATAGGGGATAGAGTCAAGATATATGGGTGAAAATGGATAAATTTATGGGTGTGACTAGATTGTGTCTAATAAAAGATCAGTCGAGAGCATTGGTTCCTGAGACCAAAGTACTCCACATCGATAGTTCAATTTGATTATCGTAGGACTTTCCAGCGGGCACCCCTTCCTCGACCTTGCAGACTTACCTGTCCAGTCTCTTTCAGATTTGCGAGCACCTTCTTGATCAGTTGAGGGCTGACAGATGGCAGCAGGGCTACGAGGTCGGCCAGTGTGAATTCCTCCACCATCTCCAGTACTGTTTGCCTTATGAGATCACTCTTGGCTGGACGGGCTTCCATTGATTCGATCTTCTGCTCGAATTCCTGATATGCACGACGAATAATGCTGAGGAGGTAATTCCACCAGGGTACGATTTCATTCGTGCCTTCAAGCCAGCCGTCAGAACACCGTGATAGAACCTCGTAGTAATCATCCTGTGTCTCTTCAACCAGGCGCTCGAGGCTGATGAATCGTGAAACGATGAAGCCGTGAGATTCCAGCAGCAGGGTCGTAGCAAGTCGGGATACCCGACCATTCCCATCACGGAAAGGGTGGATACAGAGCAAATCAAAGATGAAGGTGGAGATATTCAAGAGAGGTGGTAACAGTTCTTCATCACTAATTGTTCGGTAGTTTCTGCATAGAGTTTTCATCGCGCCGGGAGTCTCCCGGGCTGATACAGGAATGAACCGGACTCTTCTTTCTCCATTTGGCAGAATCTCTATTATTTTATTGTCTTTACTCTTCCATTCACCAGCATCGCTGGTCGTGGCACTTTGGGAAAAGGAGTGGAGTTTCTGTATGACGGCTGGGGTGATTTCAACAGCTCTGCGACGAGCAAAGATCCAGTTCAGCGCTCTTCTGTAGCCGAGCAGCTCCTCTTCAGATCGGTTTTGTGGTCTAACCTTACCCTGCATCACCGGTCGGAGACGCTCAGGTGCGACCGTAATTCCTTCTATACGGTTCGAGGATTCAGCACTCTGGATTATCGCCTGTTCCCGGAGTACCTCAATAACCTCAGGTTTCCGGCTGATCCAGAGGTCCTGCTTACCCCGTGCTTCCATGCATGAACCTAACAGCCAGCCAATGCTGACAGGGATCGATATTGTTGTCAGTTTCTCAAGATCAAAATACAGCATAGTGGGTTACTCCCGATATTGATTAGCCTAATTATAGCCTATTATTCGGCAGGTAGCCAATTCGAAAAGAGACCAGGAATAAAGGCTGTATGCATCGATTGATGCCGGCAGCTCAAGAACCGGATCGATATCAGCCTGGTTGAATATGGTCAGATCCCCAGAGCGCGGCTCCGTACTTCGATAACTTCTTGGTAGAGTTCTTTAAGAGGATCTGACAGGAAGCTGCGGTCGATCAGCACTTTCCAATTGGGCAGTGCGGTCGCGAATCCTGACAGAATCCTGTCGATGATTGTATTGTTGAGTTTCAGGCGCTGTCGCGCCAGATATGATATCCAGTCTCTATCAGAAAGATTCTTCTTCTTGCCAGCCAGGGGCAAAGCGGTCTCTTCAATTTCCTTGAACGGCTTTCCGATAACTCGATAGGCGACTGTTGTGTTCAGGTAATCGTAGGCCGGTGCAAGGGCTATCTTATTGTCAAAGGTGAGAAGCGCCCAGTTCTTCAAGTGCATGTCCTCATTGCCAATCAGGAAATTAAATAGAAGCCGTCTATACATTTCCACCGTTTCAATCACCGGGAAAGAACAATGTCTGAGAAGGCCCAATAAATGCTCGATACTGAATTGGTATTTCGTTTCGCGGTTCTTTCCGGCGAGGGTAGCGAAATCCTGAACGGCGAGTTTGTCCTTCTGTCCTTTTCGGTCAAATCGCTTGATGAAATACGTCAGCGACTTATCGACAGACAATAACAGACCATGGAGAGGCGTTTCGATTCCCACCATGGCTGCCAACCGCATGGAGAGATCCTCATTCTCCGGCAGTTCAGGAAAGTCAGCATGCTGGGGTTTGAGTATGTACCGTCCTCCCCTGTCCACCAGTTTGAATTCCTCATCGGCAATACTGAGTCGCGCGCTGAGTTTGGGCTGCACCCCCTGGATAGAGATTTTATCAGCGCGAAGCAGTGCCTCGCGGCGCTGTTCGGCTGAAGAATAGGGGAATTCTCTGAGATTTCCCAATCGAGGCGAGAGCCTCTGTAATCCTTTCACCGAATACCTGGCTGTACCACAGTTCTCGTATGTGATTAGACAACGATTCATTCCATTTCCTCGATGGTCACAGCACCGACAGGATCACGACCTACCACAAGGAGTTGCCCGAAATAGTCCGTTGCATCCAGCTTCATCTGCTTGAGCATGGCTTCGAGCATACTTCCTTCGGGAAGCAGACCGTCGAAGAACGGTGGAAAACGGTCAAATTCGAAGACTCGCATTTCGATCGGCATGGTCAGAGAAACGGGTGGCCCGGTATATTCGGGATTGTAGCGAAACCAATATGATTGACGGTCATCTGACTCTTCAAGGACGCCCGCCGGGATTTCGTGCATCAATATTCTAATGCGTCTCACTTTACCCTCCTCAGTCGGTTGGCGAAGCACCATCGACATGACCTATTGACGACTTAAAATCACTCATCAGAGGGCTATGGAAATCAATTGAGATATTCAGAACCGAGAACACCTTTAGCACGGTCGCGAACTGGACCGTCATCTTTCCCCTCTCGATTTCATAAACCGAACTCGCCCCAACACCTGCCAGGTCAGCCAGTTCTTGCTGGTTCAAGCCACTTTTCTTCCTGTGGAAGCGAACAATCTCACCAAACGGTGCTACCGGTTGCATCATGTACACTCCAGACATCTGAAATACTCGGATAGTATTTCTTGCTAGGAGCCTGTCGGAGTAACCGGCGAACGCGAGGTTTGCTCTGGCGCCGGCCCGACCAGGCGGCTGAGCCGGAGGCCCGGAAACGTAGCCACTGTGCTACGTTGAGGACATCCGGCGAAAGCCAACGCCGTCGGCCGGTTGCCGGCGCAGACCGCAGCCGGTGGCTTACTCCGACAGGCTCCTAGAGCAAGGATAACAGGATTACAGATGAAAATCAATAAAATTGCGGGGCCTATATGAAATAATTCTATGTTATAGCAACAAATATTCTGCTATAGCACTAAAAAGAAATTAACAATGTCACCTGATTTGTAATAATAATTGCTATAGCAAGGATAATTATAGTCAAGCGAAATCCCTCGATGATATGGTTGCCAAGCCCAAAATCCAATATCGAATAATAAATGACCTCGGATTGCAGATCCGCAGTTATTTTGGCGCATTTGTTACTGAGACCTATGTACTCCACATCGATAGTTCAATTTGATTATCGCAGGACTTTCCAGCGGGCACCCTTTTCTCATAGTGGGTTACTTCCGATATTGATTAGCCTAATAATAGCCTATTCGGCTGGTTGAGTAGCCAATTCCCCTGACAGATATTACTGATACCAGGGTTCTGTGTTGATGATACTTTTAAGGTATTGCAGATCCGCAGTTACAACGGGTGGAGTAACTCCAACTTGAGGATAAACTTTGCCGGGGATTTGAATCATGAGATTCATCATCGATGGTCATAACCTGATAGGATCGGGTGTATTTAAAGACATCCGACTGGATGATGAGAACGACGAAGCGAAATTAGTTCTGCGTCTTCAGGTTATGAAAACCAGAAGTATAACTGAGATGACAGTCGTCTTTGATCGTGGAGTCCTCGAAGGGAAATCAAAAGAACTCAGCAGGCATGGGATCGATGTTGTTTTCGCAAGAAATCCAAGGGAAGCAGATGACATTATTATCTGTCGGATGCAAGCGTCAGGGAAGGATCTGATCGTAGTGTCCAATGATGCTGAACTGAGACGTGAAGCCAGGGAATCCAATGTAAAGATATGGACATCTGATCAGTTTCTGAAACATCTGAGTGGTTCTGAGAGACAGACAACGGAGTCAATTACTGATCCAGGTGACGATCCCGATATATATGTTCCTCAAGCAGAATTGGAAGAATGGTTAACATTGTTTCAAAATGAAGAGGAAGATCGCAACGAATCTGATATATCTGAACAGTAATGGCAGCGATTGGTACCTTGCACCTGAGCCGTCATTGCTGCTGCAGGTCTGATCCCACCTGCAGAACTCGCAGGTTACCGGAATACATCCGTATTCCTGCGTTCTTCCCGGCATGTGCCACCGCGTTCGGAAACTGTTTCAGACGCGATGTCGGCTTTCTTTGGTTTACTCGAGCACGAAACAGAGCCAGCTGTCTGCGCGGTACTCGGACACTGGCTTTCAGGATACATCCATCCTTATGCCGACGGGAATGGACGTATGGCACGCTTCCTGATGAACGCAATGCTGGCTTCGGGAGGTTATCCATGGACAGTTATCAGAGTTGAGGATCGTACCGAATACCTGTCCTGTCTGGAGACCGCCAGCGTGGAGAATGATATACAGCCCTTTGCATCGTTTATTGCAGAACGGTTACGCTGGTCCGTTGATTGTCTGTAAGCAGACGTTCTCGAGAAGGTGTAATGAAGCTTCTAAGTCAAAGGCGGCAAGTTTGACCGAGATCGCATCGGGGGACCGTCGTTTCTCGCAGCTCCAGGTTGCATCGAGTGCCTTCTTTGCGCTATAGCCTTTATGGGGTTGATGAATAACTGTCGTGTAGAACCGAAAATGCAGGGATGGAGAATGAAATGAATACAGCTCAGATCGAGAACGTGATGTCGTGCCGCCGCCGCCGGGATGTGCGACTCGTGACCATATGTGCCGCGGCTGTGATGTTCGTCATGGTTCACGGGGCAGAGGCTCAGGATGTGGATGACCTTCGGCAGACAGCCTGGGGTTCGGTGGAGAATCACAGTGAGGAACTGATCGGTCTGAGTGATGCCCTGTGGGGTTATGCCGAGCTGGCATTGCAGGAAACCCGATCGGCGGTGGAACTGGCAGATTACCTGGAGCGACAGGGATTCACGGTTGAACGCGGTGTGGCCGATATGCCCACTGCTTTCGTCGCCTCGTACGGATCGGGCAGTCCGGTTGTCGGGATCCTGGCTGAATACGATGCTCTCCCCGGGCTCAGCAACCGCGTGACAACCAGCAGGGTCCCGTTGAACGAAGGGGAACCGGGTCAGGGATGCGGGCACAACCTTTTCGGAGCGGCCAGTGTGGGGGCGGCGGTGGCGGTAAAGGAAACCCTGCAGAGATATCGACTGGACGGTACGATAGTTCTATTCGGATGCCCGGCTGAAGAGACGGTGGTCGGGAAGGTTTACATGGCCAAAGCGGGCATATTCGACCGGCTCGACGTCTGTCTCGACTGGCATCCCGGCGGCACGACTGGTGTGGGATTCTCCAGAACCCGCGCTCTGAACAACTTCACCGTCGAATTCTTTGGAAAGACCGCTCACGGGGCAGGGGATCCCTGGAATGGCCGCAGTGCCCTCGATGCAGTCGAGCTGATGAACCATGCCGTCAACATGCTGCGCGAGCACGTGGTGCCGTCGACCAGGATCCATTACGTGATCTCCGATGGAGGCGGTGCGCCCAACGTGGTCCCCGGCTATGCAAAGGTATGGTACTACGTACGCGATCTGTACCGGGATGGCGTCGAATCGACATACGCCCGGGTTCTTAAAACGGCAGAGGCGGCAGCCCTGGCTACCGAGACCACGCACAAGGTCACGCTGACAACAGGAGTGCATTCCTACCTGCTAAACCGCCCGCTGACCGAGATGCTCGACCGGAGTCTTCGAGCTGCCGGAGAACCGCAGTGGTCTGAAGAGGACCACGAATTCGCCCGGGCCATCCAGCGGGAACTGGGAAAACCTGAGAAGGGGATGTTCGAAGGAATAGGGGAGATGCCGGCAGAAGAGCAGCCAGCCGGCGGCGGATCAACAGATGTAGCCGAAGTGAGCCGGATCGTGCCGACAGCGAAACTGAGCGTGGCCTCATGGCCGATCGGCTCTTCCGGTCACGCCTGGCCCGTGGTGGCATCCGCGGGCGGAAGCACGGGACATAAAGCCATGCTCTTTGCCGCCAGAGTGCTGGGCGGAGCCGCCGCGGAACTCATGATATCGCCGGATGTGATAGCCGAGGCGAAAGCCGAATTCGAGAGGAAGATGGAGGGCAATCCCTATGTCAGTCCGATACCTCTCGATCAGAAGCCGCCGATACCACCCCGGTAAGGGAGGTATTGAGGCCCTGATCAGTAATTCTCCATCACGCGCCTGACGCGTTCCAGGCCTTCGATCAGGTAATCGGGCGCCGGCCCGTATCCGAGACGGATGTAATTGTCGAATCCGAAATGATCTCCCGGCTGTATGAGTACGTCCTCTTCAACTCGAACCCGTTCTGCGAGGTCTGAAGAGTTGACATCCAGTTTGTATCGGACCCACATGATCGCCCCCGCCTGCGGTTCCACGTACCTGAACATCCCCTTCTGCCGGTCCACCCATTCCTTCAGTGTCGGCAGGTTGGTACGGAGTATCCCCCTGGTGCGTTCAAGTATGTTCTGCCTGCGGGCCGGTTCCAGTGCATGGATGGCCAGAGCTTCGGTCACAGTTGACGGGCTTATGGTTGAATAATCGTGGTACGACCATAACTCTTCGATCATTGTTGTCGAGGGAGAGACGACCCAGCCGATACGAAGCCCGGGAAGGCCATAAGCCTTTGAAAGGCCGGAGGTTACGAGCAATCTGTCGTATCTTCCCCAGAAGCTGGGTGTCTCCGGTCCGTCAACCTCCGCACCCCTGTAGATCTCGTCGGCAAGGATCCATGCACCCACGCGTTCCGCGGCTGCCACCACCCCCTCGAGCAGTGAGGCTCCGAATGCAAGACCGGTTGGATTGTTCGGATTCGTGATAATGATCAGCCTGGTCTTCTCGCTGACCACCTCATCCAGTTCCAGGATATCGGGCTGCCAGCCCTCCTTCTCATTCAGCATCCACGGTTTCACATCTGCTCCCCAGCAGACCGAAAGCCCGTGGGTCTGCATGTAACTGGGCAGCATTATTACCGCCTCGTCTCCGGGGTTCAACAGGTTGAGTGTTGACAGGAAATTGGCTTCTGCTCCACCGTGGGTGACCAGGACGTTGTCGAGCCCGGCTCCGGGATAGATGGCTGATATG
>CAZWVF010000067.1:0-12866 GCA_964637695.1 uncultured Gemmatimonadota bacterium | reverse complement strand
TAGTTGCGGGACGGTGTGCTGAGTGCACCGCTCCGTAATTACGGTGATGTATCGAGAGCGCCGAGGTGTCGGGCCGGCAAGGCACGAGGAGAAGGGATAGTGGTGTCTATCGCGACGACGAGCCACGCGGCAGGCCGGAATGCATCGGCGCTTGAATGCCGGCGTAGTTGCGGAACGGTGTGCTAAGGTGGAAGTCAGGGTTTTTTTCACTCCATCGGAATTGAAAGAAGAGACGGTCCGGGGCAATACCGTCGTCGTCATCGACGTCCTTCGTGCATCTACCACCATCGTGGCTGCTCTCTGCAATGGTGCCAGAGGGGTGATACCATCGGGAAGTCTGGAAGCCGCCACCGAACTGGTAGTAAAGCTGGGCATCGAGGACGTGCTTCTGTGCGCCGAGCGGGATGTGCGTCAGGTTGAAGGATGCGATCTGGGGAATTCTCCTGCGGAATATACCGAAGAGATTGTAAAGGACAGACTGCTTGTACTGGCTACCACAAACGGATCTGGAGCAATTCTGGAGGCTCGTGGTGCCAGTCGGGTACTAATTGCCGGTTACGTGAACGCCGCACGCATTGTAGCAACGATGAAAAAGGAAAAGGAGGTGGTTCTTCTCTGTGCGGGCAACAATGGCGGTTTCGCACTGGAGGACGCAGCATGTGCCGGTATGCTGCTGCGCAGGTTTATCGATGAGACAGGAGAGGAGGTTCTTCCTCTGAATGACGGAGCATGGGTGGCCCTCGACCTGGGCAGGAAGACTGCGAATAATCCCTTGAGGCTGCTTCGTCGTTCGGCACACGGAAGGTATCTGGACGAAGAGGGATTTGGCAGTGATCTGGTGCTGTGCGCGGCCGTTGATGCATGGCCGGTGCTGCCCGTTTTAAGAGATCATATCATTGTTCCTTCGGAGTAAATCCGGGAGCTGGAGACATAAAAGATGAGCAGAACGGTCAAAAGGAGGCGCCGCCCGAAGAAATCGGGTGACAGGCGACTGGAAGCGCTGGGGATTGTTATTCTTCTGGTTGCGCTGGTCCTGCTCCTCAGCCTGCTCTCCTACAGCCCTACCGATCCGCCGGCCTTCGATTCAGCGGTGGATGCCCCGAAAAACTGGATGGGAATAGTAGGGGCCCTGCTGGCGTTCGGTATGGTACAGGAGCTGGGAAGGTTCCCGCCGCTGCTGACCATTGCCGTTATTTTCGTCTGGGGCTGGAGGCTTCTGCGTCATTCTGTCGATCGCTCTCTCATCACCCTATCTGTGAAGATCCTGGGGATACAGGTTCTCCTCTCGATACTTCTGGCTTTTCCGCACTACCTGATCAGCCAGAATATCTCTTATGACCTGGCTGGCCGGATGGGAGGATCTCTGGCCGGAATAATGTTTGATTACACCGGCCGGGTTGGAGCTCCCCTGGTCTGGGCCAGCCTTTTGATGCTCTTTCTGATAGGAGCGTTCGGGTGGAGGCCCGGTGAGATAGCCGGAGGAATAGCCGGAGGTTTCAGGGCAACCGGAGCTTTCCTCCTGAAGTCAACCCGGGCTCTTGCGGGATTCGTCCTGGCTGTTGCTGTATTCACAACCGGGCTGGCAAAACGTCTGACCGCATCTGTTGCGGCGCGCCGTGCAGGGAAAGCCCAAAAAGCTGCTCTGGAAACCGGGGAACCGGCGGTTGGTGAGGAGATCCCTGCAGATCTGGCGTTTGCCGGTATGGACGGGATCGATGTTGCCGGGGAAGGGGAACCGGTTGAATTAAGTGAAAAGCCTGCTGCAGCAGAACCTGACCTTTTCGGTGAAATCGAGACAGATATGCCGGAACCGGTAGCCCCGGCAAAACCGGTCAGGCCTTTTGCACGTCGGAAAACTGCGGGAAGTGGTGCGTATGAGCCTCCTTCGCTCGGCCTCTTCGCCAATCCTACTGAAGGGGAGACCGGTCCCGACGAAGCAACAGTCCGCAAGGAGGCTGAACTGCTTCAGGAGAAACTGCTCTCCTTCGGTGTAAAGGCGGAGGTGACAGGCTGGAAGACAGGGCCGGTGATAACGCGTTTCGAGATAAAGCCGGCGCCGGGCGTCAAGGTGAACCAGATTGTTAACCTGGCGGACGATCTCGCGCTGACAATGAGGGCAAAGAGGATAAGGATCGTGGCACCTATTCCCGGAAAGGCAGCCGTCGGTGTCGAGATCCCGAATCCTAAACAGAGAGTTGTCCGGCTGCGGGAGATCCTCGAATCGGAGAGTTTCGCCGGTGGAAATAACATTCTCCCGCTTGCTCTCGGCCAGACTATAAGCGGCGAACCCTTTGTCGCCGACCTGGCAGGGATGCCTCACCTGCTGCTGGCCGGTACGACCGGTTCGGGCAAGAGCGTCTGCATCAACGGTATCATTGCCAGCATTCTATACAGGATGGGACCGGAGGAATGCCGCTTCATCATGGTGGATCCCAAAATGCTCGAACTGGGAATCTACAATTCGATCCCCCATCTGATCACTCCTGTTGTGACCGACCCGAAGAAGGCCGTGGAGGCACTCAGGTGGGCTGTCTATGAGATGGAAGACCGTTACGATACACTGGCTGCAGCAATGGTGCGCGACCTGGAGCAGTACAACAGCAAGGTGCACCAGCTGAAAGAAAAGGCGGAGAAGAAGAAGGAGGTAACCGGGCCGGAAGGTGAGGAAGAAAAGATTCCCGAACCTCTGCCGTATATAGTCATCATCGTGGATGAGCTCGCGGACGTCATGATGACGGCGGTGGCCGATATCGAAACCCTCATCCAGAGACTGGCCCAGAAAGCACGTGCCGTGGGAATCCACCTGATCCTCGCCACGCAGAGGCCTTCGGTCGATGTGATCACGGGTCCTATAAAGACCAACTTTTCGAGCCGGATAGCCTTCCAGGTCCCTTCGAAAACGGATTCCCGCACGATCCTCGATTTGAATGGTGCAGAGAAGCTTCTGGGGCGGGGAGATATGCTGTTCATGAATCCCTCTTTCCCGGAACCGTTGCGCATACATGGATCTTTCCTCTCCAACGATGAAATCGAAAGACTGGTGAACCTGGTAAGGGAACAGGAGTTGCAGACAGAGGATATGGACATTTTCGCTCAAGCAGCCGGTGATGTGGGTGGCATGGGTGCGGCCGGCGAAGTCCTCGACAGCATGCTGAGAGATGCCGCATCGGTGGTTGTCACCCACGACCAGGGTTCGATAAGCCTTATACAGAGACGTCTTGGCGTCGGTTACACGCGTGCCGCGCGTATGATGGATCAGCTGGAAATGCTGGGTGTGGTCGGCCCTCCCGATGGCACCAAGGCACGCAAGGTACTTATGGAAGAAGAGGATCTGGATGATCTGGCCTGGGGTGGGCGGTGAAAATGAAATTGAATAAAACTCGATATCTGCTGGTTCTCCTCGTGTCATGTCTTGTAGCAAATGTCGGCATCGAGAGTGACGCCGTGCTTGACCGGCAAGGCGTGGCGACGAGGTATAGCGTGGTCAGGAGCCTGCCGGAGAATCCGACGATAGCGAGGGTCGCGCTGGCGCCGGATGCCAGCGCAATCCGCAGCCGGAGCGTTTCTCCGGCAGGCTCCTTGGGCGAGGAGACGCAACGCGGCCGGTCGGGATACGGCGCCGCTCGAATGCCACGGTTGTTGCGTGACAGGGCACTGGTGCTGTATCGGCCCTTAACCGGTGAAGCACAGCAGTCACGTCAGCCCCAGCTGGCCTCGATCATGTCACAGCTGAGGGAGAACTGGCAGGATATGGAAGGTCTCTCGGCAAAGTTCACACATACATTCGAGTGGGTTCTCGCCGGTGAAACGCAGGTGACGGAAGGAGACATCTACCTGGCAGGCCGGAACCGTTTCCGTATTGAGTTCGACGGCAGGGCAATGGTTTCTGACGGCACGACCCTCTGGGATTACGATCCAAAACAGAATCAGGTACTGCTCTACAAGGTCGACGCTTCCAGGAACATCACTACACAGGAACAGCTGTTCGCTGCCTATACGGAGAATGTGAATGCTGAGTGGGTTCGGGAGGAACTGAGGGGAGAGACACGGATTGTGGTGATACGTCTGTTGAGAGGTGAGGAGGCCGACCCGCAGAGGGTTGAGGTGTGGATAGATACAGGGCGGATGCTGGCAACGCGTGCGGAGTACACCGATGGTGCTGGAAACGATCATACCTATCTGCTCGAAGATATAGAGATAGGTGAGCAGCCGGCAGAGAAATTCAAGTTCGACATCCCTGAAGGGGTTATCGTAGTAGACCTGCGTCCGGGCAGTGGCAGGTGAGCGCCTGGTTGATCCTTGCCATCGCCGGCGGTGTGGCGGCGATAGATACGGCCACACTGTTTCAGGGGATGCTGAACCAGCCGCTGGTTATCTGCACGCTGCTCGGTGCTGCTGTGGGTCTCCCCTTCGAAGGGGCCTATCTGGGTGCTCTCCTGCAGATGCTGTGGTTGTCGGAACTGCCGGTCGGGGGGGCAGCTTCCTCTGACAGCGGACCGGCTTCGGCCGGAGCAGCAGGAGGGGCTCTGGTTGCCATGCAATCGGGGCTCACAGATATGGGTATTTCCGGCCTGGCGGTACTGCTGGCCGCGATCCCTCTGGCATGGGTCGGTGGACACCTCCTGCGCTGGCAGCGCGAACTGCAGAGTGGTTTCTTTCCCCGGGTGATTGCAGCCCTGGAAAGAAATAAGCCGGGTGTGGTACGGTGGTACCTCCTTGTCGGTATCGGGCACTCGGCAGTCAGAGGCGTGTTGATGGCCCTTCTGACTGCTGCTCTCTCACTTCTGCTGATTACGATAGCCGGCCTGCTGCCGCTTGCAGGAAAGATCGCACCCTACACCCTTCTGGCCGGCATGCTGGGAGTCGGACTCGGAGCGACGCTGAAGCTCTACGGCGGGCCACAGTTCCTGCCCTGGCTGATAGGTGGACTGGCTGCCGGTACGTTAATAGTAGTATTCCTTTGATGGCCGGTCTTTCCAGCAGATCGAGCAGGTTTTCGGCCTTTCTGAGCAGTTTCGCCATACAGGCAGGCTTCAATTATGATGGCTTTCAGAATCTGGGATTCGCTGCAGCTCTGCTTCCCGCCCTGAATGAGATATATGAGGATGAGGATGCCCGCAATGAGGCATTCAGACGCCACCTGGATTTTTTCAGTGCGCATCCCTACCTGACTACCTTTTCAATCGGAGCGGTTATAAAGGCTGAAGAGGAGAGAGCTGCTGCTTCACCCGATGCCATGAGCGACGCCGAAATCACCCGTTTCAAACAGGCGAGCGGAAGTGTGTTGGGGAGTCTGGGAGATCGGTTTTTCTGGGCCGGGATGCTGCCGTTCGCAGCGATTACCGGATTGATCGTATTCCTGCTCGCGCCTCTCTACGGTGCGCTTGCACTGCTGGTTCTCTACAACATACCTCACCTGCTGGCCAGAGCTGACGGTATCAGAAAGGGATACGAGTCGGGTCCTGGAATATTACCCGTGATGGGCGGCAAATGGGCCGCCATGGCCATCTTGTGGATAAAGCGTGCAGGTGCCGTGGCCCTCGGCATGCTGATTCCTCATACGATAGCCCACACTGAAACCCCGGGCATTATTGAGGCGTCACTGTTGATCGCTTTCACTGCAGCGGCTGCCTGGACCATTTCACGCAGATGGAACAGGCCTGTCCTGTTGATGTTGGGCCTTGTGGTCGGTGTAGCCTTTTACTGTGTGCTGTCGTGATGATCTTGTCGCTTATTCCGATTGATTCCTCCTCTGAATCCCGGATAGAAATAGTGCCGGGAAAGGAGCAGCAGTGATCGAGAAGACAGTAATCATAAAAAACACTTTGGGATTGCACGCCCGCCCCGCAGCTCTCTTTGTAAAGACTACAGCACGATTTAATTGTGACGTATACGTAAGCAGGGACGATATTCGGGTTAGCGGCAAGAGTATCATGGGGATTATGATGCTGGCTGCTGAACAGGGTTCAGAGATTACGATAGAGACAGACGGTGAAGATGCTGCCGATTGCATGGAAGCCCTCACCAGACTGGTAACCTCTGATTTCGAAGATGACTGAGTACACCGCTCAATAATTACGGACCGGTTTAGCGGGCTCCGATCCGGAGTTAGTTCCATCCGGAGTCCGGCTGTTGCCGGCGAGCAATCTCCGGATGGGAACTGACGTACTTTCCGGTGCAGAAACGAGTGTATAAATAATGGATCGCATGATTAACGGCATAGCCGCCTCCCCCGGGTTCGCCGTCGGGGAGGCATTCCTGTTGCACCGGGGGGAGATACTGGTCGAAGAGCGCCTTCTTGAGCCTGGTGAGGTGGAGAGTGAGATCCAGCGATTCGAGAAGGCTCTGGAGAAGGCGCGCATCGAAATCAAGGCTCTGCAGGAGAAGATCATCCACACGATGGGGGAAGAGGTGGCCAGGATCTTCGGTGTCCATCTGATGATCCTTCACGATTCGATGGTGGTGGATGAAACCATTAACGAGATACGTAAACGCAACCGAAATGCGGATGCGGTCTTCGATGAGATAATGACCGGGATGAGAGATACCCTCTCCGGAGCGGCGGATGAATATCTGGCCCAGAGATCTCTCGACATAGAGGATGTAAGACGCAGGGTTCTGATGCAGCTGGCCCCGGGCGGCAGACTGCTTCTGAGGGAGCTGCGTCGTCCTGTAGTGGTCGTTGCCAAGGAGCTGACCCCGTCTGAAACAGCGCATCTCGACCCGGAAAAAGTTCTCGCCTTTGTGACCGAAGCGGGTGGACGCACCAGTCATGCGGCCATCATGGCCCGCGGCCTGGGTGTTCCAGCCGTCGCCGGTGTCTCCCGTATAACGGACCGGGTGCGCAGTGGTTCGCTGATGGCCGTGGACGGTACGTCGGGACAGGTAGCGGTCAATCCCGATGAACGGACGATCAAGTTCTTCGAGGCCCAGAAGGCTCTCTTTGCGGAACTGGAGCGGGAACTGCTCAAACTGAAGAATCTGCCTGCGGTGACGCTCGATGGGCGTGAGGTGGAACTGTCGGCAAACGTCGAAAACCCCGATGATGTAGAATCGGCTCTCAGCTGGGGAGCAAGAGGGATAGGCCTGCTTCGAACCGAGTACATCTATCTGGGCAGTGATGAACTCCCCAGTGAAGAGAGACAGTATTCAGATTACAGGAAAATCGTTGAACAGGTTGCTCCCGAATCGGTGATCATCCGCACATTCGATCTGGGTGGCGATAAATTCGGTGTGGTTCCCGCCACCCCGCTGGAGAGGAATCCCTTCCTGGGCTGGAGAGCCATCCGTATCAGCCTGGCCAACCCGAATCTGTTCATGCAGCAGCTTCGGGCGATTCTCCGCGCTTCGGCTCACGGTTACGTGAAGACGATCTTTCCGATGATCAGCGGGCTGGAGGAACTGAAACATGCCAAGGCGATCCTGGATGAAGCCAAGAAAAGCCTGCGTGAAGACGGGATCCCCTTCGATGAAGAGATACCGGTCGGCATAATGATGGAGATTCCCGGGGCGTGTGCAATTGCCGATATCCTGGCCACTGAAGCGGACTTCCTGTCGATAGGTACAAATGACCTGATCCAGTACTCCCTCGCGGTCGACCGGGGCAATGCTCAGGTGGCTTATCTCTATCAGGAGCTTCATCCGGCCATTCTGAGACAGATCAAAATGGTCATCGACGCCGGCCACCAGCATGGCAAGTGGGTTGGGATGTGCGGTGAAATGTCTTCAAACCCGCTGGCCACGATGATTCTGGTCGGTCTGGGGCTCGATGAGCTGAGCCTGAGTCCGGAACTGCTGCCGGAGATCAAAAAGATCA
Organism: uncultured Gemmatimonadota bacterium; assembly: GCA_964637695.1. Classification (GTDB taxonomy): domain Bacteria; phylum Blakebacterota; class Blakebacteria; order Blakebacterales; family Blakebacteraceae; genus JAGLTZ01. Next base: position 5,050 of record CAZWVF010000067.1, on the reverse strand, counting down.
TACGCTCCTGCACGCATGCGGAAGCCAAGGCATGTGCAGATGAAGCACTCGAGCAGCGGACGGTTGACGGTGTTACAGCAGTTGCCAGACGTTACACGGAAGGCAAGCTGGGAGAGCTTGTGACAGATGTTGGAGAGGGAGCGGCGATTTTCCCGCCGTTGCTTCAACTGACTGAAGAGGAGATTGATGATGCGTGAGGATCCGCGGTTTCTGCTCGATTCTGAGGAAGCACTGGCCAAATACGATCCCGACGACATGCTCGGACTGGTCGAAGGAGCAGCCGGTCAGTGGCGTCAGGCTGTTGAAGCAGCCACCCTGGACCTTCCGGCAGAGTGGAGGAAAATCGACAGGGTTGTGATTTCAGGTATGGGAGGTTCGGCCATCGCCGCCGATATCGCTGCCACATATCTGAGCAGGCGATGGCCGGTTTCGCTGACCGTGATAAGGGATTACAGAATGCCGGCATGGGTGAACGGAGATACGCTCTTTGTCGCCTGTTCATATTCGGGTAATACAGAAGAAACCCTCAGCGCATGGAGCGATGCCGGGGAGCGCAACCTGCCACGAGCGGCCATTACAACCGGGGGAACGCTTGGAGAGGAGGCAGAAAAGGCTGGCGTGCCATTGCATATCCTTCCAGCCGGCTTTCCACCAAGAGCGGCCCTGCCGGTGGGTCTGGTATCGCTGCTGAAGCTCCTTTCGGGAGTCGGTACAGAAGGAGAGATGGCTCCAGGGGGAGCAGCTACCCTGGCCGAAATGGAAGAAGCGGCGGCAATGCTCGAGCAACTGAGGGAGGAATACGGTCGCGCCCGTACCGTCATTGAGAATCCGGCAAAGGAAATGGCGCTGTGGCTTGGAACCGGCTGGCCGGTTATCTACGCTCCGCTCTATCCCCTGCGACCGGTGGCGATGCGCTGGCGCGGGCAGATAGGTGAGAACGGCAAAAGGGTCGCTTCGGGACATGACCTCCCCGAGATGAATCACAACGAGATAGTGGGATGGGAGGTGCAGAAAGAGATCTATCCTGTGTCGCGGGTCCTCCTGTTCGAGGATGCCGACCAGGGGGATCGACTCGATCTGCGCATCGATACTACAGCAGTGATTATCGAGCAGGCGGGTGGATCTGTGCGGAGAGTAGCAACCCGTGGCGAGGGGCTGCTTGCCAGGATGACCAGCCTGATAGCCCTCGGAGACTATACCAGCGTCTACCTTGCTTCAGGCTGGAAAGTGGATCCGACTCCAGTTGAAAAAATAAACTACTTGAAGTCGAAACTGTCGGAGGCTGCCAGGTGAAGGCACTTATCCCGGTTGCCGGAGTCGGCAAGAGGCTCAGGCCCCTTACATATACGACACCCAAAGCCCTTATCAATGTGGCCGGCAAGCCTATTCTGGGCCACATTGTGGATCGGCTTGCGGATGCCGGTATAGAGGAGTTCTGCTTCATAACCAGTTACATGGGGGAAGAGATAAGAGCCTGGGCCGAAGAGCATTACGATCTTCCTATGGAATGGGTTGTGCAGCGTGAGACCCTCGGACTGGGCCACGCAATAGTTCAGGCTGAGAGGGAGATCGCCGGTACCCCGGTTTTCATCGTACTGGGAGACACGATATTCGAAGCCGATGTTGAATCAGTACTGGAAAGAGGGGGGAACAGTCTGGGAGTGATGGAGGTGGATGATCCTTCCCGGTTCGGGGTGGTGGTCGTAGAGGGAGAGAAAGTTGTCAGGCTGGTGGAGAAACCCGAGCAGCCACTCAGCTATCTGGCTATAGCCGGTCTCTATCACATAACCGATACCGATCTGCTGCTCGAATCCCTCAACAGACTCGTAGCCGAAGATATCCGGACAAGAGACGAGTATCAGCTCACAGACGCGCTGGCACTGATGCTCGAAAAGGAAGCCGCCTTCAGGACCTTTCCGCTGCAGGCCTGGTATGACTGCGGCCTGCCCGAGACGGTACTGGCAACCAACCGCGCTCTCCTCGATAAAAAGGACGGTGACGGTATCAGAACTCTGGGAGAGGCAGTCATAATTCCACCCGTTCATCTGGGTGATGAGGTCGAGCTCAGTGCCTCGGTGATCGGACCTTATGTAACGATACAGGATGGAGCAAGAGTGAGCGGAAGTGTGGTGCGCAACTCGATAATAGGCCGCAATTCCAATATCGAAGGTGCACTACTGGATGGAAGCCTGCTGGGAGACAACACTCTGGTGCGCGGAAGGTCGATGTCGGTCAACGCCGGTGATTCCTCAGAGATCAACTTCGAAGGATAGGGTAAGCGGTATGAGTCTTCTGGTAGTGGGAAGTGTGGCTCTCGATTCGGTGGAGACTCCTGCGGGCAAAGTTGAGGATGCTCTGGGAGGATCTGCCACATATTTCTCGGCAGCAGCCTCCCTGCTGACCGGGGTCAGGATGGTGGCTGTGGTGGGTGAAGATTTCCCCGATCAGCACGTGGAAATGCTGCGCAGCAGGGGTATAGACCTGGAGGGACTGGAGCGGGAACAGGGCCGTACTTTCCGCTGGTCGGGACGTTACAGCACTGACCTGAACCAGGCCATTACTTTGGATACTCAACTGAACGTTTTCGAGAGATTTGATCCGAAACTACCGGCAGCATATAAAGATAGCGATTATGTCTTTCTGGCAAATATCCATCCTGCACTGCAGTTGAAGGTGCTGGAACAGACACCGGAGAGGAAATTCGCGGGAGCCGACACGATGAATTTCTGGATCGAGGGGGAGAGAGAGACCCTTGAAGAGGTCTTCCGCAGGGTCGATTGTGCGACCATCAATGAAGCGGAGGCGCGGGATTTTACCGGTGAGTCTAACCTGTTCAGGGCCGCCAGGAAAATCGCAGAGCTTGGACCGAAGTACATTGTCATCAAGAGAGGCGAGTATGGCGCACTCCTCTGGCATGAGGGAGAGGTCTTCTTCGCGCCGGCCTACCCGCTCGAGGAGGTTGCCGATCCCACCGGCGCAGGTGACACTTTCGCCGGGGGATTATTCGGATACCTATCCTCCAGAGGGACGCACGATCCCGATACGGTACGGCAGGGGATAGTTGTGGGCAGTGTGGCAGCCTCATTCAACGTGGAGGATTTCAGCCTTCGTCGACTGCTGGATGTAACCTCTGATGAGATATCGAATCGGGTGAAGGAATTCGTGAAGATGATTTGTTTCGATGCAAATGGAGTTATTCTGAATTAGCATGAACAGGCTTATACACATACCGGATCTTCTGAAAGATCATGTGCTCATTGTGGATGGAGCGATGGGTACGATGTTCTACGAACGGGGTGTCTTTATCAATACCTGCTTCGACGCGCTCAATCTCACCGAGCCCGACCTGGTCAGGGAAATACACCGGGAGTATATAGAGGCGGGCGCCGAACTGATCCAGACCAACACTTTCGGCGCAAACAGGTTGAAACTGAAACAGTACGGGCTGGAGGACAGTGTAATCGAGATAAACAGGAAGGCAGCTGAACTGGCCCGGCTGGAAGCTCGTGAGACGACATACGTTGGCGGTTCAGTTGGACCGCTTGGCATACGAATAGAACCGTTCGGTCCGATGAGTTTTGATGAAGCCAGGGAACTATTCGTGGAGCAGATTTCAGGGCTTGTGGAGGGAGATGTGGACTGCGTTGTTCTCGAGACGTTCAGCGATCTGAACCAGATTTTACAGGCACTGAAAGCGGTCCGTGAAGTGTGTGATCTGCCGGTAATTGCTCAGATGACCTGTGGCAATGACGGTAATACCCTTCTCGGTACCCCTCCGGAGGTGTTCGGCAAGGAGCTGCACAGGGCGGGGACCGACGTTATCGGCGTCAACCACTCCGATGGACCTGCCAGCATGCTCGAAACGATTGAGCGGCTGGTCAAAGTGACCGACCGCCCGATTGCAGCACAACCCAATGCCGGTGTTCCAAAGGATGTAGAGGGACGGAATATCTATCTGACGACTCCTGATTACCTGGCCGCGTATGCATCGTGGTATATACAGGCTGGAGCAAGGGTTGTAGGAGGGTGCTGCGGTACAACGCCGGCCCACATCAAGGTAATGAAAGCTGCCGTGCGCATGCATGTGCCTGCCCATCCAACGATTGTAGATGTTAAAGATGAAGCCGGCCTGCCGGATTACGAACCGGTGCCGGAGAGGGAGAGGTCTGAGCTGGCAGCGCGCCTGGAGCGTAATGAGTGGGTAGTATGCGCGGAACTGGCTCCCCCCCTCGGTCCAGATCCAACCAGAGTGCTTGAAGCAGCTTCGGTTCTAAAAGAACAGGGTGTTGCAGCTATCAACATTCCCGATGGCCCTCGGGCCAGTTCCAGAATGAGCGCTCAGGCCACTGCAATGCTTATACAGAAAGAGGTGGAGATAGAGGCTGTTCTGCATTACACCTGCCGCGACCGCAATCTGCTGGCGATGCAGTCAGACCTGCTTGGTCTGGACGCCCTTGGGATACACAATGTTCTTATTATCACGGGAGATCCACCCAGGCTTGGGGATTATCCCGATGCCACGGCTGTATACGATGTTGATTCGATTGGTCTGACCAATGTGGCTCGTATGCTCAACTCCGGCAGGGATATCGGACGGAAGGATCTCGGGTGTCCTACAGCACTCTATCACGGTATAGGATGTAATCCGGTAGCGGTCAACATGGAAGAGGAACTGAAGCGCTACTGGTACAAGATAGATGCAGGTGCCTGCTTTGCGGTAACACAACCAGTGTTTGACGTAACCCAGCTGGAGGTATTTCTTGAGCAGATTCGCAAAATGGAGGGAATACGGCAGGTACCGGTGATCGCCGGAATCTGGCCGCTGTTGAGCCTCCGCAACGCGGAGTTCATGCATAACGAGATTCCAGGTGTTGTCGTTCCTGAAAATGTCATGGAGCGGATGGCTTCAGCTCCTGATAAAGAGAGTGCCAGAAAAGAAGGGGTTGCTATCGCCAGGGAGGTGCTCGACGCGGTGCGGCTCCTTGTGCAGGGAGTGCAGATAAGTGCTCCTCTGGGAATCTACGAACAGGTTCTGCAGGTCCTGGCGTAG
>CAZWVF010000066.1:0-13058 GCA_964637695.1 uncultured Gemmatimonadota bacterium | reverse complement strand
GCCATCCGGCGCCAGCGTAACCCTCGCTATCGTCGGTTTCTCAGACAGGCTCATATGGTCTGAACCATTAACCGGGACTGATATGTCCAGCTGGGAACAGATATTTTCTGATGCGGCACCAGAAATGCTGGACGGTGCGATTCAGATGGGGGAGAAACTGGGAGGGCCGGGATTCCAGTGGAAGGTATCGGGATACTTCCTCAACTGGTGTCTTCCCTGGTACTGGGCAGCCCTGCAGAATGCCCTCGGGGACAGCGTTGTAAGACAGCTGATGCCAATTTTTCTTAATGAGTTTCAGAAGGCTATCGAAGCCAGAGTCGAAATCGATCCGGAATTTCCTGCCGAAGACTTCAGTGGTCTGGTTGATGATATCGGCGATTCGTACGTGGAGGGTATTGCAGGCAGCGGTTATGAAGGGAAAGTTGCCGATCGGCCGCAGGCGGAGGAAGAAGTTACAGAAAAAGATGCTGAATCTATCGAGAACCAGATTGCCGAAGTTGCATATAACGTCGTAAGAGTGGCTTTCACAGTTGGAAATAACCAGTTCAAACCGGAAGCAGCTGGAGAAGCGGTGACCTGGATCTTTGCCATGGCAAGTTCGTCATTTCTTCGAGGACTTGAGATCGGCATGGGAGAGGAGGAGGCGATGCTCTGCCGTCCCGGTTTCTTCAGCAGGCTGCATCATGAACTGAGGGAACAGTACCAGGAGTTTCAGGACTATCCTCTATCGCACTTCATCAATATTGCAGGTTCGATCGGAAAACAGTGGATGCAGCTCTCCACCGATGGTGATCTGGATGAAACAGACGAAGAATAGCTGGTACCCGTGCACTGCTCTACAATTTCGACTACGTACCTGGTGCCATGTCACGCAACAACCGTGGCATTCGAGCGGCGCCGTATCCCGACCGGCCGCGTTGCGTCTCCTCGCCCAAGGAGCCTGCCGGAGAAACGCTCCGCCAGCGCAACCCTCGCTATCGTCGGATTCTCCGGCAGGCTCCTGGCCACCGCTATGCCTCGTCGCCGCGCCTTGCCGGTCAAGCACGGCGTCACTCTCGGTGCCGGCATCTGCTGCGTAACATGACACTAGAGCAGCGAAGCGTCCGGCCGGCTTCGATACTCACCGTATTGCTGCTGACAGCGGTATTCCTTCCAGTAAACATTCGTGCTCAAACGCTTCACAGAGTTGAAGGAAAGATTCTGGATGCCGAAACCGGTTCAGTGCTGCCGTCGGCAAATGTCCGGATAGTCGGCAGCAGCCGCGGCACTATCTCAAATCGCGATGGAGCATATCTGCTCCAGATAGAAGATGGTGAAAGCGTCCTGATATTCAGTTATGTCGGTTACCTCTCCGATACGCTGAAAGTTCAGATAAATAGAGATATCTCCTACGATGCTTACCTGCAGCCGACCCTTATCGAGCTGCCGGCGGTGACAGTCTCTGGTGCCGACGCGGCCCGGGCGATTATACGCAGGGCGATAGAAGCCAGGGAACTGACCAACAGGGACCTGCAGAGCTACCGGTTCCTGGCCTTCACTCGTCGCACTATATCGAGAGAGGATTCAATTGCCGGAATTGTGGAGGGCTATTCCTTCGGATACTGGAGGGAAGGGGAGACCCTGAAAGAAGATATCCGGCAATCGAGAGTGACGGAGAATATGCCCGACATGGAAGGTCTGCAGGGGGTTCTCGATATCCAGGATTTCTCTCTGAATGATATTGAACTGGCCGGCAACCGCTACGTCGGCCCCCTCCATCCCAACGCCTTCCGCTGGTATGACTATACACTCGAAGAGATCAAACTTCAGGACGGGCTGGAAATCTATCTGATAGCGATGGAACCGCGGAGCAGGATGATACCGCTGCTCAGGGGAACTGTGGAAATAGCAGATTCAACCTTTGCGCTGGTCGGCGTTGATCTGGCACCAGCTGAACCGATTGTTATCCCGTTTGTGGATGATCTTTCGATCGAATGGAAACAGCGCTTCCAGAAGCAGGAGATGGGTTACTGGCTGCCGACCGATATTCGCACGAACGGCAGCATTAAGGTTGGCATGGGCCCGATAAAGATCCCCAGGATCGGTTTCGACCAGACCTCCGTCATCTACGATTACGACATAAATATATCAATCCCCGATTCGATCTTCAAACGTCAGGCCCGGGTTTCGCAGCTGCCCGAAGCTTCACAGATCGATTCCTCATTCTGGGAGCGGAACCGGGTGCTTCCCCTTACGGGTGAAGAGCAGCACGCGTATGCCACGCTCGACAGCAGCAAAACCCTCGAGACGCTCTTTGCACCCGAAGGATTCGAGATGACATTTGGGGATAACTCTCTGACCCTGAGCGGTTCGGCCGGTGGAGGGATGATATCGAGGCTGCTGGAGGGTCTCGATTCCAGGTTCAACAGGGTTGAAGGCGCCTTTCTCGGATACAGGGTTGAAATCGATTCGCTGATCGGAAATGCGGGTGTCAACGTCCGTGCTGGAATGGGACTGGCCTCGGAAAGATGGAACTGGCAGGCAGGTCTATCCCTCCCTTTCGGCCGCCCTGCCGATACATTCGACCCGACTTCCGCAGGCGGGGGAGGCATCGAGATCAGCCTGTTCGACAGGGTGGCCACCTCTCCCGATGCCGGCTTCTATCCAGGGCTTCTGAACTCTCTGACAGCCTGGCTGGCAAAGGACGACTACCATGACTATTACGCCAGCCGGGGATGGAGAATAGATCTGAACCTGGTTCCACGGTCCCTGAGTTCGGCAGATATCTTCATTGCCGGAGAGAGGCACACCAGTCTGTCTGTTGCGTCCAACTGGAGCCTCTTCCAGAGGGAGAGATCTTCTCGTCCAAATCCGCAGGTGTCGGCCGAAGATGCAAGGTGGATCAGATACGGAATCGCCTTCAGATACGGGGTCGGCAATATTGCGGGTCTCATGGCCGGCAGGGAGGTTTCACTCGGAGTTGAAAGAGGTCAGGAGGGCTTCACAAAATCAGACAATTCATATACACGTGCCGACGCAGTCGTCGCCTTCCCGATCCGCACATTTACCAGCAGGTTCCTCTTCTCTCCTGAGCTTATTGTACGGTTTGGCGGCGGATGGAGCTGGGGGAATCTGCCCCGGCAGTTGTGGGGAGCCCCCGAGAATGCCCTTGGCATCTATTCTCCGCCAGGTGCCCTGAAAGGGGCGGAGCACAGGGAATTTGCCGGAAAAGGGTATGCTGTGCTGACTGCCGAGCATAATTTCAGGAACCTGCCGTTCTTCATGCTTGGTCTCAGAGGATTGGCCAATACGGGTCTTGAACTGATCGTGCACGGTGCGGTGGCCCGCTCGTGGATCGAATCGACCGCCCTTCCGTCAGGCAAATCCTACTCGGAAGTGGGATTCGGGATTGGGCGAATCGCTGAACTTTTCCGGCTCGACTTTACCCGAAGACTGGTGGACCCTGTAGGCTGGTCGGTTACCTTGTCGCTGACGACTTTCATGTAGGTGTTATGGATGATCGGTAACAAAAGCGCTCCGGAAGGGCTCGAGCAGCTGGGCAGGGAACTCGCTGCTCAGATCTCCGGGGAGGTGGGTTTCGATGATTGGACCCGGATGCTCTATTCCACCGATGCCAGCATCTACAGAATCACTCCTCTAGGAGTCGTATTTCCAAAAACAGAAGATGATGTAGTGGCAACGGTGGAGACAACTTCACGCTACGGTTTCTCGCTGCTGCCGAGGGGTGGAGGTACCTCTCTGGCCGGACAGACCGTGGGCGAATCTGTGGTAATCGATTTCAGCCGTTATATGGACGGGATCGTGCGTTTCACACCGGAAGCCAGGTCAATACTCGTTCAGCCGGGCATCTATCTGGGACAGATGAACAGGGAGGCCGGTGCCTCCCGACTGATGTTCGGTCCCGATCCTGCCAGCGCCGAGCGGGCCACCGTCGGAGGGGTGATGGGCAACAACGGCACCGGCGCCCATTCGATACTCTATGGTATGGCCGGAGATCACCTGCAGAGGGTGAGGGTTGTTCTTGCCGACGGGAGCCGCGTCCTCTTTGAAGAGGTATCGTGGGAACAGGCTCATCGACTTGCGGGACTGCCCCTGCCGGGAACTCCAGGCGGCAGTGCAGGCGGCCTGCGGGCAGCACCGCCGCCCGTAAACCTCTTCTCATCGATCTACCGCGAGATAATCCGGATAGCCCTCGATCACAGCGAGAAGATCGAGGAGGCTTTCCCGAAAACCTGGAGGCGGGTCAGCGGATATGCGATCGATTCTTTCAAGCCAGGCAAACCTGTCAATATTGCAAGGTTGATTGCGGGGAGTGAAGGCACCCTCTGTACGATACTTGAGGCCGAACTGGGATTGGTTCCCAAGCCGCCCGGAACCAGTCTTGCGGTCCTCTCTTTCGACAGCCTGTTGAGCGCGATGGCAACAGTGCCTGCTCTGCTGGCTGAATCACCATCGGCCGTTGAGCTGATGGATTCGATGCTGATGGGTCTGACGCGGCGCCATCCCGAATATTCACGCAAGATGACTTTCGTGGATGGGGAGCCGGAGGCTCTACTGGCCGTCGAGGTCTATGGAGAAAGCGAAAAGGAGAGAAATGATCACCTCGAGCGTCTGGAGAAGGCGGCACGACAAACGGCCGAAGGCCGTGTAGAATCACTCTATCTCCACGACATTTCCAAACAGGCAAACGTATGGGCGGTCAGAAAAGCGGGACTGGGATTGCTGATGAGCAAGAGAGGCGATCACAAACCACTTCCCTTCATCGAGGATACAGCAGTTCCTCCCGAAAAACTTCGCGATTATGTGGAAGACGTGTTGAGAGTGCTGCACGAGCATGACAGCCCTGCCGCCTTTTATGCCCATGCCTCTGCCGGCTGCCTCCACATAAGACCTCTGATCAACCTGAAGGAAGCCGCCGAAATAGAAAAGATGACCTCGATCACTGAAGCGGTCTTCGAACTCGTGCTCCACTACGGAGGTGTCATGTCGGGGGAGCACGGTGACGGCCTGGCTCTCAGTGCATTGAATCCAAGGATGTTCGGTGAAGAGGTCTACGGCCTCCTCGAACGGGTGAAGGATACTTTCGACCCCGGCAATCTGATGAATCCAGGCAAGATCGTGCGGGCACCGGCGATAACCGATTCATTGAAATTCGGACCCGATTACGAAACCACACCCGTAGCAACCTATTTCGATTTCACAGCTGACGGCGGGTTTGCTAGAGCTGTTGAGATGTGCAATGGATCGGGGGAATGCCGGAAGCTGGACAGCGGGACTATGTGCCCCTCCTTCATGGTTACCAGGGACGAAATGAGTTCTACCCGGGGCAGGGCAAACTCTCTTCGCGCCATTTTGTCCGGAGCTATCGAGTCGGAGGGTCTTGAGGACGAACGCCTCCATGAAACACTTGACCTGTGTCTGGAATGCAAGGCCTGCAAAGCAGAATGTCCCAGCCAGGTCGACATGACCCGCCTTAAAACCGAATATCTTGCTCACTATTTCAGTGCAAGGGGAATGCCCCTGAGGGCAAAGCTTTTCGGCAATATTGACAGATGGAACCGGCTCGGATCGGCGACCGCGCCTCTGAGCAACCTGATTGCGGGTTCATACCCGGTTCGCTGGCTTCTCGACAGGCTGGTCGGTGTGGATATGCGCCATCCGGTGCCCCACTTCCATCGAATGACCTTTGAGAAACGGTTCAGGAGAATTGAAAGAAAATGGAGATCGTCGGGTGAGGCCCGGGGCGAGAGAGGAAGGGTGTGGATCCTTCCTGATACCTTCACGAACCACAACGATCCGGAGGTAGGAGTAGCCGCCGTCCGTCTTCTGAAAGCCGCCGGATTCGATGTTCGACTCCTGCCTGTGCCCGGCGGAAGCAGTGGGCGCGCCATGCTTTCCAAAGGCATGATCTCTCAGGCCAGGAAAGTGGCAAGGATTAATCTGGACGTGTGGGCTCAACTGGCTGCAGCCGATAATCCGATACTCGGTCTCGAGCCGTCGACCCTCCTGACTCTCCGTGATGAATATCCGGCGCTGGTCCCCGGCCAGGCCGCTGAAGCGGTTGCGGCTGCGGCTTTCACAGTCGAGGAGTGGCTGGCGTCAAGAGAGGAAGAGCTGGGTCCCGCCCTGCAGTTCAGAACTCCATGCGATTACGATGAAGCACACCTGCTGGTCCACGGGCACTGCCATCTCAAGGCTCTTGTAGGAATGGGGCCGCTTCTGAGCATGTTGAGCCGGCTGCCCCAGACAGAGGTCGTCGAAGTCGATTCGGGTTGCTGTGGAATGGCGGGATCGTTCGGTTTTGAAAAGGAACATTACGACCTCTCGATTGCTATCGGGGAACAGCGTTTATTCCCCGCAATTGAGGAGATGAACGGGCGCGGCACCGTGGTGGCACCGGGCACCTCATGCCGGCAGCAGATAAGAGACGCTACAGGCAGACAGGCTTTGCATCCGATAGAGGTTATGGCACTAAGATTGCTGGATTAGTTTCCGGCTGAGGGATTGACAAGAAGGAGAAGAGGGAGAAGAGATTGAAGCGTTTTCCACAGATAATGTCGATGGTGATCGTGGCGGGACTCCTTGCAGATGTACCCTTATCTGCCGGGCAGAATGGATCAGATCCTTCACTTCAACGACCTTCTCAACAGGCTCCTGATGAACTCCTCGATTATTCCGTGGCAACCCTTGCTCCGATAGATGTTACGGTACCTCCGATAATCCTCGAGAATGGAGCACTTCATGCCATGCTGGTTGATCTGGCAGCCGGAGTGAACCGTCGCCAGATCGGAAGCCGACTGGGCCTGGATAGTGAAGAAGTGGAGGCCCTCTACCGTCTGATTGAAATGGAAGGGCTCGGTCGACAGGAGGCAGGCGGCCGGTGGAAATCGCTGGCACTGGCCCTGCAGCAGGAGGGTGTGGAGAGACTTGCAGTGGTGGCGTCTCCACTTGCACGTGTTATGGCAGATAAGCTGGAATCGCACTGGACGGCTCTCGATTCCACCGTTTCACAATTGAAAGTGGCCGGGCGTCTTCCCCTGCAACAGACAGGTTTCATCCTGATCGGTGATTACCTGCTGGGTCTCTTTCAGGCGGAGGCTTTCTGGCAGGCCGGTCTGGCTCCCTCAAACCGGAAATACGCTTTTCGGGTTTACAGACTCAATCCTGCCGACGCTCCTGCCGGCCATATTGTGACCTTCTCAGGCTACAATGACTGGCAGATAGTCCGTTATTCACCTTCTGGAGAACCTTTCGGTTTCGCCGCTCTCCTCGATCCCGCGTCCTCACTGAGCATGGCATTACTGGGCGAGCCTGATCCCGAGGCAGCTTCAGGTATTACCGGAGAACTGATCGATGCATATCGTCTCTGGTATCTGATGGATGCACCGCCGGATCCACCCACGCGGCGTCTGCTCGGTCGCCTGGAGGCAATTGATGACGCTGGACGACTTCGTATACCCCTGATCACAGTTGATGATCTTGGAAAGATGCGTTCGATAGCGTGGTGGCTGGGTGAAGAGTTATGGAGTCATCTCCAGGCACTTCTTCCTGATATCAGCAGCCTGGCGGTGGAATTGGGTTATGACGATCCCGAGATGCTGGGCGAAGTAGCTCTTGCCACGTGGGAGATGGCCGTTCACCAGGCTGTCTGGGACCTGGTGGACAGGGGTCTTCTGTTGCCTCCGATCGAACGGAGAAGCCAGGCACTGGTAGTAAAAAGGAGTTCCAGATGACGGTTAACCGCAGACGATTTCTTGCCTCCACCTTTCCGGCTGCCGGTGCGGCGACAATCGGGCTTTCGGCAGGCAGCGGACAGGTCGGGGCAGAACCGCAGTCACGAGAATCACTGCCACCGGCGATTGAAGCACTCCTTCCGATTACCGCCGTGGAACCAGCCGGTATTACAGATGAGGAACGATGGAGCAGGATCGCGAAAGCACAGAGATTGATGGTTGAGACGGGACTTGACGGGATCGTCATGCTCGGGGGAACCAGCATGCTCTACTACGCCGATATGCGATGGGGCAGGAGTGAAAGGACCTTTGTGCTGATTCTCTCCCGGGAGGGTCAGCCCGCCTGGGTCTGCCCGGCGTTCGAGAGGGAAAGAGCCGTTAAGAGGATCCGTTTCGGAGACGATATCCGCACCTGGGAGGAAAATGAAAGCCCCTACGCGCTGATTGCTTCGATCCTGGCCGACAGGGGAATCAGAACGGGCAGGATCGGTCTGGAAGAGACCACCTGCTATCACGTTGCCGATGGTCTCGGCAGGGATGCCCCGGCTCTGACCGTTACAAATGCTGATCCGGTCACGAAAGGGTGTCGCGCCGTCAAGAGTTCCGCCGAGATAGATCTGATGCGTCATGCCAGCAGAGTCACACTCGAAGCTCTGAGGGCGACGTTCAGTTCCATGGAAGAGGGGATGACACAGCGCGAATTCGGAAGCCTCCTCTCCACGGCGTACAGGAGGCTCGGTTACAGTGGAGGAGGTCTTGTCCTCTTCGGAGAGAATTCTGCCTATCCGCACGGAACCGACAGAGAGGAAGAGATAAGAGAAGGAACAGTTGTGCTGTGTGACAGCGGAACAACGGTAGGTGGTTATCGTTCCGATATAACCAGAACCGCCGTATTCGGTGAGCTTTCGGTGGAACAGAGAAGGGTGTGGACTCTGGTAAAGAATGCCCAGACAGCGGCACTGGAGACGGCAGGCCCGGGTGTACCAGCCGGTGAAGTTGACCGGGCAGCCCGCAACGTGATCGAAAGGGGCGGCTACGGACCCGGATACAGGTACTTCACTCACCGGGTTGGTCACGGTATCGGAATGGATGGCCACGAGTGGCACTACCTGGTAGAAGGGAACACTCAACTGCTGGAGCCGTCTATGACCTTCAGCAACGAGCCGGGGATCTACATATTCGGTTCATTCGGAGTCAGGCTTGAGGACATAATGGTGATAACTGAGGATGGAGCAGATATGCTGACCGAGCAGGCAGGATCCCCCACTGCCGTATTCGGCCAGTCCGGTCGCCGCTGACATCTGACTTATCAATCTGCCGGATTGTCGCCTATGCTGTCTTCCTTCCCGTGAATCGCTTTGCGTCTTCTCAGAAGTGCGATTCCCCAGATGATCAGCAGCACCGGCCACCAGATCTCAAGGATATCGAGCAGGTCCCACCACAGTTCGTTTATCCATCCAGCCTCATAGGCTGCCCCCCATACGGATATCAGTACCAGAAATCCTCCCGGCCACAACGGCCACGATCCGCTCTGGAACCAGGTTATCCGGTCGATCAGATAGATCGCAGCAAATCCCAATCCGAGACAGAAGGGCACCCAGTAATCCCTGAAACCAAGCAATCTGATGTCGTGCAGTGAAACTCCCACACCGAGCCCTATCAGGATCATGGCAGGGATGAGCAGACCGTAGTTGCGTGTGGAGAAGTGTCCGGCAAGAAACGCTCCGCCGAGCACTATAAGGAAGATACCGCCACCTATATCGAAGAGGTTGCCGAGCAGCAACAGAGCGCCGAGGACGATCAATACCCAGGCGGTAGCATGGTGTCCGGAAGATCCGGAACTTTCTATATCAACAGGCTCATTGATCTGTTCTTCGGTCATCTCACCCTCCTGTTACATCTATATATACCATACTTCGTGCAGACAGGTTTTGTGAATCATATTATAGGAGCCTGTCTGAGAAACGCTCCGGCTGCGGCTTGCGCTGGCATCCGGATTGATATTTCTGCGACCTGCTGTCAATTTCCCGTGACACGCTGTGGAGCTTTGTAGAAGCAGAAATCGGCATCACATCCAGCCGTGTAATCATCAGATGACAATTTCTGTCTATTAAGAGCCTGTCTGAAAAACACTCCGGCTGCGGTTTACGCTGGCATCCGGCCGGCTGCGTTGGTCTTCGCAGAATGTCCTCGACGTAGCGCAGTGGCTACGCCTCCGGGTATTCCGCTCAACCGCCTGGCCATCCGGCGCCAGCGTAATCCTCGCTATCGTCGGTTTCTCAGACAGGCTCTTAACTCTGCTACATAATGTCGCTCTGCCTGAAGTGGCATGCTGGCACACTTATTGCGCATTCAGGTTCGTATCAGACGCCGCCCCCGCGTCCCTTTGCCCGCTGAGCGGGAAGGAGGACCGGTAATGCGTTTCAGAAGAAGTATTCTCTCGATGGTCACGCTATTCTCTCTGGCAGGCCTATATCCAACGTCTGTGATGGCCGGAAGCAATGATCCGGCGACACGGTATGACCGGTGCATCACCAGGGCCGAAGAGTCGCTTTACGAATGTCTCGATTTCGCTGTCGCCACTGAGCAGCTCTGCTGGTCCAGATACGGATATGCCAAGCTTTACTGCTCGCTCCGGTACGCCGTGGATCTGATCGTCAAGTAATGCGCCGCTCCAGCTGTCTCCCCGTTGTGCTGACCGCATCTCTCCTGCTCTCCGTGATAGCTGGATGCGGGGAGCAGGATGGGTTGGTGACCCGATTAAGATATGAACTGCAGGCCATCTATCGGGAACCGTACGATAGTGACGATCCAGCTCTGGTATTCGCGAGAGACCTGCTCTGCCTGAATGACAGACTGTATGTTCTGGATGGACGACTCTCGCATGTTGCCATACTCGACAGGAAAAGCGGTGAGCTCCTGGGAAGATTCGGGGGCATCGGCGCCGGGCCCGGAGAACTGGGACAATACCCTTATGCCCTCCTCACCGATGGTCGCAGAGTCGGTGTGGCTCATCTTTATCAGGTCTCATGGTTCACTCCATCGGGCGAATTCCTCGAGCTTGAGCAGATTCCGGCACTCGACATGGCCACTCCATCCCTCCAGTTCAGCTCAGGTGGCTGGTTATTCAACGCTTCGTACCACGGTCCCGGTTCCCCGGTTGCTCTCTTAATTTCGGAGACGGGTGATTCACTCGAATATGGAACAGCTGTTCCATCCGGTTCATCAGCGGCTTTTGATCTGGCATCGGTCGAATTGAATGCCGTTCAAGTCTGCAGATTCGAAAACGGAAATGTACTGCTGGGATGGAGCCAGAAGAATCTCATCGAGGTTCTTTCTTATTCTGATGAAGTAGTGGCTTCCGATTCGTGGTCTCACCTGTCCGACAGGCTGGAGCGACGGGCTGATGGCAGATTGAAGAACCTGCCCGCCTATACCTTCAATGCAACCCTCGGTGCAGATGGGCTGGCCTATCTTCTCGACGGTTCTCTCAGGGTCGTACGCGCTTACGATCAGACAGGCAGGCTCCGCTTTGAGCACCTTCTGAACCGGCCTGCAATAAAAACGATCTGGCCCGGTGGTGGTCTGGCTTACGCGATAGACGGGTCAGACACTGTTTACAGGCTGCGCCTGCTGGGAGAGGCGGATCGAACAGGGGCCGGTGAGTCACCCGGCCCGGATATGAATGCCGCCTCCGATAACGATACGCGACCGGATGTCCACCAGGGCAGGCTCTCCTCTCTCCCCGGCCGGATTGTGGAAAGAGTTGAAGATATTCAGGCAGTATTGAATAAAGCCGGTATTGCAAGGAGCGGGCATCCTGCTGCATCAGACTCCAGACCGGGAAGAGTTAAGGCGGTGGGAGGCAGTGAGCTGCTCTATCTGGGCTACGATGACGGTCTTGGAGTATTGCTGTCAGAAACAGATTCGGGAGAGTGGGAAATCGATTCGGTTGTTTCTCCTCATCCGGAGGGGAGCCTGCGGTCACGAGTCTATATGGCCGGTGATCTGCCCTTTCTGGCAGATCCCCGCTCGGGACTCTATTCACTCATCAATACGGATTCCGGCCTGAGATGGGCCGGAGGTGTCTGGCCGAGTGGAATGGTCTGGATTGAAGGCGATAGATGGCTGATACACGATTCGCTCGAGAACGATTCAGATCCTCTCTTTACGGTCGGTCTCTCAGATGGAAAGATCTTGCCGGCCGGTGGTCTGGGCAGTCATGGAAAGGCGGGACTCTTCTTCAAATCGGCTTACAACTGGTGGTGGCTGGTCCGCTGGAACAGTGAAAAGATCCTGGTTTTCGATGAGTCACACCCCCGTTTTGCATTCTGGTCGGAAGATGGATTGTCGGAATGGTTTCCTGTGTCTGGAACCTCGCTTAGATCAATTGAAGATCGTAAGGGAAACCTGATACCGGAAAGGGATGTCAACGGGATAGTTCCGTGCGCCGATCTGGGTCTTCTGGTCTATCGGAGCGACTTCGATGGGGAGAGTGCGACCACCCGTGTACTTCTGCTGCTGCCCGACGGGAGTTTTGCCGGGGAGTGGACCATTCCACTCGAAGATGGTGTGCGCTCCATGACAACGGGCCCGAACGGCCGGATTTTTCTCAACAGCGACTCGACATTGTATGAATGGGAGAATCTGGAGAATGAAATCAGAGAGCGGTTTCGATCGGGAAATGAGCAGGTACTCCTCTCAGATGGCGATCGATGATCTGTTCACCTCGATTCATCCGGTTACTCCCACTGGCACTCTCCATGTTCTTGATGATGGTTCTGGGGATTTATGGGGCCATGCAGGGCACTTACGTTCCGATCGAGTATGAAGAGATTGATAATCAATCAGATGCCGGGATCAATGGAGCTGTATATCCGGGGTGGCTGGGCAGGGATCTGCCGGAGCTGCTCGGACCTCTGCAGACTCTTTCAGGGGAGAATGCCACGGTATCCGACCGGAAACTGACGCTCTGGGTAGTCGTGGGTGATCGGGAATGCATGGTCTGTCTCTACGAACTGCCGATGATAGCCTCCTTCTGTGACAGCCTGAACTGTTTATTTCTTTCGGTCCAGGCTGTAGCATTAGGGGACCGTTACGAAGCCCGTCGGACTCTGTGGGGGATAGAGACCGGTATGCCTGTCTTTGTGTCCGCAAGCAGTAATGCCGTGGAGGATCTTGGAGTTTACAAGACACCTGTCCGCATTCTGACCTGGTACGGCAGGGTGGTCGCAATAAGCGAAGAACCTATAAATACGGTCATCGGCCACAGAGCCCTGTCACGCATGATAGAGCAGTGGGTCTCACAATAGACAGGTAGCACTT
>CAZWVF010000065.1:0-13581 GCA_964637695.1 uncultured Gemmatimonadota bacterium | reverse complement strand
TGCAAGTCGATGAATTACAGCTGCGGTTCGACGCGGACCAGCTTGCGCCCGCGACCACGCCGCTCGAATACAACGGTGCCGTCGACCAGGGCGAACAGTGTATCATCACCCCCCCGTCCAACATTGGGGCCGGGGTGGATACTGGTACCACGCTGTCGCACGAGAATCGTACCGGATGTAACTTCCTGTCCGCCGTATCTCTTTACACCAAGGTACTTCGGATTAGAATCCCTGCCGTTTCGACTGGAGCCAACGCCTTTTTTATGGGCCATTTATCTACCCCCTGAAATTCTCAGGCCGCCTTGATCGCAGTCACGACAGCTTGTGTATACTGCTGCCGGTGGCCCGCGATGCGGCGATAGTTCTTACGGCGCTTCTTCTTGACGACTGTAACCTTGCGATCCCGGCCGTGCCCTAGAACTTCCAGGCTTACACTGGCACCTGAAACTTCCGGTGTGCCGATGCTTGCCTTCTTATCCGTGCGGATAAGCAGCACTCGATCAGCCTTCAAGGTCTTTCCTGCCTCCAGATCCCCGTGGTAGGGAATGCGTATAACATCCCCTTCACGGACTACCATCTGTTGGCTTTTCACTTCTATTACTGCGTACACGCCGTTCCTCCAATTAAGTACACCGTTCCGCAATTATGCTGGCATTCAAGCGTCGATGCATCACCGTAATTACGGAGCGGCGTACTGAGCCGGTGATGTATATCTAACCAGCCTTCGCTTGTACAACTGTGACGGGGCTATCCCCGAATAATCCAATTAAAACTTTTGTCGGCTGACCGTCAAGCACACCAGGAGCCTCGATTAACTCAAAAAGCGGTCGGTTACGTACCGTTTTCTTCTCACACTGAACACTTCGAACTGATCGGCTTCCAGCTGGTCGTTCTCTTCAAGCTGGATCCTCAGTCGACATCTGTTTTCGATCGCTCTGATGAGCTGGCCGTTGTTCTCCCCGAGATGTTCAGCTACGGCAGGATTCACCTCGAGTCGGAATTTGCGATCGCGTGAACCTACGCGTGCGCGCTGGAACCAGCGTTCGATCTTGGTTGTGACGGTCTCACGACTCATGATCCTGCCCATGCCGCCACATGTCGGGCAGATTTCACTCAACGTGTGGTAGAGACTCGGGCGAACCCTCTGTCTGGTCAATTGTATCAGTCCGAACTCAGAGAAGTCAGAAATATTGAATTTCGCCCTGCTTCTCTTCATCCCGGCCCTCAACTCCCCCAGGACCTGCCTCTGGTGCTCCGGATCATCCATATCAATGAAATCGATTACCACGATTCCACCAATATCCCGCAGCCGTAACTGACGTGCAATTTCTTTTGCGGCCTCGATGTTGGTCCGCAGGATAGTCTGAGCCTGGTCCCTCGATCCCACATATCGGCCTGTATTTATATCTATCGCCACCATACCTTCGGTGTGTTCAATATTGATATTGCCGCCACGCTTGAGCCAGACCTTCGAATCGAAGGTCTTTTTGATTTCCGGCTCAAAACCATATCTGTCGAAGATAGGTTCCTTGCCTCTGTAGAGATTGACCCGGTTCAGAAGATGCGGCGCCACATCTCTCAGGTAGCGGCGCGCATCTTCGTATACCTTCTTGTTATCGATCGTCAGCCGCGATACATCGGCACCGAACAGATCCCTGATAGTACTGGTAGCGAAACCAGTTTCTGCATGGAGACGACTTGGTGCAGGATTGGAAGCATAATTCTTCTGAATCTCTTCCCAGCGCTGCATCTGGCGCACGAGGTCGTTCTGGATGGTCTTTTGATCTTTTCCTTCAGCTTCAGTCCGCAGAATTACACCCAGATCTTTTGACTTGATGCTCCGGATAATTTTGTAGAGCCGCCTGCGCTCGTTCCGGTCCGATATCTTTCTGCTGATACCGATCTTGCTGTCTGCAGTAAGCAGGACAAGAAACCGTCCAGGAAGGCTTATCTGAGTGGTAAGTCTGGGGCCCTTGGTACCGATCGGCTCTTTTGTAACCTGGACCATGATGTCCTGGTTGCGCGTGAGCCTTTTTTCTATCGGCAGCCTTTCCCCAACTGTACGCGTTGCAATGGATGGCCTGGCTCCGCGACTGCCGGAGCCCTTCTGGCTGTAACTCTGTTCTCTGCCGTTCTCCTCGGTATCTTCTTCGTACTCTACATCAAGGGCGGCAGTTAATTCCTCCATCCGGGTGGAGATATCTGAAACATGAAGGAATGCACTCATCTCCATGCCGATATCCACAAATGCGGCCTGCATCCCCGGAAGCACCGTCTTGACTTCGCCTTTATAGACGTTACCGACTGTTCGGACGTTGTCGGGCCGTTCGACGAACAGCTCGACCAGCTGGCCATCCTCCAACAACGCGATGCGCTCTTCCGTCGCTCCGACGTTGATGAAGATCTCTTTTTCCAACTACGGTTTTCGCCCCCTCCGGCGATCCCTCCTATTCTGGGTATCTGAGGGGATGGAGCAGAATAATATGTTCGGTGGAGAGGCTGTCCGCTCCGGGCGAACTGATTACGGCCGGGTAAGTTTCAGTCAATCTCGACCTATTAAAAAACTTCCTCCGTATTGCAGGAACAATACCTGACGTGGCTACGGGGGAATCGAAAGGCTCCACTACGCTCGGAAACGGTTGGTGTAACAACCATCAACGATTTGATAGTCTCTCCACATGTGGGACACACATCGCCCTTCTGCTCCCGGTTTTTGGCGATTTTGTCCGCGAATGTCTTTCCTTTTGCCATATCGGCTGAGCCCTTTCTTACCCGGCCACAAACTTCTTAAAGCATTATAAGTTGAGCGTGATTACATGTTGTGTCAATTGGAATATCGCTTGCAGTTCTTATGAGAATTCAGCCCGGATGAACCGCCTCTGCAAGATCCCTGATGCCTTCAACAGTCCAGGTTCCTTCCAGGCTATTGCCGATAACGATTGCGGATGCGCCTGCCTCGACCCGGGATTGCACATCGCGGGCAGTCCTTATTCCTCCTCCGACTATGACAGGAAGTCGGGCAGTACCTGCTACCTCACTTATGATGGCCTCCGGAACTGCCAGTTCCCCTCCCGAACCACCCTCCAGGTATAAAAACCTCATACCCATGAACCGTGCTGCCAGTGCGTGGGCCACCGCAATATCCGGTTTGTCTCTGGGCATCGGTGCCGTCATCGACATGTACTGTGCACTGGTTATCCCCCCTGAGTCGATCAGCATATATCCGGTGGGAATCGCTTCCAGCCCCAGTTCATGGATCCGGGGAGCCGCAACCACCTGCTGACCGATTATGTATTCAGCGTTTCTGCCCGAAATAAGTGAAAGAAAGAGTATCGCATCGGCGTGGTCCGATATCTGGCCAGGATTGCCCGGAAAGACAATAACAGGCAGATCGGTTCCCTTTTTTACTGCTTTCACGGCACTGTCGAAATTGCCGCTGAGCATCAGGCTGGAACCTACGAAGATGAAATCGACACCTCCCTCCTGACCGATCTCGGCTGCCCGGTTCAATTCATCGGCAGAATTCCTGTCGGGATCGAGCAGCATACAGAAAGCCGCCCCCTTATCTCTGACGACCTCTCTGAAATGTATTTCAACAGAACCTGGTCCGGGGAAGTTGAGAATATCCTCTTCAGCTGATGGCATATAGACTCCAGACGATATCCAGACCTTATGGTACGGTCGGCCCCTGCATTGCAGGTGTTCGCGTGTCAGTATCCGTCCGGGAACTCATTATCCCACTACCCACCGGATGCATGTGATCGCACAATATCAGGCACTGCTTTCAAGGCATCGTCGAGTTTGTCGGCATCAGGACCACCTGCCTGTGCCATATGAGGTTTGCCGCCGCCTTTACCGCCGGTTATTGCTGCAACATCATTGATAATTGTACCAGCCTTCCACCCCGCATTGACAAGGTCATCGGTAACAACACAGAGCAATACTGCTTTACCCTCCTGCTCCATACCCAGAACACCGACACCGCTGTCAAGCTTGCTCCTGACAGAATCTGCCAGATTGCGCAGCATTGAAATCTGCGGTACATCAACCCTGCCGGTCACAACGCTGATCCCCGCTATTTCACTGGCAGTGCCCATGATCTCATCGACACTCTCCATTCCGCGTCTTGCTGCGGCCCGCGTGCTCTCCTTCCTCAGATTCCTGTTCTCTTCCACCAGTATCTGAATTCGATGGATCAGCTCCGCTTCAGGGGTACCCAATATCTCTCCCATCCGCACCATCATCAATTTTTCTTCGATTGCGGAATCCACAGCATCCTGCCCGGTGATGGCTTCCAGCCGTCTCACGCCGGATGAAATGCTTCCTTCGTGAACGATACGGAAGAAACCTATTTCACCGGTTCTCTCAACATGAGTCCCCCCGCACAATTCCATCGTCCAGCCCGGGATCTCCACTACCCGGACCAGATCGGCATATTTCTCCCCGAAGAATGCCAGCGCTCCGGCATTGAGCGCTTCCTGGTAGGGCATCTCGGTTATCTTTAAAGACACGTTGGCCATGATTCCGCGGTTAACCCAGCGGATGACTTCCGCTTGTTCCGCCTGGGTGACCGAAGAGAAGTGGGAGAAGTCGAAGCGGAGTCTGTCCTGCTCTACAAGTGAGCCCGATTGCTGCACATGATCGCCCAGAACATCTCTGAGTGCTGCGTGGATAAGATGGGTTGCCGTGTGGTTGCGCATAATCCGTTTGCGACGGAGGGCATCGATGCGAGCCTGAACTATCCCCGATACGGCAATTCCGGCACTCGTAATACCGTTGTGGAAGATCACACCGCCGATGTTATCCACCCTGTCCACACCGAATATGAAATCATTTCCCTCAATCTCACCGCGATCTGCGGCCTGTCCCCCTGATTCGGCATAGAAAGGAGTTTCGGAAAGTACTGCGAATCCCCTCTCACCCTGACCCAGACTCTCCACCCGATCGAACGATTCGTTGAATAGCGCGATGATCTTACTGTCGGTAATCCATCCATCCATGTCGAAACCGACGAATATCCGACCATCATTGCCGGCGGGGATGGAATCAGCAGCGGCATTCGCTTCTACACGTACCGTGTTGCCCTTTTTCGCTCTATCCGCTCTGGAGCGTTCTTTCTGCTGTTGAAGAGCCTCTTGAAAACCCTCAACATCTACCGGGAATCCTCTCTCCTCGGCCATGACCTGGGTCAGGTCGAGAGGAAATCCGAAGGTGTCGTATAGAACGAAGGCGTCGTGGCCGGAAATGGCCAGTTCCCCCTCCTCCTTTACCGATGCGATCAGTTCTTCAAACCTCTCGATTCCCTGATCGAGGGTTTCTCCGAATCGCTCCTCCTCGGTACGGACAACAAGCATGGTGCGCTCTGAAGCTCTGGCCACTTCAGGATATGCCTCTTCAAAGATTGAAATCACCGTCGGAATCAGCTTATAGATGAACGGTTCATGCATATCCAGCTTGCGCCCGTGTCTTGCAGCCCGGCGCAGCAGCCGCCGCAGGACATACCCCCGGCCGTCATTCGATGGAATCACTCCATCGGTTATCGCGAATGTAAGGGCCCGGATATGATCGGCAATAACCCGGTGGCTCATTCCCCTGTCGTCCGGATTGTAAGGTTTATCTGTCAGATCGCAGGTCTGGTCGATCAGCGGCCTTACAAGGTCTGTATCGTAATTGCTGTCCACATCCTGAAGTATGCTGGCCAGACGCTCGAGTCCGAGTCCGGTATCTATGCTGGGCCGGGGCAGATCGAGAATCTCACCGGACGGCTGGGCGTCAAACTGCATGAAGACCAGGTTCCAGATTTCCAGGAAACGGTCACCGTCAGAAGGGTCGAGAAGAGTCGGATCGTCACCCGGAGATGGTGCCAGATCGTAGAGGATCTCACTGCACGGTCCCTGAGGTCCTGTCTCACCCATGCTCCAATAGTTGCTCTCCTTGCCAAGCCTGTAGACACGTGCGGGATCGATATCTGTGACTCTTTTCCACGCCTCCTCCGCTTCGTCATCATTTATATAGATGGTTGCGTAGAGCCTGTCTTTGGGCAGTCCGACTGTTTTGGTCAGGAAATCCCATCCGTAGAGGATCGCTTTCTCCTTGAAGTAATCCCCAAAGGAGAAATTGCCCATCATCTCGAAGAATGTGTGGTGGCGGGAAGTCAGCCCCACATTCTCCAGGTCATTGTGCTTGCCCGAAACACGGATGCACTTCTGCGCCGTTGCCGCACGCAGATAATCCCTGCTTTCCTCACCTGTGAAGACCTGTTTGAACTGGTTCATCCCGGCATTGGTAAAGAAGAGTGTGGGATCTTCTGCAGGAACCACAGGACTGCTGGGTACCTCCGTGTGCTCCCGTTCGGTAAAGAAATCGAGAAAAGCTCTGCGAATTTCACTGCCAGTCATTTATCAGTCCGTTCTTCCTCTGTCCCCGCAAGCAATCCTTCGACCTCCATCTCTTCAATCACTGCATTCACCGCATCAATCGCCACAGAGACCGGGTATCCCGCCCTGCCCAGAAGACCTGCCATCCTGCGACGTGCCACCCGGGGCAGCAGACCTTCATAATGGGCCTGCCTGCGTCTCAGGATAGTCATCCCTTCATCGAGCAGGCATGAGTCTACATCTCCCGGGCCCTCCCCGTATACTCCCCATGCTGCACCGTGCGCAATTTCCCTGGCTACACCTCTGGAGCGAAGGTCCGATTCGATCCTTGCAGGGGCATACCCCCTGACCCTTCGCTTCTCCTCAGCAAACAGCTCGGCAAAGAGCCTGTCGTCCAGAATTCCATCTTTTAACAGGGCGCTGATGGTTTCTTCTATCGCCGGGTATGAAAAATCGGCATGTAAGAGGCTCCGGCGCAACTCCTCTTCGGAGCGGAGTCGAATTGTGAGCAGACGGATCGCCCGGGATCTGGCTTTGCTCATCTCGCCGGCGGACTCCAGCTCTTTCTCGAGTGGAGCAGACAGTACGAGCCCCGGCTTCAGGTTCAGTTCGGAAAGAATTCGTTCTGGTACGGTCAGTGAGAGTTTCCCGTCAATATGGATCACGCGGTGATCAGGACGCCCCTTCGGCGTACTTATTCTGGTAATACGGGATCTGTTCAATATTTGTGCTGACCGATGAGGGCTATTCCTTTGATCCGGTATCCTCGGAGGGGCCGGCCTCATCCTCAGCTGTCTCAGATGACAGACGCTGCTTCAATCCCAGCTCCTCCCTCACCTTCTCCTCTACCTGATCGCGAATATCAGGATTCTCCTTCATGAAAATCCGGACGTTCTCTCTACCCTGCCCCAGTCGCTCGTTGCCGTAGGAGTACCACGTTCCGGCCTTTTCGAGCACTCCCATATCGAGGGCTAGATCGATGATCTCCCCCTCGCGACTGATACCCTCGTTGTAAATAAGGTCGAATTCAGCCTGCTTGAAGGGAGGAGCAACCTTGTTTTTAACAACTTTCACTCGTGTCCGGTTGCCGATGATATTGGTGCCCTCCTTGACGGCTCCGATACGCCGGATATCCAGCCGTACAGAGCTGTAGAATTTAAGTGCACGCCCTCCTGGTGTGGTCTCGGGATTGCCGAACATCACCCCGATCTTCTCCCTGATCTGGTTTACAAAGAGCAGGATACTCTTGGTTTTGCTGACGGTCGCCGTGAGTTTGCGCATTGCCTGGCTCATCAAGCGGGCCTGCAGACCTATAAAACTGTCTCCCATATCGCCATCTATCTCGGCTTTTGGAACGAGCGCGGCAACCGAATCGATCACCACGATATCGATAGCCCCCGAACGGACCAGGGTCTCAGCAATATCGAGTGCCTGCTCGCCCGTATCGGGTTGTGAAACGAGAAGTTCATCGATGTTGACGCCCAGTTTTTCAGCATAGATCGGGTCCATTGCATGTTCTGCATCGATGAATGCCGCAGCCCCGCCGCTTTTCTGTGCCTCGGCAATTATATGAAGTGAAAGTGTGGTCTTCCCTGAGGATTCAGGACCGAAAACCTCGAGAACCCTTCCCCTGGGCACACCTCCGATTCCCAATGCTGCATCCAGGGTGATACTTCCGGTGCTGATTGCCGGTACTGCATCTACACGGGAATCCTTCCCCAGCCTCATGATGGCGCCCTTCCCGAACTGTTTTTCGATCTGGGAAACTGCCATCTGAATGGCTTTCTCTTTGTTACTATCTATTGCTGACATGGGATCAATCCCTCCCCGACCTCTGGTTCCCACCGTGCTTCATTTTCGCTTTTTCTTCGCTCAGGCTACTACACAGGTCTGACACTGCTGTCGAGGGGTACTCTCGCCAGGACAGTATACGTTGGACCATGTCTGCTCAGCACACTCTGGAAGAGAACTATTTCACCAGTAATCCAGTTCTCATAAGGCAGTATCCATGCCGCCGCAGCCTGTTCCAGCAAGCCCTTTTTCCCCTCACCTTTGACACGACCCAGAGTGAGATGCGGATGGAACCTGCGATATTCAGGTTCGAATCCCAGCGGTTCCAGTTCTTCATCGATTCTCTTCTTCAACGCAGTTACTTCATCCTCGCCCCGTTCGAATCCAACCCACACCACCCGCGGATGCCTGAAATTCGGAAAAGCGCCGACACTGTCCAGACTTGTTACAAAAGGAGGAATGCCGGCTGCTGCTCTCTGAAGAGCCTCGCTGATCGGGTCGATCTGCTCCGTTTCGATATCTCCCAGAAAGACACAGGTGAGGTGCATTGCCTCCGCTTTGACCCACCTGATTTTGCCCTCTGCCTGCGATACCGATTCGTGCAGGCGGGCCAGATGTGAAGTTACGTGCCCGGGTACAGGCAGGGCAATGAAACTGCGGAGGCTCACCTGTGTACCTCCCAGCCTCCCTCGCAGGGATCGAGACCTTCCAGCATGCGCCTGAGCAGGTCGAGGGCGACAGCCATCGAGCGCGATTTGTTTCTGGCTCTTCCTCCCGCTCCGAAAAGGAACCTCCGTGCTACTGTCTCATCTCTTCCGGCGCAGGCGATATAGGTCAAGCCCACCGGTTTATCTTCCGTACCGCCTGTGGGCCCGGCAATCCCCGTCACGGAAAGGGCCCAATCGGTCCCCGCTCTCTCTCTGGCTCCTTCGGCCATAGCCCGGGCCACCTCTTCCGAAACCGCACCATGCTCAATCATCAGATCCACACTGACTCCAAGTTCCTCTTCCTTCGCCTCGTTCGAGTATGTCACCCAACCCTGCTCGAACCATTCGGAAGCCCCCGGAACATCTGTAAGGGAATGTGCGATCAGACCTCCTGTGCACGATTCGGCGACCGCCACCTTCTCTCCCCTGGCCAGCAGAAGCCGGGCGATCTGTTCCGGGATATCCAGATTCTCCCTGGCATAGAGACAGCTGCCCGCCGCGTCAATTACCCTCGATTCGGCTTCATCGAGTCTCCTGGTTACATCCCCCCCGTAATCGCCCCTGCCCGTTAGGTAGAGGGATACGCCGGCGGGTCCCGGCAGATAGGAGAGCATAACCTCCGGTGCCAGATCCTCCAGCCCTCCTATCCTGTCGAAGAGATCCGATTCTCCAATGCCGGTCGTCCTGTACCATCTTCGCTCGTATACCTGCTGCCCACCGTATTTTTCGGCAAGTATGGGCTCGACCCACTCCTGGTATAGAGCTTTCATCTCAGAGGGCACGCCGGGCAGAACGAAGAGGAGTGAATTACCCTGACGTTTCAACATCCCCGGAGCGGTACCGAGAGGATTGACATGAAACTCGAATCCCTCCGGCACCAGGGCCTGATCCAGGTTCACAGGGGTGGGTTCACGTTCTCTGGCAGAGAAGAACCCGCGAACCGCCATTTCCACTTCCACCCTTCTCTTCATTCCGACTCCGAAAAGGTCGGCCATCGCCTGCTTGGTTCTGTCATCCTGGGTGGGGCCCAGCCCGCCGCTGACTATAATCAGGTCGGCCTGATCTAGAGCTTCTTTCACAGCCGTTCTGATGGCTGATTCGTCATCACCTATGGAAACTGCTCGTTCCACATCCATGCCCAGACCGGTGAGGCGCTCTCCGAGCCAGGCGGTGTTCGTATCGACGCGAACACCATTGATCAGTTCGTCACCTATTGTGATGATCTGACAGTGAAAGGCAGGCATATCACCAGGAAGTGATAAGAATCAGCAGAGCACGGAGCGCCAGGTTCGCATAGATTCCAGAGACCACGTCATCAGCGATAACACCCCACCCTGCAGGCAGTTTCTCCGCTGCCCTTGCCGGGGGAGGTTTGGTGATGTCGAAGAACCGGAATAAGAGAAAGGCACCCAGCACTACCGACCAGCCCGTGGGAATGGCCCAGACGGCAACTGCAAATCCGGCGAATTCATCCCAGACTATCGATCCGGCATCGTGACCGAGATATTTTTCAGCATGTCCCGTCAGATGAACACCCAGAATACAGATGGCCGTAACAAGGACAGCACTCAAAACAGGGTCGATAAGGACAGCACTCAAAACAGGATCGATTTGGGTCACATAACCATAGATGACTGCCAGGAAAAAGGTGGCAAAGGTCCCGGGTGCAAGTGGCGCAAACCCGATTCCGAATCCACACGCTATCCAGGTGCGGAATGTCAGCTCACCTCTTTTGGTCTGCAGCGGCACCGCCCTCAGCCATCCAGAGTTGTCCGGGCCTGCAGAGCCCGTGAGATCGTGTGCTCATCTGAATATTCAAGGTCGCCGCCCATCGGGATGCCGCGGGCCAGCCTGGTTACCTTCACGCCCCTGGGTTGAATGAGCCGGGCGAGGTAGAGAGCAGTCGTATCACCGTCCAGAGTGGCATTATTGGCCAGAATCAACTCTTCCACGTTCCCTTCATCGATTCTGGAAAGGAGCTGATCTATTGACAGATCTTCAGGCCCGATCCCTTCGAGTGGATTGATCGATCCCCCCAGCACGTGGTAGCTGCCGTTGAAAGCCCCTGTTCGTTCGATAGCAATTACATCGGTAGGCGTCTCAACCACGCAGATGACAGATTCTGTCCTTCTCGGATTCTCACAGATCTTACACAGCTGGTCATTTTCCGACAGATTGCTGCAGCGGGGGCAGAATGTGATACCAGTTGCTATATCTTCCAGCACCTGTGCAAGACGTCGAGGTGCCTCCCCCTTGTACTTCAGGAGGAAAAAGGCCAGCCGCTGGGCAGTCTTGCGTCCTATCCCGGGCAACCTGGTCAGCTCTTCGATCAGAGCTTCGACGGCATCGGGAAGCGAGCTCATCACAAGATTTTTTTATATCCCGCCGAGCAGGCTGTCCAGATTCAGTCCGGGCGGCAGCATGCCGCCGGCTGCTCCAGCCATTACTTCCTGCGCCTTCCTGGTTGCTTCCTCGGTAGCACCAGCTACAGCAGCGACGATCAGGTCTTCCAGCATTTCCAGATCGTCATCTGCGAGAGCTTCCTTCTCGATCTTTATATCGATCAATTCGCGGTGTCCGTTCATGACGGCGGTGACCAGTCCTCCTGCTGCTGTTCCCTCCACGTGGATATTCTTGAGTTCTTCCTGGGCTCTGGCGATATCGGCCTGAAGCTGCTGTATCTTTTTCATCATTCCTGCTTCGAACGGATTGGCCATCAATGCTACCGCCTTTCGATTGCCACTCTACATGCCGGGACGACCGCCCGGATCATCTTCCAGCCGGGCACCGAACAGGTCGACAATCTTTTTCAGATTTGGATCCTGCTGGCACATGCGATCGAGAAGTTTCTGATTCAGGTCGTGTTTCCCCCGGACATCATCGATCCCGCTGCCCGATCGATCCTCAACCTTTATGCACCGGACTCCATAGGCGTGCCCAACGATCTCTCTTGTCGATTCGCGGATCAGATCTATGTGCCTGTTGACCATATTCACATGGAAATTGTGGTTCTCACCGGTAAAGGCCAGAACCAGCCTGTTCTCTTCTATTCCCTTCAGTTCAGCCTCGGCCAGGAATGCACCGAGGGTCACTTTCCTCCGTCGCACCTCTTCGATAATGTCATTCCAATGCCTGCTGACCGCCTCGGCCTGCTCCGGTGTGTTACTGTTTCCTTCCCCTTTTCCCCGGTACCCTCCTCCGGTCCCTGACCGGCCCTCTCCCATCTCTGACTCGTAGATGTCTGTCGGTGGAAGATCGGCATCTGCAGAAGAAACCGTTGCAGTCGCACCTTCCGTCGTCGAAGAATCACCCTGTGGCTTCGGATCAGATTTCCGGGGCTGGCTGCTCACAGTCGAGACGGGATTCCCTGAAAGCGTTCCCTCAATCCGGTCAAGCAGAGCGGTCAGATCGACGGTCCTGTCCATGCTCGCAAGCCTCAGGAATGTGGCCTCAAGCGTAATCCAGGGCTGTGGACTATCCCGGAGCGATTGAGCGGCATTGCCGACCAGTTCCAGCCTCCGCAGGTAATCTTCCAGACCGAAGAGTTCACAGCTCTCCATGTACTGCTTCTGCTCCTTTTCAAGAAGCGTTTCCAGGGCGGCTACCCCGCCTACGCTGGCAGCAATCAGGTAACGGAGATGCTCGGCGTAACCGAGCATGAACTCACGAGGATCCTGTCCATCCTCGATTATCGCTGCGGCCAGACCCATCACTGCTGCGGCATCAGTCTCAGCAGTAAGTCTGGTCAATTCAAAGAAGCGTTCGGAATCCACGACACTCAGCACTTCGCGTGCTGCTTCAAGCGTGATATTGTCTCCGGCATATGACCGAACCTGGTCCAGCAGGCTTTCCGCATCCCTCAATGCACCCTCCGCTTTACCTGCTATAAGGTGAAGTGCTTCCTCTTCAGCAGTGATCCCCTCCTTCTCTATGATCATTTTCAGGGTTTCGCTGATAGCGCCGACACTTATCCGCCTGAAATCGTAGCGCTGCACCCTGCTGAGAATCGTCGGCAGCACTTTTGACGGCTGTGTGGTGGCAAAGACGAAGACAACGTGTCCCGGCGGTTCTTCGAGTGTCTTCAGGAGGGCGTTGAAGGCCTCGGTAGTGAGCATGTGAACTTCGTCTATTACATATACCTTGTAGCGCCCTTCGAAGGAGGCATACCTGACGGTTTCCCGCAGTTCCCTTATCTGATCGATGCCACGGTTGCTGGCCCCATCGATCTCCATCACATCGACACTTGTGCCGCGCGTAATGGTCTGGCAGCTCTCACACTCTCCGCATGGTTCGGCAACCATAGTGTCGGAGGACCTGCAGTTAAGTGCCTTGGCGAGGAGACGGGCCGTTGTGGTTTTTCCGGTTCCCCTCGGGCCGGCGAACAGGTAAGCGTGGGCGATCTGACCTGTTTTCAGGGCATTCTGGAGTGTCCGGGTGATGTGCTCCTGGCCCACAACCTCGGAGAAGGTCATGGGACGATACTTTCTGGCGGTTACCTCGTAGGGCTGATCCATATGCTCGTTTCCATCCGGAAACGGTTCCTTTCCGCCTCGTAAACACGCTTGTCACCATCCGAACAACCCGGAATGGTGACTTCACGTGTATCGTATCCTAAAAAGAAGGGGCCGTACACCCACCTTCGGCCATGCTTCAGGTTCGCGATCCCGCGCCTCAATCACCTGTTATCTGGCGGAGAGGGTGGGATT
>CAZWVF010000064.1:0-13725 GCA_964637695.1 uncultured Gemmatimonadota bacterium | reverse complement strand
TCTAATTATGTTCATTTAGCCACTCAATTTACCAAGGAAGTTGAAAAAGAACGGGATGGCTCTGTTATTCTACTCCCCGAACAATTCATGTTAGCTCAAACCAAAGAGGTAATAGATCTGCCAACTGCCTCGAAGTTAGCTGGGCGAATCGAGGGAAAGAGTTCTCGCGCACGCATGGGACTCTTGGTTCATTTCACAGCCCCAACGATTCACGCTGGATGGAGGGGACCACTTGCTCTTGAGATATATTGCGTGGGGCGAGTTCCCCTGAAACTTAAAGAGGGTTATAGGATATGTCAGCTGATTGTTGAAGAAGTTACTGATATTCCAACAATCGGAATGGATGGTACACAGTTCCAGGGACAAAACAATCCACGCGGAAATATCCCGTTAGAATAGATTGATTTCCATTCCAACAGAATTTCAACACGCAGCGTATTAGCTGCCGAGCTTCATGATAGCCATTCTGACGAGATTCTGACAAAACTTGTTATCACCTGGTAACTTTATGCAACCTTATATTACATTCCAAATCTTACGAAACGCTATGTGCCATAAGGATTTTCGGCGCAAATCCGCGTCAGCAAAGGAAAGGCGAAACGGGGCTTGGTCGGACTTTGGATCCGGCAATCCAGGTTCGAATCCTGGCACCCCAGCCATCAGGAAAGAGGTGTCAACATGGGGGAACCCTTGACGATCAGATATACGTTCAAATTTGCTGCAGATGATATAGTCGTATCCGAGATCCGGCTCGAGCCCGACACGATGGAATGTGTCTGCGAGCCTCGGGATTCTTATCCAAGGTGGGTCGCCCTCGATTATTACAAATGTGAGAATTGTCCTCTCTCTATAGATGAGTTTCCCAACTGCCCGCTGGCCGAGTTGCTGCCCGATTTTGTCGATACATTTGCAGACAGGATCTCCTATGAAGAAGTAGATCTCGAAGTCGAAACCGAGTTCAGAAGTTATACCGGGAAAACTACTCTTCAGGATTCTCTGCGATCGCTGATAGGTATCTTCATGGCGTCGAGTGGATGTCCGCATCTCGAGCCATTGAGACCCATGCTCCTGACACACCTGCCATTGGCCAGTAACAAGGAAACCGCATATAAAGCGGTTTCAATGTACCTGCTGGCCCAATATCTAAGATATAAGCGTGGGCAGGATCCTGACTGGGAGATGACTCGACTCCATGATATCTATCAGCAGATCCACGATGTGAATGTTGGATTCTCCCAGAGACTTTCTGCAGTCAGCCCCGGCGATGCGAATGTCAACAGCATCATCAAGCTGGATCTGTATACCTTCACCGTTCCGCAGGCTATTGAAAACCAGCTGGAGGAATTCGAACCCTATTTCAGGCCTTTTCTGAAGTAATCGCATGCAGCCGGTTGGGATACGGCGTCACTCTCGGTGCCGACATTTGTCACGTGACATGGCACTAGTCTGTATTACATACTGACATCGATGCTGGTTACTATTTGACGGGAAGAGCGCGATGCCGCACGATCTGAAACTATTCAGTGGGACTTCCAATCTGCAGTTGGCCGGGGAAATTGCGGAATACCTGGAGCTGCCCCTCGGTGCCGTTGAGATCCGTACCTTCTCCGATGGAGAGATCTTCGTCAAATACCAGGAAAATATCAGGGGTGCGGATGTCTTCATCATACAGTCCACAAACAGTCCCGCCAGCAACCTCCTTGAACTGTTCCTGATGCTCGACGCTGCCCGAAAATCATCGGCCAGGAGAGTGACTGCCGTAATCCCCTATTACGGTTACTGCAGACAGGATCGTAAGGATCAGCCCAGAGTCAGTATATCGGCCAAATTGATGGCCGATCTGATCACCCGGGCCGGGGCAAACCGGATGTTGACCATGGACCTGCATGCGGCCCAGATCCAGGGATTCTTCGACATCCCTGTCGATCACCTCTACTCGAGTATGGCATTCACAGAGTATTTCAAGAGTCTCGAGATTCCGAATATGGTTGTCGTGGCGCCGGATGTGGGTTCCCTGCGTATGGCGCGTGCCTATGCCAAAAGGCTGAACTGCGGCCTGGCGTTCATCGACAAGAGAAGACCTGAAGCAAACGCAGTTGAGGTGATGAATGTAATCGGTGAGGTGGAGGGGAAGAACGTGCTCATGCTCGATGATATGGTTGATACGGCCGGCACTCTGTGTGCGGCGGCCGACGCCCTGAAGGAAAATGGAGCGGAAATGATTCTGGCCGCGTGTACCCACGGAATCCTGTCCGGTCCCGCCGTTGACCGGCTGCAGGCGAGCCAGGTAAAGCAGATCATTACTACCAACACAATTTATATTTCTGAAGAAAAACGCTTTCCAGACTTGGAAATTGTCTCCGTAGGACATATTTTCGGCGAGGCCATACGGCGTACGTATGGTGAAGAAAGCATAAGTACTCTGTTTGATTAGCGCACCCTGACTGATCGGGGTTCGCACATACATCACAGCCGGTCCGCCAGGATCGGCAGCATGCCAGCGGCCGCTGCAGAGAACTCTCTCTGATCGCGGCCCGTCAGGAGGCCGAGCTAGCATGGAAAAAACAATACTTCGGGCCCGGCGCCGTGAGCAGACGGGTTCGAGAGTGGCTCGACGTATCCGTCGAGAAAACAGCATCCCCGGAGTTCTTTACGGTGCACACGAAGATCCGCAACCGATTCAGATCGATGCCCAGGAGTTCCAGACTCTGGTAAAACAGGGGCTGTCGGAGAACTCACTGATAACACTTTTCCTGGATGACGAAAAAAATTCTGAGAGGATGACTCTTATCCGGGAAATTCAGAGGGATCCTGTTCGCAACGAGCTGCGCCATCTCGACCTGGTGCATATCGACCTGACCGAGAGCATCAGAGTGGATGTTCCTCTCCACATGACCGGCCAGGCCGTGGGAGTCAAGATGGGCGGCATTCTGGAACAAAAGATATACGCGGTCGAGATCGAATGTCTTCCCACTGATATTCCGTCGGAGTTCACAATCGATATATCCGATCTGGATATCGGTGACTCCTACCACCTTTCTGACATGGATCTGGGCAATTTGAAGGTCCACACTAATATTGAGAGAACGGTGGTACAGGTCGCTTTTCCGCGTGTTATCGAAGAGGTTGTGGAGGAAGTGCTCGTTCTCGAAGGAGAGGAACCGGAACTGGTCTCCGAAGAGGAAGCCGAAGAAGAGGTCGACAAGAAAGCTGGCGAGGACGAGGCCTGATTCCCGTCCTCCTCGATTAGAGCCGATACCTTTTCATGGATACTCCTTACCTGATCGTCGGACTGGGCAATCCCGGTCGCGGATATGAGGATACCCGGCACAACGCCGGCTTTGAGGTCGTTTCGCTGCTTGCCGAGCGCTGGGGACTGGAATTCGCTGCCGGCAGGGGCGACTACATCCTTGCCAGGGGGCGGTTCGGGGATATTCCGGTAATCCTCGCCAAGCCGACCACATTCATGAACCAGAGCGGATTCGCAGTTCAGGGGCTGATCTCCTTCTTCAAGATCGAGGTCGAACAGCTTCTGGTTGTAGTTGATGACGTGAATATCCCGCTTGGCAGGATCAGGTTCAGATCGGAAGGATCGGGCGGCGGCCAGAAGGGTCTGGAGAATATCATCTACCAGTTGGGACGCGACGATTTCGCCAGGCTGCGGGTGGGAATCGGCACAGAGGATCTGCCTGAAGATCTTACCGGGTATGTGCTGGGAAATTTCTGCAGGGAAGAGATTCCGATAATCGAGGAGACGATCGTGACATCAGCCGATGCCGTCGAAATATTTCTGAAAGAGGGCATCGAAGAAGCCATGAATCGATTCAACTGATTGGAAGGACACATTTATGGGACTTGAAAGGACACTGATCATGCTGGCACCCGTTCTGGGGGCCGTAGGGATCGCAACAGCGTTCGCGGTTCTGGTATCGTTGATCCGAAAGCCGCAGGGTACGGAGGAGATGCAGGACCTTTCGAACCAGATCCATGACGGGGCCATGGCATTCCTCCGAAGGGAATACAGCATTCTGATCGTATTCGTTGCCGTGGTATTCCTGCTGTTGCTCTGGCAACTGGGCATTTCCACGGCACTTGCCTTCCTGGGTGGTGCTCTCTGTTCACTGCTGGCCGGTTTTATCGGCATGAAGGCAGCGACGAAGGCCAACGTACGGACGACCGAAGCCGCCCGCAGTCTGGGTCCCGGACAGGCTCTTCAGGTAGCCTTCTCAGGTGGTGTTGTGATGGGTCTTGCGGTGGCCAGCCTCGGCCTGCTGGGAGTTGGTATCGCTTTCTGGATCCTGGGAGGTGATCCGGCCACGGTGAGCAGCATCAACGGATTTGCAATGGGTGCGTCATCCATTGCTCTCTTTGCCCGCGTTGGTGGCGGCATCTTTACAAAGTCCGCCGATGTGGGCGCCGACCTGGTCGGTAAAGTGGAAGCCGGAATCCCTGAGGACGATCCACGCAATCCCGGTGTTATTGCGGATCTGGTGGGGGACAATGTCGGGGACACCGCGGGAATGGGTGCAGATATCTTCGAATCGTATGTCGGCTCGATCATCGCCACCATTGCCATCGCCGCCACTGCACAGGCCGGCACGACCATTGCAATGCTCGGTGAGAAATCGGCGATAATGCTTCTTCCTATCTTCATGGTGATGCTCGGCCTTCTGGCTTCCTTTATCGGTATCGCCAGCATCAGGGTTCTCAGGAACCTGAATCCGGCTGCCGCATTGCGTTACTCGACATTTGTTGCCGCTGGAATATTCCTTGTAGCCGCCTACATTGGTGTCGGCACTCTGGGAATCAGGCAGGGCGTATTCTGGGCGATCTTCAGCGGTACGATAGTCGGAATACTGATCGGTGTCATTACCGAGTACTACACCTCTGCCGGACCGATCAGGAGGATCGCAGAAGCCAGCAAGACCGGTGCGGCCACAAACATCATCACCGGTCTGGCAGTCGGGCTTGAGAGCACGGCTTTACCGGTACTCTGCATTGCGGTTGCCATCTACGTGGCGAACCAGGCAGCCGGACTGTACGGAATCGGGATCTCCGCTGTAGGTATGCTGGCAACAGTCGGTATCACAATGAGCGTCGATGCCTATGGTCCGATATCTGACAACGCGGGCGGCATCAGTGAACTGGCCGGTCTCGGGCCGGATGTCAGGAAGATAACCGACAGTCTCGATGCAGTCGGCAATACTACCGCTGCCATGGGTAAGGGTTTTGCGATAGGTTCAGCCGCCCTCACGGCGCTTGCACTTTTCGCAGCCTACAACAGTGCGGTATCCAACAGTATTGCCGCCAGAGGCGGTGCTCCGCTCGATATCTCCATCACCAATCCAATGGTGGTAATAGGACTGCTGCTGGGGGCCATCCTTCCCTTCACGGCGGCAGCCATGACAATGACGAGTGTAGGCAAAGCAGCCTTCAAGATGATCAATGAGATAAGGCGGCAGTTCAGGGAGATACCGGGCCTGCTCGAAGGTGACAGGGACGCGCGTCCCGATACAGCAAGGTGTGTGGACATTTCAACACGGGCCGCTCTTCAGGAGATGATCGCACCGGGACTTCTTGCCGTTATTTCACCGGTTGTCGTCGGATTCGTGCTGGGACCATCGGCGCTGTGCGGCATGCTGGCCGGTGCGACCATTACCGGTGTAATGCTGGCACTGATGATGGCCAATGGCGGTGGTGCCTGGGACAATGCCAAAAAGTGGATAGAAGAAGGTAATCTGGGAGGAAAGGGATCTGAGGCTCACAAGGCCGCCGTTGTAGGCGACACGGTCGGCGATCCCTTTAAGGACACATCGGGCCCGTCGATGAACATCCTCATCAAGTTGATGAGTGTGGTGAGCCTGGTAATCGCACCGCTGCTCTGATGGCAGCGGCGCACAACACCCTGCCCGGATCGGAACATCCGGGCCTTACGCCCGCAGGGAGGTAAAGTTAAATGCGACACTACGAGAGTACGATCGTCCTCGATCCGGTTCTCCAGGACGATGGGTACAACAAGCAGATGGACCGGATCAGGAAATTCATTGAGGAGAGGGGCGGCAATGTCCTCCAGGATGATCGCTGGGGACTGCGTACCCTTGCATACGAGATCAAGAAGCAGAAACAGGGATATTACGGTGTTCTGGAATGGGAGAGTCCCGGAGAAGTGATCGGCGAGCTGGATCATATGCTGCGCCTCGATGAGCATATCCTGCGACACCTGATCCTCTACCTCGACCCCAAGGTCCTCGATATCCGCGAAGAGCTGAGACTGCGCAGAGCCTCACAGTTCCAGGGTGCTGATAAAGATAAACGTTCCATTCCCGACGATGACAAGGATGAACCTTCCATCCCGGACAATGACGAGGATAAGAAAAATCTGGGTGGCGATTCCGATGATGATGAGGAGGATTTGATCAAACCTCAGCCTGCCGGGATCCACAGTGGATCCGACGAGGCAGTCGTGGATGATGCTGATGAGGAAGAGGAGCTGGAGCAGGAAGGCACAGGAGACTCCGTGGAAGAAATAGAGCAGGATGAAGAGGGGAGAAAAGAATGATGACCCATCAAAAGCCCTGCCGGTTCTGCATCGAAAAGCGGAAGTGGATTGATTACAAAGAGGATAAAGTCCTGCGTCGGTACATGACGGACAGGGGAAAGATCGTCCCGCGTCGCCAGTCTGGTACATGTGCGAAACACCAGCGGATACTGACAACAGCCATAAAGCGTGCCCGTCACGTGGCACTGCTGCCCTTTACGACAGAATCGATGCGATGAATCACACCGGGGGGGATCTGCTCCCCGTCTCCTACTGGGGGAAGTTCGTGCCTCTCTCGGTGGGTTTGGTACTGATCGCTCCGATCGTTCTGGCGATACCGCTGCTGAATGTAGCAGGAATGATCGGAGTACCGGCGGCCCTTCTGGTGCTCTTCCAGGAGCTTTCGGAGTCGTCGTTGAAAAGATGGCTGCCGGCCATAACGACAGCAGTGGTAATGGGCATGATCGATCAGCTGGGAGGGTTGATGACCCTCTCCATCGTATTGTCCGCGATACTGCTGGACCGGGAAGTACGCCGAGGCAGAGAGTGGGGAACTGCGGGTCTGGCCGGATCGATTCCCTTTCTTCTGCTGGCAGCCGGATCGCTCCTTATTGTAATTCAGTACAGGGAGCAGATCGAGGAGCAGTTGCTGGCCACCTACGCAGCCGTATTTGAACAGCTTGTGCTGATGGGATTCGATACGACCCGGATGGTGGAGCTGCTGCCCGAAATCGTCAGGCAGGGTGTCCGGCTGATACCGGCTGCTGCAGCTCTGACGGGTCTTTTCATCGGTTTCGGGGCGTTGACATTTGGAATGTGGTGGCTGGGAAAGCGTGGAACAGTGAAGGGCATGGAGATTCCGCAGTTTACCATCTGGGTGCTGCCGGAAAAACTGGTCTGGTCAGCGGTTCTCGGACTGGCCCTCTGGATGACCGGACTGATAGTTGGGCCAGGCAACCTGCATACGGCAGGATTGAATCTGGTCATAATACTCGCTGTGGTCTACTCGATCCAGGGCCTGGCGATAATGTGGTACGGATTCGAAGTGAGGGGCACGGCAATGTGGGTACGTGTCCTGTTCATGATAATGGTGTCGGTAATGGTGCATGTCGGAGTTGTCATAATGGCACTACTCGGATTACTGGAAACCTGGGTTCCGCTCCGCAGCCTCATGGCTGAGGCCGCCGAGCAGGGGAAAGAGGAGGATCTGTAATGCGCGTGATCTTGCGCGAAGATTTACCGAATCTGGGCGAGGCCGGTGACGTCGTCGATGTCAAGCCCGGCTATGCCCGCAATTATCTGATCCCGAACAAACTGGCAATGGAAGCGACCGAAGGAAACCTGAAGACCTTCCGGGATATCGCCCGTGCTCTCGAAACACGATCAGAAAAAGAGAAGGCTGATGCCGAGGGGCTGGCCGACAGGCTGGCCGGACTCATCGTCACAATGGCTGTTGAAGTCAGCGAGGAAGATCAGCTCTACGGTTCTGTGACCAGCCAGATGATAGTCGACTCCCTTGCGGAAGAGGGATTCGATATCAAGCGGCGTCAGATCCTGTTGAATAATCCCATAAAGGAGATAGGGACATTCGACGTACCGATCCGCCTGCATCGTGAGGTCGAACCTGCGATAAGAGTTGTCGTAGAGAAGCATGTCGAGGAGGAAGAGGAGAAGTGATCCTCTCTGCCTGAAGAAGAAATCCTTACAGAGGATTATTCGCGATGACAATGAATTCAATCGATCTTCGAAGCGATACGGTTACTGTTCCCGGCGAAGAGATGCGCAGGGCGATGGCGACGGCTGAAGTTGGTGATGATGTTTATGGCGAAGATCCTACCGTAAATCGACTGCAGGCCGAACTGGCAGAGAGACTTGGTAAAGAGGCGGGGCTCTTCATGGCCAGCGGTACCATGAGCAATCATGTGGCTCTCAATACCCACACCAGTCCAGGAGAAGAGGTCATATGTCATCGCTGGAGCCACGTATTCAATTTCGAGGGTGGCGCCGGTCCTGCGATGAGCGGGGTCGGTTTCAATCTGCTCGACGGCGAATATGGAGTCATAACCGCCGAGCAGGTGGAATCGGTGGTGCGTCCCGACTCGATCCACTATCCCACTACGGGCCTGATCAGTCTCGAGAATACTCATAACAAAGCCGGAGGAACGATCTTTCCACTGGAGGAGATCCGCAGGATCCGGAAAGTCGCCGACACGTACGCACTGCCGATGCACCTGGATGGGGCACGCATCTTCAACGCGGTGGTGGCGACAGGTATAGAACCGCAGCAGTGGGCCGAACCGTTCGATTCGATGTCCACCTGCCTGTCGAAGGGACTGGGAGCACCTGTGGGATCGGTACTGCTCGGCTCGAAGGATTTCATCCGAAAAGCTCTCTACGTCAGGAAGCGGTTTGGAGGGGCGATGCGCCAGGCCGGGATCCTTGCGGCAGCAGGTCTTTATGCCCTCAAGAACAATGTGGATCGCCTGGCCGAAGACCATGCGAATGCCAGACGCCTTGCAGAAGGCGTAAACGGGATCGAAGGCTTCTCTGTCGATCTTACCGGGGCCCAGACGAACATAATCATGATCGATGTAACCGGAACCGGAGTATCGGAGGAGACGGTTCAGATCTCTCTGGCCGAAAAGGGGGTTCAGGTACACACGTTCGGTACAGGCTTCCTGCGGGCAGTCACCCACCTGAACGTTTCGGCCGAAGAGATAGAGAAGGCACTTGAAGTTTTCTCGGAGGTCGCGGAGTCTTTATGATATGGAGCACACCGAACCTGATCTGAGCCATTATTTCGAAGTGGCACGTTCGGTCAAGCATTGTGCCGTGCTTACCGGGGCCGGCGTTTCAGCCGAATCTGGGATGCCCACTTTCCGTGGAGAGGGGGGATTGTGGAAGGAATTCCGTCCTGAAGAACTGGCTACACCTGAAGCGTTTGCACGGAACCCGGAGCTGGTGTGGGAGTGGTATGATTACAGGCGGGGGATACTGGAGGGGATCGAGCCGAATGAAGGACATCGAGCCCTGGCAGCGGCCGAGAAGGTATTCGATATATTTACGTTGATAACCCAGAATGTGGACGGTCTGCACCAGTCTGCGGGAAGCAGCGATGTGATCGAACTTCACGGCAATATCAGACGGGACAGATGCAATATCTGTGATGCCTGCCGCGGTGAGGGTGAGGGCAGGCAGTGCAGGTGTGGCGGTCCTTACAGGCCCGATGTAGTCTGGTTCGGCGAATCGCTTCCTCAGGATGCCATCGCAAGGGGATTTGAAGCTGCAGGCAGTTCGGATCTCTTCTTCTCTATTGGAACATCTACGCAGGTTTACCCCGCTGCACAATTGCCTTTCGTAGCGCAGGATGCAGGTGCATTTGTCGTCGAGGTCAATCCCGAACCGACGCCGCTGACGCCTCTGGCAACTCTCTCCCTGCGCGGCCCCTCTGGCTACTGGATGCCCAGGTTGATCGATCCACTGCTGGACGCTGCACAGGATACCGCACTCGATGCGGCACCGGATACTGCGTGTGAGGACCTTGTCTGATGCTTTACCGGTTCTCCGGCAGAATCGTACTGTTGGCTTTCCTTCTTTCCGCCGGTGGGTGTGTCTACTACAACACCTTTTACTTTGCCAGGCGTCACTTCAATGATGCGGAAGCAATTCGAAAAAAAGCTGAGGAGGAGGAACGGGTCCTGCCTGCTCAGGCCGTCGAACTGTACAAGCAGTCATTGCAGTATTCTTCCAGGGTCCTGCTGGAACATCCCGATTCCAGGTGGGTTGAAGAAGCCCTCCTCCTGAGCCAGAAGGCACTCTACTACCAGGGGGAGGTTGCGGCCTCTACCCGCAAGGGGCTCGAACTGATTCAGCACTTCCCTGAAAGCAGGAGCATTCCTGTATGCAGGCTCTATCTGGCGAGGGGACTGCTGGGTCTGGGTGAAGCCATTAATGCCGCAAGAGAAGCCGGCATGGCTGCCGAAAATCTAAAGGGAAAACTCAAGGCAGAGGCCATGCTGCTCAACGCCCGGGCACTCGGTTTCGCCGGAAAGTATGATGAATCACGTGAGATCTTCGATGTGAT
Source organism: uncultured Gemmatimonadota bacterium (assembly GCA_964637695.1). Classification (GTDB taxonomy): domain Bacteria; phylum Blakebacterota; class Blakebacteria; order Blakebacterales; family Blakebacteraceae; genus JAGLTZ01. The sequence continues at coordinate 3,103 of CAZWVF010000064.1, read as the reverse complement.
AATTGCCGATACCAAAACCCCTCGGAATATCGGGCTGCAGGCCAGGCTCGAACTGCAGAAGCTCCTTGAAGAACAGGGTAAATATGAAGAGGGCGCAGCGATTCTTGAAGATATTCTGGCAAATGAGAGGTTGTCGCTGACCACGCGCCAGGAAACGACGGTTACTCTTATCGATCTTCTGATGAAAGCCGATAAAATTCCAGCCGCAGAGGAACGTATCAGCCGTCTCCAGGATCTGGATAATTCAGGCTACTACAAAGGTGTGATCAGATACTATCGCGGTCTGCTTGCCGACCGTCGCGGATCTTACCGCCAGGCGACAACCGAAATGGTGCTGTCGCTGAACGATGGAGTCACGGCAGAGTGGGAAGCACGGATCCGGCTCGACCTGGGTACTCAGCTCGAACGGAGGGAGGACTACTTCTCTGCCGGACCCGAATACCGGGCGGTGAGCGGCAGCGTCGGTACTGCCGAGCAGCAGCAACAGGCCTCGAAACGAACCAGTGTCATAACAACATACCTGGCGCTGCGTTCCCTGGTACAGATGGTGGAAGAAGATATGACTTTCAGGGATCCCAGGCGGCAGACCGTCAACAGGCCTCAACCGTTCGCTCAACAGAGGCGACCGGAGATCGACGAGGATGTCGTGCGCCGCAGGCGTATTGATCCCGATCAGGTGGAGATCGATCCCGATATGCTGGAGCAGCAGCGGCAACAGCAGGAGGAGGAAAATCTTCAACTGACTTTAGCAGAGCAGATGGGTGATGTTCCCCGGGGGATGTACATTTTCATGCTCGCCGAGCACTTCGTGCTGGAAATGGCCAGTCCCGACTCGGCCGTAGCTTACCTGGAGCTGCTGATCGAGCGCCATCCTGACTCTCAACTGGTTCCAAGAGCACTTTACGCCGTCACAGAATGGGCTCCCGAGAGTGAAGAGGGGAATCAGCGTCGATTAACTGCAGCGGCACGTCTTACCGGAGATTTCAACGATACCCGGTGGGCGTACTACTACCGTCTTGGATTGGGTGAAAATCCGGAAAAGCCGACCGAACTTCGAGCCCGCGAAGCCCTGGTAGAAGCTGAAGGCCGGATTGATCCCCTGGCCGATCCGGCCGGCCGGGCGTCGGTTATCCCTCTTTTCTTAGAAGTGAAAGCAGAGTACCCGACTACCGAGGCTGCCAGGATGGCCGAATTGACTGTTGCGCGGCTTCTTGAACTGGGAGCTGGAGAACCGGATTCCGCCAGGGTTGCGTATGAACGGATTGTTGAACGTTATCCTGAGTATCGTGAAGCAAGAGTTGCAGCGGAACGGCTCGGTATGCCAACCTCCGGTCTGGCTCCTGATCCACTGGAAGCCAGAGAGGCCGCAATAAACCGGGAAATTGTCAGTTGGAGTCAGTGGTTCGGAACACAGACGGCGGCAAAGGTGGTTCGTCTGCAGCCGCGTGGTCAAGCTGGTCAGGTGATTTTTGGAAGGGGACTTGGAGTTCCCGCGGCCGGGCGTCAGACTCAGACCACAACAGGTCGCGGAAGTGATCCCGATCGGATTCCGCCCGGCAGGCCGCCGCCATCCCGGCAGCCCCCGCCGGGCGACTGATACAGCACGAAAACATGAAATCGATATTGCACACAGGTATGATATGTCTTCTGGCCCTGGGTCTGAGTGCCTGTGCTGCTGCCCCTAAATACCGGACAGGTTCAACTCAGAGACCTGCATCCGGGTCTTCGACCCAGCCCTATACTCCCGATCGTCTTCCGCGTTACTCCGCTTCCAGCAGCCGGGTTCCCAGCGGTCCCGAGCGATGGGGCGATCACTATCTGCGTGGACTCTCCTCCTGGTACGGACGGGATTTCCAGGGCAAACCGACTGCAAGTGGTGCGATCTACGATATGTACAAGCTGACCGCCGCTCACCGGACTCTTCCTCTGGGTACCAGGGCGAGGATATGGAATGTAGAGAACGGCCGTAGCTGTATTGTGGTAATCAATGACAGAGGGCCGTTTATAGAGGGCAGGATTCTCGATCTCTCCTATGCAGCCGCCCTGGAGCTTCTCATGGCCGAAAAGGGGATAGCCGAGGTCCAGATAGAGATCCTCAAATTGCCCGACAAGGATGCAGAATTCGCATATTATTCTACGACGGCGGAAGCACTTGTATCAGCACTGAGTGTGCCATACCTTGTGAAACCGTTTTGAACTGATACCGTGGAGACCCGATGGCCAGAAAAGTAGAGCAGAAGAGAGGCTGGTTCCCCTTTGGTCCGAACAATCGCAAGTGGTTCGGAATAGCCATAGCGGTGATTATCGTGGGGTACATTTTCCTGAGCATCGGACCGCACGATTCGTTCTGGTCATTAACCCTGGCTCCTATATTTCTGGGGGCCGGTTATTTCGTTCTGATACCTATAGCGATACTTGTAAGAAACGAACCGAAAGAAAGTTCACAGCAGGAACAGCAACATACTCCCACAGTGCAGTAACAACATTCAGGGCGATTAGCTCAGCTGGTCCAGAGCGCCTGCCTTACACGCAGGAAGTCGCAGGTTCAAATCCTGCATCGCCCACCAGTTAACTCCAAAGGCTGCAACCAGTTACACAATTGTTGATTACGCCAGTCCCACGTCCATGCACCGCCTTCAACTGCTTTAAGACCCATTACCCATTGAAATTCACCAGGTCCAGCTCCCGACCTTCCGAGGAATGCCTGACGTTCCCCGTCTTCATTGAACACCATCATATGTTTGTCGCCAGAATTCATAATCCATATCAAACCATCCGGGCCGACATCAAAAATTACCGGGCCACCTCTCCGGTCTCTTGAAATGAATTCATCTTCAGGTCCTGTAGGACTGCCTATGGCGAAGAGAGTATCAAGGGTCACGTCGATAGGTACCACATCATCGATGAGTATCTGAGCATTGACTTGAAGTGAAGATATAAATACTCCAACAACGAGAAAGAATGCTGGAAGTGGTTGAGAAGAACCAGTTGATGAATACAACACTAAATCCTCCAGAATAAGTGAAGTGGATAATAATAAGTTGTTATAGAGCCTGTCCAGCAAACCTCCCGGCTGCAGCTTGATCCGAGACCATTCAACCTG
>CAZWVF010000063.1:4260-13860 GCA_964637695.1 uncultured Gemmatimonadota bacterium | reverse complement strand
ACAGGAAATACGATTACGGATTGGCTGTGGACAGGCGGTTCCATTATCCGAACCAAGATAAGTCATTCAATTTCAGCTTGTATTGTAGCAGCCCGTGTTTTGAGAGTAAAACGTGTAATTTATGCCCTGTCCCTCGCCGATATTCCATCCGAGTTGATTTAAAGCTGACGCACTATGTCCCAACCATAAGCGACAGATGCGTTCTGTCCTTATCATATGGGAAGGCCTCTCGAAGTTGTTGAATGATTAAGCCCTTATCTGGATTTGCACTCACCGAGGAGTGGAGGACACGCCGTCACTCGTGGTGGACGACGAAGAATACACAGAAAAGAAGTCGATTCATCCGATAAGAATGTGTCGCGAAACGGTCAATGACCAGATTCTCTCAAATACCGAAAAAGCATGTTTTATGCGGTTGGATGGATTATTGGCGAGGGACAAGTAGCAGTGGAATTGATTGTGTTCCAGAAAATGTTGCCGCTGGACCCCTCACCCGTTGTGGAAATAAGCTGTATTTAATCGCCTGTAAGAGGAAAACTGTTTATCTATCTGCCCGTGAAACACCGCAGGGAATGAGGATTCGTGATGAGATGATCCGATTTGACGGAAAGAAAGTCTGGCTCGCAACCGAAGATTATCCTCCCAGGATCGGCGGCCTGTCCCGGTGGGCTGAGAATGCATCCATAACTCTTTCCGGTCTGGGTGCAGATGTTACAGTACTTGCCAGGAAAGCCGACCCGGCCGCTTACGGATCACTCAAATTCAGCGTTGTAGGCGTCACAGGTCACAACTTCCCAAAATACAGACGCTTTCATTTTGCACGGGCCGGGAAGAAACTGGCCGATAGTGCAGGGTTACCCGACCGGATAGTGGCTTCCACCTGGTTCGTGGCCGAGGGATTCAAGGGGAAATTCTTCAACTGTCCCCTGACCGTAGCGGTCCACGGGCTCGAGGTGTTCCGCCCACTCGGTAGAATGACCCGCAATCGCCTCATACGCACCCTGACTTCAGCTGATCGCATCGTCAGTGCCAGTTCCTTCACGTCCGCCAGACTCAGAGAGATGATTCCTGAGGTTGAACCGGTATCCGGCATCAATGGAGTTGATCTCGATCTTTTCTCACCTGAGGGAGAACAACACGCCCGGGACTTTCCAATCCAGCTCATCTCAGTCGGCCGGCTGGTCGAGAGGAAGGGTTTCGATAAAGTAATCGAATTAGTGCATGCTGCACGGGAGGCGGAACTCGAAACCGGAATCTGGATTGTGGGGGAAGGACCTCTCAAAGATGAACTGAAAGAACGGGCAGAAGATCTGGGTGTCAGTGAACTGGTGATCTTTCTGGGCAACCGCGGCAATGACGATCTTGCTGTTCTGTACAGATCAGCCGATCTTTTCGTCTCTCCCTGCCAATCCGACATGAAGAGTGGAGACGTGGAGGGATTCGGGTTAACCTTTGCAGAAGCAGCGGCCTGCGGAACCCCGGCAGCGGCTCTTGCAGAAGGAGGAGTAACAGACGCGGTTGAAGATGGCGTTTCAGGTATACTGACAGGCAGGGAAGAATTCGTAGGTCGTACGGTTGAACTGCTGAGAAATCGGGAGTGGATCGAGAGACTGGGCGTGCAGGCCCGTCAGAGAGCCGAGCGCATTCTGGATATTCGGATAGTCACCGGAAAGCTCTTTCCAGAGGAAATGCTGTGATACATGAGCCTGTCTGAGAAACCGACGACAGCGAGGGTTACGCTGGCGCCGGATGGCAAGGCGGTCGAGCGGAATACCCGGAGACGTAGCCACTGTGCTACGTCGAGGACATTCCGTGAAAACCAACGCCGCCTGCCGGATGCCAGCGCAAGCCGCAGCCTGAGTGTTTTTCGGACAGGCTCACATACGCGGAGCAATTAATGAAGACTTTAAAGGAGATATCGAGGGACTCTGTTCTGAATATAGCCCAGTTGGGAGATATCGAAGAGATCATTCTGAGTCACGGCAATTTCCATACAGAGGCAGTTCGGGAATCCATCGAGTGGATCTGCACCGGCCTTGGTATGCCCGATTATTACTTCCAGACAACTCCGATCAAAACAATAGCCGGTCATATCGAAGCAATAAAAGCAGCCGAGATCATAGCGTCCACTCAGGAGGATCAGATCGTCGAGATAGACATGCATACAGAGCTGGAGAATGAGGCGATCTATCTGGTGGATGACCGGCATGTCAGGGCGCGGGAGATCGAAAGACGCATCGAGGGAAAATATCCGGGCTGCAGACTCAAATCGTACCGGGCTACCGGCAGAACCCGTGGAGTTGAGAATCTCAGAATGTACCTTGTCGAGATGCCCGATTTCGCAACCGGTGAAACCGATCCCGAAGAGACCGACCTGGAGAAAATAGCAAGCAGATCATTCCTCGAGACAACAACCAGAAGCATATATCGGCGGTACCAGACGGTTATCAACCAGACGATCGGCTGGGAGAGCCCTCTGATAAAGATCTCTCACAAGAAGGAAACCGGCGAGCTCAGGATATATGTGATCTCAAACAGTGATTCAGGTTCCCGTTTCTTTTCAAACATTTCAGACGTCCTCAATTCTCACAACCTGGTATCGAACCGGAAATACGTGGAACCATTTGCCAACGGCAAAACCGTATATGGGGTCTATCTGGACGATATCACCGATCAGGAACTGCTTCAGGATATCAGCGAGGATATCAGCCTGGTTTATGTCATTCCCGAAAGTCCCCTCTCCCCCCTCTTCCGGGAGGGCAGGCTGAGTGCACAGGAAACCGTGTTCGGAGTAGCCGCCTGGACCTTCGCCTACCAGTTCCTGACCGAATACGACGAGGAATATGTGGCGCTGGTCCACGCGCTCAAGGATGAACCGGAGATGGTCGGATTGCTCAGAACATTACGACGCAGACTGGCCAAAGGCTCCTACGATGAAGCGAGGGTCTGGGATGCGCTGGTCAACAATCATGAGCATCTGAAAAAGGCATTCAGATGCTTCGAGAAGAAATTCAATCCGTTCGAGGAAGACCATCAGATCGAAGAGAGAATCACGGCCCTCCAGGAGGAGATCACAACTGATCTGTCAGTGGAAATAGACAGGAAGATCTTTGAGGCGATTCTTTTATTCATCCGGGTTACCCAGAGGACCAATTTCTTCAAAAAGGAGAAGACATCCCTCTCCTTCATGCTCGACCCCGCTTTCCTGAATAAAGTTGACTATCCTGAATCACCCTTCAGGGTTTTTCTCGTCATCGGAAGTGAGTTCCGCGGCTTCCACATCAGATTCAGAGATATCGCCAGGGGAGGAATCCGGATAGTCCGTTCCAGCAATATCCAGAGTTTCCTCAAGAATTCCGACTTGATCTTTGACGAGAATTACGACCTGGCACTTACCCAGCAGCGCAAGAACAAGGACATACCCGAGGGCGGTTCGAAGGGCACTATCCTGCTGGGATGGGCTTCTCAGGATAAGGCGGAAACTGCCTTCAAGAAATACATAGACGGCCTGCTCGATCTGATGCTGGTGGGCCGGGATGTAGTGGATCACTACGGCGATGATGTCTTCCTGTTTCTCGGGCCCGATGAGGGTACCGCGGAATTGATGGAATGGGCTTCGACCAGGGCAAGGATGAGGAGATATCCCTACTGGAAAGCCTTTGCCACCGGCAAACCCCTGTCGATGGGAGGGATCCCTCACGATCTGTACGGGATGACCACCAATTCGATTCACGAATATGTACTCAGTATTCTCGATAAGAACGGATTGAAGGAGGGCCGGATTACCAAGGTCATGACGGGCGGTCCCGACGGGGATCTGGGCAGCAACGAGATCCTTATTTCAAAGGATATCATTATCGCCATTGTGGATGGATCAGGTGTCGCATTCGATCCTTCGGGCCTGAACCGCAGGGAACTGAGGAAACTCGCAAAGAGGAGAGTGATGATCGAGAATTTCGATCGTACTCTTCTTTCAAAAGAGGGGTTCCTGGTGACCATCCAGGAGAAGAATGTCGTGCTGTCCGGCGGCGAGAAGATCAGGAGCGGCCTTGAATTCAGGAACACGTTCCACCTGCGCCCCGAGTTCAGAGCCGATCTGTTCGTACCGTGTGGAGGCAGACCCGCCTCAATTAACATCAACAACTGGACAGAGGTGCTCGACGAGAGGGGAAGACCCAAATTCAGGTTCATCGTGGAGGGAGCCAATCTCTTCATCACCCAGGAAGCCCGTCTCCGGCTCGAAGAGAATGGTGTTGTTATCTATAAAGATGCCTCAACCAATAAAGGTGGCGTGACATCTTCCTCTCTTGAAGTTCTCTCCAGTCTCGTTCTTTCTGACAAAGAACACCAGGATCTGATGTGCGTGAAGGGAAGAGAGATCCCTCAATTCAGGAAACGGTATATTGCCGAAGTCCTCGACCTGATAAAGCAGAATGCCAGGCTCGAATTCGAGATCATCTGGAAGGAGAACAGGAAGAAGGGAATTCCCCGTCCTGTCCTCTCCAATCTGATAAGTAAGAAGATCAACGGGATAACCGATGCTATTTACGGCACCGATCTCTACAGGGAGAAAAAGCTGTTCAGGGAGGTCATTCACTGCTGCTGCCCGCCTGTTCTCCTGGAAGCAGTGGATATGGAAACAATAATAAAACGTATCCCCAATCCCTACCTGAGAGCCATATTCGCCTCACGTCTGGCAAGCCGGTATGTTTACTCTCACGGACTGGATGCCAACGAGCTGGACTTCTACGATTTCGTATCGGTATTCAAAACCGGGGAGTGACAGCAGAGAGTCGATCGTGCTCTGACATCAGAGTTCCAGGAGCCTGTCGGAGAAACCGACGATAGCGAGGGTTTCGCCGGCGCCGGATGGCCAGGCGGTTGAGCGGAATACCCGGAGACGTAGCCACTGCGCTACGTCGAGGATATTACGCGAGAACCAACGCCGCCTTCCGGATGCCGGCGCAAGCCGCAGCCGGAGCGTTTCTCCGACAGGCTCCTATGATTTACACTTCGCGAACAGCGCAGATCGTACTACGATCATAAAGAAGACCATTCAACCTGATCCCGGCAGACAGGGCCGGGTGTTGGCAAGAGAGGAGCCCCCCATGCCTGACAGTGTGTACAAGGTAATCGAGCTGGTTGGATCGAGTAGCGAATCGTGGGAGAAGGCGGCAGCATCCGCAATTGCGACAGCCTCCAAATCGTTACGTGATATGCGTGTGGCGGAGATTACCGAGTTCGACCTGCAGCTGGAAGATGGAAAGATCAGATCATATCGGACCAAGGTTAAAGTCTCCTTTAAATATCATACTGAAGATTAAGTACACCGCTCCGTCATTATGGAACGGGGTACCAAGAACACCGCTCCGTAATTGCGGAATGGTGTATTAAGGCGTAATGTGCCGGTAATGATGCCTGAATGGGAACCACCCTCCGATTGGCTTTCCATTACTGCAATCGATACACATACTGCGGGTGAACCCTTACGTGTCATTACCGGCGGGTTACCATCCATACCTGGAGACACCATCCTGGCCAAGCGCCGGTATGCGATGGAGAACCTCGATCAGATCAGAACCGCCCTCATGTGGGAACCGAAGGGTCATGCAGACATGTACGGCTGCATCCCCACTGAACCCGTTACCGACGACGGGCATCTCGGTGTGCTCTTCCTGCATAATAACGGATTCAGTTCCATGTGCGGTCACGGCATTATCGGTCTGGTTACGGTTGCTCTCGACATGGGACTCATCGAAGTCGACAGCGATGAACCGATAGTTCGTATCGATACGCCGGCAGGCCGCGTCACCGCCAGAGCATTCCTTCAGGAAGGCCGGGTGAAAGAAGTATCCTTCAGGAACGTTCCCTCCTTCCTTCTGGTCAGTGAGCATGAGATAGATCTGCCGGGGACAGGCACACTCAGATACGATGTGGCCTTCGGAGGTGCATTCTACGCTTTCTGCAATGCTGAGCAGCTGGGATTAAAACTTGTACCTGACTATTATTCTGAATTGATATCTGCCGGAAAGCAGATCAAGGAAGCGGTCGCGGAAACAGAGCAGATCGTGCATCCATTCGAAGAGGATCTTTCCTTTCTCTACGGTACCATATTCACTTCCGACCCGCACGATTCCGATAATCACAGCCGCAACGTCTGTGTATTTGCCGATGGCGAAGTAGACCGCAGTCCGACCGGAACCGGAATAAGTGCCAGAGCAGCGATTCATCACGCCCGCGGTGAGCTGGAAACCGATGAAATATTCCGTGTGGAAAGTATCATTGGAACCTGTTTCAGCGGAAAGGTTGTGGAGAGCCTTCGGTTCGGCCAGCATGAAGCTGTGATACCGGAAGTGACTGGAAGTGCCTGCATCTGCGGGAGAAATGAGCTGCTGATCGACCCCGATGATCCGTTGAAACAGGGCTTCCTTCTACGCTGATCGACTTTCGATCCGGGTTAGCTCAGAATACGTGTCCGAAGTTGAAATAGAATCCCATTGCATCGGGGCCGAAACCGATGTCCACACGGACTACGAAGGTCTGCATGTAGAATCGCAGCCCGACCACCCTGTTTACGGCCCATCCACTGAAATCAATATCTCCGGGTGAATACCAGACCTTGCCCGCATCCAGACCTGCTACACCTCCGAATCTCCAGATAAGCGGGAATCTCAATTCCACATTGGAAACGGCGCTGACCCTGTCGAGGAATCGATCCTGAGGGAAACCGCGCAAGGTTTTGCTGCCCCCGACAGGAAGCAATACCTGGATCGGAAGGTTGTCGCCCATGAGTCCCTGAACACCCAGACGGGCTGCCAGGATCGTCGTGGGATAAAAGAGCTCGGCATAGTACTGAAATTCGCCGGCCCATCTGGTGAACGTCACATTGGAAAAACCGGTGTCGGGCACATACTCGAGCTCGCCCCGCACGAAAACTCCGCGCGAGGGATTTGTGAAGATATCCCGGGTATCGTACCTGTATGTGGAAAAGAGTGAAGCGTAGGTTACCCTGGAGGAGTTGAGCCCTCCAAGTTGTGCGAGTCGGGATCCGCTGGAAAAATTCGAATTCCTGATCGTCTTGAACCGTGTTCCAATCTGTCCGACGGTGTGGGGAGTAAATCCGCGACTGAGGGTAAGACTTATTTCAAAAGGCTCCCTGGAATAATACTCCCGGTCACCGAATTCAGAATCATTCCCCGTTCCAAAGAAGCTGTTATTTATCCAGATGTCGTAGTCGAGAAGAAAATCAACAGCGAACGGGTAGATCTTACCCTGCCGTCTGTCGAAATCGGGGAAGGAGAAGACGAACCGGTACCGTCTCTCACCTTCTAACGTGTCAACTCCGGTACTGAAGAAAACCATCATATCGAATGATTCGTTGCGACGCATCGAATTGAGCAGAAACGTTTTCGCCCCGTACCCGAAACCTATATCAGTGTCGTACATGAGGATCGGAAGCGGTTCGAATGTTGTGCGTTCCAGCGGAACCAAAGTCTGTGGTTCTCGGGGTGATTCGTCCAGAACATCCTCCATATTCAAATCGACAAGGATCCCGTAATGATCTGACGCGGTAATACCCTCCAATGATGAATTGAGGGTCATATCCGATTGAATAACATCGGATACATTGAAATGTGAACTGAGAAAGATGTAGTCGATCCTGCGTGATTGTGCTGCATAAGAGGCAAACAGCCTCGAGTATCCCGTGCGGGTTCTTCCACGTGCATCTGTCGACCCGGCGGAAAAGGAGATATTCTCGTTGCCCTCGGGATCCCACGATGGCTGCGGTATGAGACCGGTCTGCATTCGGGTATCGAAATAGCGACCGGAGGCTGAAAAGACCTGCATCTCAGGTGAATCGGGGGTTGCATTGAAATCACCACCTACAATGACGGGAGATTGAGTGGGGAGTTCTCCCAGCCTTTCAAGCAGATCCTCAACCTCCTCCCTTCTTCTAATGTATTGATCCCGCCAGAATGCTACCGCCTTTTCATGCTCAGATTCAGATATCGATCCCTCTGCCAGGTAGCCGTCGAGTTCCCTCTCGAACTTCTGATCTTCAGGCGGGGATGAAACCAGGTGGACGTTCACCAGATATATGGGGACATCATCCAGGTAGACCTTACCGACCAGCGAAAATATAGATTCGTCGAAGTGGATCGTTACAGCATCTCCGTGAAGGCCGAATCCCCCGGAGAGTTTCCAGGCATCGAATTTTCCCAGGCGCAGGGAGGGACGGGCGAGTATCACCAGACCCTCCTTGAAATTCACGGGAATGCCGAGCGGTCCGAATTTTATTCCTCCATTGACAACCTGGTGTATCTCGTCATAGGAAAGACGCCTCGCGAGCCTGGAGGCATACCGGGGAAGCGGGGTGGCCTCCTGGATGAAAATGACATCGGGATCGAGACCCTCGATCTCTCTTACCAGTGCCTGAAATCGTGCTTCCCTCCGTTCATCTGATTCATACTCACCAAAACTGAAGAAGCCTTCATAATCGAGTCCCGACCATACATTAATGGTCAGAAGTCTGAGGGCTCTCGAACCTCCGCCTTCTGTCTGGATTGTTTGACAGCTTATATCCCTGGCTGAGCAATCGATCCCATATTGCAGCTGAATTGATAGAATGGCTGAAAGTACAAATATTCTGCGAAAGCGGGGCATCATGACCGCATCCTCCCCGTCGAATAGTTGAAACGATCTATATGTGTCGTCGGACCCGATGAGAGTAACACGAAAAATGTGGGAGAAAAACCGAATCTGGAGTTGAATTTCTGCATGCTCCTCCGACCGGTGCGATACTACAATGGATCTTCAAATATTTAAAGTAGGGAGGAAGACCGTGCTGCGAATCAGTGCGAATCCTTCTCTTCTGCGCTGAAGCTCGATTATCCATGGTAGAGGAGAGAAGGATGTTCAAGGACCTTATCCGCCGCAACCGCAGCTACCGCAGGTTCGATCAGGATCACCCGATAGCTGTAGAACTGCTGCGCGAACTGGTGGACCTGGCCAGGCTCTCAGCATCGGGTGCCAATATGCAGCCCCTGAAGTACATCCTCAGCAGCGATCGGGATACAAACGATCTCATATTCAGGCACACCCGGTGGGCTGGATACCTGGAGGAGTGGGCAGGCCCCTCCCCCGGTGAGAGGCCTTCAGCCTATATCGTGATTCTGGGTGATACCGAAATAAAGGAGTCGTTCGGTTGCGACCATGGAATCGCGGCTCAATCGATCCTGCTGGGTGCGACTGAGAAGGGATTGGGAGGCTGCATCATCGGTTCTATAGATATGGAAGGCCTCAGGAACAACCTCGATATACCGGACCAGTATGAGATCCTTCTGGTTCTCGCTCTGGGCAGGCCCGTGGAAACCGTTGAGATTGAAGGTGTCGGCCCCGACGGTGATATCCGTTACTGGCGTGATGAGGAGAATGTCCACCACGTACCGAAGCGCCCCATCAGCGAGCTGATCGTCAGGGAATTCGGCGATTAAGTCTTCCGGAATAACCGGAATAATTAGATTGGTTGTATTCCGCAAGAATTATGGTATTATAGTACTTAATTACTTATATATGCGCGTTCAGGAGTCTGAACAATGT
>CAZWVF010000063.1:0-4160 GCA_964637695.1 uncultured Gemmatimonadota bacterium | reverse complement strand
TGGTATTATAGTACTTAATTACTTATATATGCGCGTTCAGGAGTCTGAACAATGTCAAAGCTGGTGAAAATACGCGAATCGGTTTCCCTGGCACTGCATTCGATGGCAGTGCTGGCAGGCCGACCCGACGATATCGTCACGACGAAGGATATCGCCGGAATTCTGGGAGCATCGAGCGCCCACCTGGCAAAGGTTCTCAAGACACTCGAGCATAACGGGTATGTTCATTCGACCAGAGGCCCGTCAGGCGGCTTTAAGCTGGCAGGTGACGCCGATGAGATCACTCTGATGGACATCTACGCTGCCGTTGAAGGACCTGTCGAAACTGAGGGCTGCCTGCTGGCATCCTCCGCCTGTGGTGGTGAGAAATGCATCTTCAGTGAGATACTCGGATCCCTGGACAGGCAGTTCAGAGAGAACCTGGCAAATACCAAACTGAGCAGACTGGCAGACACAGCAGGAGTTCTCAATGCTTAGAAAGATCATCACAATTGAGGACGATCTATGCAACGGTTGCGGGCTCTGCATACCAAACTGCCCTGAAGGGGCGCTTCAGATAATTGATGGCAAGGCGCGGCTGGTAAGCGATCTCTTCTGCGACGGGCTCGGAGCCTGTATTGGACATTGTCCGGAAGGTGCAATGACCGTCGTAGAACGTGAAGCCGCACCGTACGACGAGCGCAAGGTCATGGCCAATATCGTTAAACACGGTGATAACACAATCGCAGCTCACCTGGAGCATCTGAAGGACCACGGTGAGATGAGCCTCTACCGTGAGGCTGTCGCATACCTGGAAGAATCGGATATCAAGATACCTGAAAAGCTCACGGATCAGGTTCAGATCGCCGCCTGCGCCCGTGCAGGTTCTATTCCGCAGGAGATCGAAAACGAAACAGGCCCCGAAGCGGACCTTCCATCAGGATACAAACCGGCCTCGAGGCTGACCCACTGGCCCGTCCAGATAAAGCTCCTGCCGGTCAACGCTCCCTGTTTCCAGGGAGCCGACCTGCTGATTGCAGCCGATTGCGTCCCCTTTGCATATCCGGGATTCCACGAGGAGCTTCTGGAGGGGAAAGTGCTTCTGATCGGCTGCCCGAAACTGGACGACGCTTCCTTCTACATGGAAAAGATCACAGAGATACTGAAGTCAAACGATATCTCCTCGATTACCTGCGTGCACATGGAGGTGCCCTGCTGTTTCGGTCTTCCCATGATCACCCACCAGGCCATCGAGTCGAGCGGCAGGGACATCCCGTTCGAAGATGTAACCATCACTGTCAACGGCAGGATAGGCGAAGCCCTTCCTGTCTAGGTGCCTGTCGGAGTAACCGGCGAACGCGAGGTTTGCTCTGGCGCCGGCCCGACCAGGCGGCTGAGCCGGAGGCCCGGAAACGTAGCCACTGTGCTACGTTGAGGACATCCGGCGAAAGCCAACGCCGTCGGCCGGTTGCCGGCGCAGACCGCAGCCGGTGGCTTACTCCGACAGGCTCCTAGGTGCACCGTTCCGCAGTTGCCAGGCGGCGCACCGAACCGGGAGCCCTCTCCCACTTTTCCCTCCTGGGAGGGGGCGCCCACCCGTCCTGCGATCCTTTCTTCTGTAATCGACCGCCGAATTCCCGTTAAGATCAATTCCGATCATGCAATTGCTGTTCCCCTGCCGGGATCAGAGATCCCCGGCTACAGCAGGTGGATATGACAGGCAGAATCGATCGCAGGAGTTTTCTAAGAACCGCTGGATACGGAGCAGCAGCTATGACTCTGCCCCGGCTCCAATCGTGCGGCAGACCGGGCAGGCGGAACACGCCGAATATCATTTTCATCCTTGCCGATGATCTCGGGTATGGAGAACTAGGTTGTTACGGCCAGCAGAAAATCAGAACTCCCTTCATCGATGAGCTGGCAGCCGAAGGAATGAGATTCACCCAGCACTATTCAGGGAGTCCGGTCTGTGCTCCTTCACGCTGCACTCTCCTTACCGGAAAACACACGGGTCACGCATACATCAGAAACAATGATGAGATGCCGGAGCGGGGAGATGTCTGGAATGATCCGGAGCTGGAGGGTCAGCGCCCCCTGCTGCCAGGAACCGTAACGATAGGAACACTCCTGCAATCGGCAGGATATGCAACCGGGGCGATCGGGAAGTGGGGGCTGGGCGGCCCTGGCAGCACCGGAGCACCGAACCAGCAGGGTTTTGACCACTGGTACGGATATCTCTGCCAGAGAGTGGCTCACAACTACTATCCAACCCATCTGTGGAGAAACGGGGAGAAGCACATACTGGAGGGGAACAAATATTTACGTGCGAACAAGAGACTCCCTGAAGATAGAGACCCCTATGACAGAAGTTCCTACGAGGAGTACTCGGGTGAACAGTATTCGATGGATTACATGATTGAGGAGGCCCTCGAATTCATATCGAGGAACAGAGACAATCCTTTCTTTCTCTACCTGCCCTTTCCGGTGCCTCATGTTTCTATTCAGGTTCCGGAAGATTCCCTGAAAGAATATGAAGGAGCATTCCCCGAAACACCATACAAGGGAGAACGTGGCTACCTGCCTCATCCAACCCCGAGGGCCGGATATGCCGCCATGATCACCAGAATGGACAGGGAGATAGGCAGGATAGTCTCGCTGGTGAAAGAGCTGGGACTCGACGAAGACACCATGATCATCTTCACCAGTGACAATGGTCCGACCTTTAACGGAGGTACCGACTCTACATTCTTCAACAGCGCTGCAGGATTCAGGGGATTGAAGCAGGATCTTTACGAAGGCGGAATCCGCGTCCCCCTCATCGCCCGCTGGCCGGGCATGATAGAACCTGGTTCGGTCAATGACCACATTTCGGCCTTCTGGGATTTCCTCCCCACATTCACCGAACTGACCGCAGTGGAGACACCGACCGACATTGACGGCATATCACTGCTGCCGACCCTTCTCGGACGGACCGGTGAGCAGGTCGAGCATGAGTACCTGTACTGGGAACACGGCAGGAAACAGGCGGTCCGCATGGGCGACTGGAAGGCGGTCCGCCTGCGGGTCGACAGGGATATCGAACTCTACAACCTCAGGGATGATATCAGCGAAGAGAACAATGTGGCCGCATCACATCCTGAAATAGTCGCAAGGATCGCAGATATAATGGTGAACGGTCGAACAGAATCTGAGCTCTTTCCCCTTGTACGCCCTTGATCTCAACCTGACTATTTCCTGAAACGCACCATCAGGTATTCCAGATCTGACACGGTCACGCTGCGCAGCGTCTCCAGGTTGAATTCCCAGATCAGGTTCTTCCCCTCCGTCCGTGTGGCATTGTGTTCGATCACCTCTCCCGGTACCTGTATGGTCATCGCAATCATCAGATTTGCGAAGATGTTCTCGAGCATCTCATCGATTCCCTCCATACCCATCCCGCCCTCTCTGGCTTCATCCACCGGATTGGACACCTTCGTCTTCAGCAGATATGTGTCTCCCTCATCCATCAGCTGGAAATTCGCAAATGGTTCAGATAGAGCCTTGAAATCCTCGGCCGACGGTTCCCCCGGCATCTCACCCTCTGCCTTGCCCGGTTTACTCAGCTTCAATTCATGCAGTCGGTTTATATGGGGGAAACGAACCAGGTAATCGACCCTGGTGATCAAACCCTCCCGCACAAGTGTCATCTCCAGCAGTTCAAAACCCTCCGGAAGCTCCTCTTCGGCTTCCCTGCGCATCGCTTCATCTGAGAGGTTGTCTTCCCCCTCCATCCCTTCGATTATGTCCTGGCGGGCCTTGTTCAGATCTTCCTCTGTCGGAGGACCTTCTTCACCGGAAAAAGAACGCGACATTGACGCCATAACGTACACCATCGGTTCCATATCCATTGTGATGGACAGCCCGGCTGTTCCAGAGAGATCTTCCTCTATGACCAGATTTGTTTCTATGTCGAAACAGCCCGGCAGAAACAGAAAGGAACAGAGAGAAAGGAGTGCCAGTTTTTTCATGATTTCACATCCCCGATATGAATAGTTCCGATGCCTGATTAAATCATAGGTTCATTTGAAGCAATCCTCACCATAAAACGTGATTCGCAGAGACATCTGCAGTCTTGACCCGGGATCGGCCGGGCCCTGCGCTGTGTCGACTCGATATTCCGGATGAGTAGAATATCTACTGAG
>CAZWVF010000062.1:0-14529 GCA_964637695.1 uncultured Gemmatimonadota bacterium | reverse complement strand
TGATCGGCATATCCAGGACGTCGGCGATTACCTGCATCACGAAGGGAGACTTTTTGGGGATGCCTCCCAGGGCGATAATCCCCCGGATCTGTATTCCTTCCGAAATGAAACGCTCAACGATTTTCTTTGCTCCGAATGCAGTCGCCTCAACAAGAGCCCGGAAGATCCGCGGGGGGTCGGAACCCAGAGTAAGTCCTGTTATTGCACCCTTGAGCATATGGTTGGCATCGGGTGTGCGCCTGCCGTTCAGCCAGTCGAGTGCCACGAGACCTGTTTCTTCCGGAGGCAGTTTCTCAGCCTCGGCGGAGAGGGTGGGAATGAGCCCGGCAGTCAGGTCCCGGAGGGTATCCTCCGGCAGAACGTTACCTGTCGAACCGGACTGAGACAGCATGTGGTCGATCGGCCACATGAGGAGCTGCCTGAACCATGCATAGATATCTCCGAAGGCAGACTGACCCGCTTCCATTCCCAGCATACCGGGAATGATCGATCCGTCCACCTGCCCGCAGATACCGCGAATCAGCCGGTCGCCCATCTCTTCCATCGGAGCCACCAGCATATCACAGGTGGAAGTGCCCATTACCTTGCTCAGAAAATATGGAGCGATCTCTCCACCGACCGCCCCCAGGTGGGCGTCCAGGGCCCCGACGCCGACGGTGACGTCTTCGTGCAGACCGAGCCGGTCGGCCCATTCAGGTGAGAGATCTCCGGCTGCCGTATCAACGGTCCAGGTATCGGTGTAAAGCCGGTCACGCAGTCCCTTGAGGAGCGGGTCCACATTCACCAGGAATTCTTCGGATGGGAGCCCGCCAAAATCAGAGTGCCACATTGCCTTGTGCCCTGCAGCGCAGCGACTCCGCTTCAGGGTCAGGGGATCGGTGTTCCCGGTCAGCAATGCCGGGATCCAGTCACAGTGTTCCACCCAGGAGTAGGCGGCCTCCCGTACCTTCCCGTCGGTTCGCAGTCCGTGGAGGATCTTCGCCCAGAACCACTCGGAGGAGTAGATCCCGCCGACATACCTGGTGAAGTTCTCGCCGCCCCAGTTTCCGGCAGTCCGGTTTATCTCATCTGCCTCGACTACAGATGTATGATCCTTCCAGAGCATGAACATGGCGGCAGGATTCTCTTCGAACCCGGGGGTCAGAGCGAGTGGAGTTCCATTCCGGTCTACAGCGACCGGAGTCGATCCTGTTGTGTCTGCCGTAAGACCCACGACACTGTCGGCTGTTCCGGGAGGTGCTTTTTCGAGAGCTTCTCGAACTGTCTTCTCCATGCCCTCCAGATAATCCATCGGGTGCTGCCGGAACTGGTTGCTTGCCGGATCGCAGTACCTGCCTTCACTCCAGCGCATGTACTGGTGGACGGCACTCGAAACTTCATCGCCGGTCGCCGAATCCACGATGACCGTCCGGACAGAATCAGTTCCGAAGTCGACACCGATCACCATTCTTTCCGTACTCATCACTTCCTCCACCCTTCAGATAATGAAAGGCCGTGGCTGGGTTGTTCAGTGAAGGACCTTAAACGTACACAGAGCCGGGCAAAAGTGTCCAGTGCGCCGCTCCTTAATTACGGTCATGCATCGGCGCTCGAATGCAAGCGTAATTGCGGAAGGGTGTACTGGTTTGCATCATCCCCTGTCTGAGGTAAACTCAACTGAACAGTGTAGGAACTGCCGGAACTGATTCCCGCTCCGGGACTCACCCGGTCGAAAGCCCATCGATATCGATCTTCTGGAGGTGCCTCCCATGAAGACTCTAATCAGATTCTCCGTTTCCCTGCTCATCCCTGTCTGGATCTGCCTTTCTGCATGCAGCGGCTATCGAACACAGGCAAACGATCTCGTGAACGAACCATACCAGCTCGATACAGGTCTCGAGTCGCGCTCGATCTCATTCGAAAACCCCACAGGTGCCAGGGGCGCCGGTGGTCAGGAAGCCAGCCGTCTGGGAGCCGGCAGGAAAGGCGCTCCCATGAAGAACATCGAGGGCGGTGAAACGGTCCAGTTGTGTGACATCGAGGGTATGGGGACCATAAGGCATATATGGATGACCACAAACCGCTCGCCGCAAAACCTGCGCAGCATGGTGATACGGGTGTGGTGGGACGGCCAGGAATATCCGAGTATCGAAAGCCCGATAGGCGATTTCATGGGCTTCGCTCACGGCAAGGTGGAAGCATATGACTCTGCCGTACATTCTCTCGGCCGGAACGCCGGCATGAACATCTGGCTTCCGATGCCTTTTACGAAAAGGGCGAGGATAACCCTTACCAACGAAGGAGAGGGAGTAATGCCCCTCTACTACCAGATCGACTACACGATCGGCGACAGGCACCCGCGCGATGTAGGCCGGCTGCATGTCCTGTTTCGCCGGGATAATCCAACCACGATGAAGGAGGACTTCATTCTCCTCCCGAAAAGGACGGGTAAGGGCCGGTATATCGGGGCGGTGATGGGCATCCGATCGCTCGATACCGCCCACTGGTGGGGCGAGGGAGAGATCAAGATCTTTATGGACGGTGATACCGAGTTCCCAACCATCTGCGGAACCGGCAGTGAGGACTACGTCTGCCTGTCGTACGGCATGCAGCAGACGCCATTCCTCTACAACGGGTGCAGCCTTAACCAGGAAGGATATATCTCCATGTATCGGTGGCATCTTCCCGATCCCATATACTGGAAAAAGGAATGCCGGATCACCATACAGCAGATAGGCTGGGACCGCGGTCTCTACGAGAGACAGGACGACTGGTCGACCGCGACTTTCTGGTACGAGCCGGTTCCGAGCGCTCCGCTGCCCGACATGCCGGATCTGGAAGCACGGACGGCCGATATCTGGAACAGGTAGTTTTTGTGAATAAGGGGGATACAGATGGCGGATTATGACATCCCAAGGCTGGACAGGCCGAAGAAGATGCGTGAGAACCAGGTGGTCCTTGTCGCAAGCGGTGATCTGCGGGAATCGGCAAACCAGGTCTGCTGGAAAGCACAGTCGGAAATGGAGTCGTCTCTCGGGTCGGCAGTCGAATCGTGCGGTTACGAACTCATCCGCGCCCACAAGTACAGACCTTCAAGGAAGCACGGTTTCATAGGATCCCAGAAGGAGGGCATGCAGGTGTTCGCCGGGATAGACCCGGACGCGAAGCTGATTGTAGCCGAAGCCGTTTGGCAGTACTCCCATCACGTTCTCCCCGGTTTGATGAGTCATAGAGGTCCGATACTGACGGCAGCCAACTGGTCGGGGCAGTGGCCGGGTCTGGTCGGGATGCTCAACCTGAACGGCTCCCTTGCGAAAGCCAATGTCAGATACTCGACACTCTGGAGCGAGGACTTCAGTGATAAGGCATTCAACAGGAAGTTGAAGACCTGGCTCGATAAAGGCAGCGTCAGACACAGGCTCGATCACGTCAGAGGGTTCGAACAGGTGAAGATACCTGCACGTGAGCGCAGGCTGGGCGAGGCACTGGCCGCCCGGCTTCAGCGGGAGAAGGCGATACTGGGGGTCTTCGACGAAGGGTGCATGGGGATGTACAACGCGATAATCCCCGACCACCTGCTGAATCCCACCGGTGTATACAAGGAACGCCTGAGTCAATCGGCTCTGTTCGCTGACACCATGCAGGTGCCTGATGCCGAAGCCAGGGCAGTCTACGGCTGGATCCGCAAGGCCGGGATGAAGTTCCGATTCGGACCGGACGGGGAGACCGACCTGACGAGAGAACAGGTCCTGACCCAGTGCAAAATGTATATAGCGGTACTGCGGATCGCAGGGGAGTTCGGCTGCGACGCTATCGGGATCCAGTACCAGCAGGGCCTGAAGGACTGCCTCCCCGCCTCTGACCTTGCCGAGGGAATGCTCAACGACTCGAGGCGTCCGCCTGTGAAAGACGCCAGGGGTCGCATCCTCTACCGGGGCAACCCTCTTCCGCATTTCAATGAGGTGGACGAGTGCGCGGGCCTCGACGGCCTGATGACATTCCGCATCCACAGGGCGATGGGAGAGCCGGTTGAAAATACGCTCCACGATATACGCTGGGGTGATTGGGACCGCTCGGGGACGACCGATGATTACGTATGGGTATTCGAGATCAGCGGGGCCGTTCCGCCTTCGCACCTCACCGGCGGTTGGGCAGGGGCAACAGGAATGAGGCAGCCTCCCATGTACTTCCGCCTGGGGGGCAGTACTATCAAGGGGATCAGCAAACCGGGCGAGATCGTCTGGTCGCGTATCTATGTTGAGAAGGATCGACTGAATATGGATATCGGGCGGGCCGGGGTAGTGGAGCTGCCCGCAAAGGAGACACAGCGCCGATGGGATTCGACGACGCCCCAGTGGCCGATCATGCATGCTGTCCTGTACGGAGTCAGCCGTGATCAGATGATGGCCATGCATAAATCGAACCATATCCAGGTCGTCTACGCCAGAAGTCCCGAATCGGCTGACAGGGCCATGTTCGCAAAAGCCGCAATGGCTGACGCCCTGGGTATGAAAGTCAGCTTTTGCGGAACCGTGAGGAAGCAGGGAAGGTGAATCCCCTTCTGCGGATGGAATCGATCGAGAAGGAGTTCTCCGGGGTGCAGGTCCTCCACGGAGTCGACTTCGAAGTCCTTCCATCCGAGATAATGGCGCTTGTCGGGGAGAACGGGGCCGGTAAATCCACGCTCATGAAGATCCTGGCGGGGGTACATACCGACTGGAGGGGCACAATCCTGCTCGACGGTGAAAAGGTTCGCTTCCGCAGTACGCGGGAAGCCGAAAGGGCGGGGATAGCGATAATATACCAGGAGCTGAACCTGGTGCCTGAACTCACCGTGGCCGAGAACATCTACCTCGGCAGGGAGCCCACCCGCTTCGGTGATGTGATCGACTATCAGCTGATGAACAGGATGGCGCAGGAGATAATGGATGAACTCCATTTCAACGCGCCGGTGACGACCCCGGTCTCGCAGCTTCGCATCGGGGGTCGGCAGCTCGTGGAGATCGGGAAAGCTCTCTCCCTCGATGCCCGTCTGCTGGTGATGGATGAGCCTACCTCGGCACTCTCTGAAGCGGAGACGGATGTCCTGTTTGCAGTTGTCAGAAAATTGCGCCGGGAAGGGGTCTCGATCGTCTTCATCTCGCATCGTATTGGCGAACTTTTCCAGATCGCCGACCGGGTAACGGTCCTGCGTGACGGCAAAACTGCAGGTTTGATGACATCGGATGAAATATCGAGACAGGAACTGATCAGCATAATGGTGGGTCGGGACTTCAGGCAGTTCTTCGTGAAAGAGGGAGAACCGGGCGAAGAGATCATCCTGCGTGTTCAGGACCTCTCGAGGGACGATACCGACCCGGCCGGCAGACCGCTGCTGGAGGGGATCTCCTTCGAAGTAAGGCGCGGTGAACAGTTCGGCATCGCCGGCCTGCTGGGCTCGGGCCGGACTGAACTGATGGAATCACTGTTTGGAGCGGCAGCCGGTCACACAACAGGTACCGTGGAGCTCAAAGGTGAGAGGCTCGATCTATCCAGCCCCGGGAAGGCGATCGATGCCGGGATCGCCCTGATCACCGAGGATCGCAAGGGGAACGGACTCGTTCTGAGCATGAACGTCGAACAGAACATGACCCTTGCCGCCCTGAAAGAAATCATGCGCTTCTTAATGCTTTCGAAAGACAGGGAGAGGGCACTGGCCGAAGAATACGTGGACCGCCTGTCGATAGATGTCGCCGATCTCCGGAATCCGATAGAATCTCTTTCCGGCGGCAACCAGCAGAAGGTACTGCTGGGTAAGTGGCTGGCTGTGAAACCGAGTGTAATCCTGCTGGACGAGCCGACACGCGGTGTCGATGTCGGAGCCAAGCACGAGCTCTATCAGCACCTTTCAAAGCTGTCCGAACAGGGTGTCACGATAGTCATGACTTCCTCCGAACTGCCTGAACTGCTCTCGATCTGTGACCGGATCATGGTTCTGAGAGAGGGGAGGGTTTCCGCCCTGTTTGATCGCGAGGACGCAACCCAGGAGAAGATCCTGAGTGCCGCGGCACCGGCTGCCTGAGAATGAAAGGAAGGAAATGGTACGCCGCATCGGTCCCTTTGTTGGACTCATAATCATATTCCTGGGGGGGGTCGCCCTGAACGGGCAGACCTTCCTGAGCCTCTACAACCAGTTGAACGTGCTCGGGAGGGTCTCGATCATCGCCCTGCCGGCCGTCGGCATGACTCTGGTTATCATCTCGGCCGGGATAGATCTCTCAGTCGGCAGCATCCTCTCCCTGTCAACAGTAGTCAGCGCCATGCTCCTGATGGAGAGGAGCTGGACCAGGGCGACATCGCTGACCGTACCTCTCTTCATCCTCCTGGTCCTGTTCGCAGGGTACTCTCTCAGCGCCATGCTGCTCTCGCACCGCGGCCTGGATCAGAGAAGATCGAAGCTGGCCGGATTGCTTATCGGGATAGTGCTCGCCGTGACAGCGGGCCTGTGGTGCAGCTCGCAGGTGTCGACCGGATTTTCCACAATCGCGGTCCTTATCCTGGTGCCGGTTCTGGGGGTGTTCCTGGGAGCCGTCAATGGAGTGATAATCGCAAAAGGGAAGATCCAGCCCTTCATAGTTACACTGGGCATGATGAGCGCAGCGGTGGGACTGGCAAAGTTCACCGCGGGCAAGGGAGGCCAGATCCACCCTGTTTACTACCAGGCAGCCGGATATACTGCAGAGGGCACGGCCAGCGTGGCCCCGCCGAGCTTCGACCTGTTGAGCAGCCAGATTTCTCTTTTCGGGATCAAGGTTTTTCCCGTGACGGCCCTCTTCTTCCTGGCAGCGGTGTTAATGGTTCATTTCATCCTGACCAGGTTGAGATTCGGACGGCACGTATATGCAATCGGGGGCAATGAGGAGACGGCCAGACTGTCCGGTGTGAATGTCGACAGGGTGAAGATGATGGTTTACGGATATTGCGGGGGGCTTTCGGCCCTGGCCGGTGTGCTCTACTGTGCCTCCTATACCCAGGGGAAACCTGATGCGGGTGCAACCTGGGAACTGGATGCCATTGCAGCCGTGGTCATCGGCGGGACGAACCTGATGGGTGGCAGGGGAACCGTAACAGGAACGATGGTAGGTGTCCTGATACTCGGTTATCTGGGCAATATCCTGAACCTCCAGGAAGTGCCCAGCGAGGTGCAGGACATATTGAAGGGAGTGATAATTATCGGAGCGGTACTGGTGCAGGAGGGAACACTGCTCTGGTGGCTGCGCGGAATAAAACCGAAGAAACTGCAATAGAAACAGAGGAACTGGATGGAGAACGGATCGAAGACCGCATTCTCATCTGACGGGGACGGCCGGTCCACCGGTTTGAAAATCCCGCCTTTCATATCTCTATCTCTCATGATTCTCCTGCCCATACTGGTTCTGACTGCCGGGTGCGGGAAAGCTCCAGGGAATGGGAAGTGGGTGATCGGTTTCTCCCAGGTGACCGTCAAGGAGCCGTGGCGTGTCGTCTTCAACGAAAAACTGAGGGAGAAGGCGCTGGAGTATGGGGATAAGGTCGAGCTGATCGTGCTCGACGCCGACGACAAGACCGAGAATCAGGTGGAGCACATCAGGATATTCATTTCCAAGCAGGTGGACGCCATCCTGATCTCTCCCAAGGAAGCCTCGGGCTGCTCGAAGGCCCTGCAGGAGGCTGCCGAAGCAGGTATTCCTGTGATCGTCCTGGATCGGGATACAACCTACAAAGGCTACGCAGCATTCGTCGGGGCCAGCAATCTGGCCATCGGGCGCGCGGCCGGTGAGTATGCCGTCGAGCTCCTCGGTGGACCGGGGAACGCGGCTGGAAAGATCTACGAAATCTGCGGTTCACTGGCCTCCACTCCTGCCCAGGAGAGACGGGACGGATTCCACGAGATAGTCAACAGGGAAGCGGGTATCGAGATACTCGGGGGCCTGGATGGAGACTGGAAGCTGGATAAGGGAAAGGCGATAGCCCAGGATGCCCTGCAGATCCACAGGGATATCGACATCATCTATGCCCACAACGATCCCATGGCGTATGGAGCTTATCAGGCGGCCAGGGAGCAGGGAGTCGAGAACACGATCTATTTCCTCGGTATCGACGGGCTTCCAGCAGAAGGATGCGTCTGGGTGCAGAACGGAGTTCTCTCCGCCACATTCCTCTATCCCACTCCCGGTGAAGTCGGGCTCGAGATCGCGCTCGACATACTGGAGGGGCGCAGGGAAATCACTCCCGGCGAGAAGGTCACTCTTCCAACTGCAACCATCACGAAAATGAACGTCAAAGAATTCCTGAAGTGAGGACGGGCTGATGATCGAGAGAGATGGTGATCGCGGGTCGGATTGTTCGTGCAATGCAGATGAGAACGGAAACTGGTGTATTGATCGTCGGACTTTCATCAGGTCGGCGGGAGCAGCGGCGGCAGGTGTTTCTCTGGGCAGTGGAGCGATCGCGGGACCCTTTTATCTGCAGGACACGATAGATCACTTCATACCGGTCGATAAGAAGTTGAGACCGGAATGGATTCGGATGCTCTTCAACAGAGGGAGCAGGAGCTGGTTTGAGGGCGGCGAACTGGAAACGATCGGGATGCCGGTCGGGGGGATATGTGCCGGCCAGGTCTATCTGACAGGTGATGGCCGGCTGACTTATTGGGATATCTTCAACCAGAATAACAACACGGGGATCGGGCGGGTTAATTACCAGGTCGGACGGAAGCCGACGGTTATCGCCGGCAGAAGCAGTCTTGTCGAGGCTCCGGCTGTAGATCACGGCTTTTCCCTGCAGATAAAAACCGGCGAAAAGACAATCACCCGCACTCTGGATCGCAGTGGATTCGAAGGCGTCCGGTTCTGCGGTGAGTATCCGATTGGATACGTGGAATTCATTGACGGCTGCCTGCCTGTAGATATCAAACTTGAAGCATTCTCTCCGTTCATTCCTCTCAATGCGCCCGACTCAGCTCTGCCGGCTGCGATCATGAACTACACCCTTCAGAATGGCTCAGCCGATAAGGTAGAGGTGACCATAGCCGGCTGGCTGCAGAATGTTGTCTCGAGACACAGTGAAGGCATGTTCGCCGATCGACTGTTGAGGCGGAACTCCATTGAAAAATCGGATGGAGTAACCTCGCTTCTGTGCAGCGCCGATCTGTCCGGCAGAAGGGAAGACATCCTTCCCCCGGTTGTCTTCGCTGACTTCGAAGGCGGCAACTATGGAGAATGGAAGGTTGAGGGAGAGGCATTCGGAGACGGCCCGGCGCCGGGGACGTTGCCCGGACAGCAGGTTGTGAGCGGTTTCAGGGGCAGGGGCCTGGTAAACACTTTCATCGACGGGGATCGACCCCATGGAAGACTCGTCTCACCCATTTTCACGATCGAGCGGAGATACATCAGTTTTCTCATCGGCGGCGGGTCTCACGAGGGAGAGACCTGCATCAATCTTCTGGTTGATGATGAAACAGTGCGAACGGCGACCGGCAGGGATAATGAATATCTACAGGCACATAACTGGGATGTCGGGGAGTTTTCCGGCAGGCAGGGGCGAATAGAGATCGTAGACAGTGCATCGGGCGGGTGGGGACATGTCAATATCGATCAGATCGAATTTCGGGATGAGCTGATGGCCGGTGACGGGGGGGAACTGGAGACTCAATCAGATTACGGTACGATGGCCCTGTCGGTGTTGAGTACTGAGAACGTTCTGTTCAGTTCTTCGCTGCCGGGCGGCAGGCCGGGAAGCATTTTCGAGGCCGGGGCCGGCAGTACCGGATCAGATCCCGCGGTGAGTCGGGCATTTGATGAAAAGCTGCTGGGGATGGTGGGACGAAAGGTCATCCTCGAGGCCGGTGAGGAGAAGACTGTCACATTCGTGACCAGCTGGTGCATGCCCAATATGCGGCGGGGTAACAACCTCGTGGGCAATTACTACGCGAACAGATTCAAAAGCGCGACCGATGTAGCCCGTTACATAACCGGCGGTTTTGACCGGCTGTCGAGCGAAACACGGCTCTGGCACGATACTTACTACGATTCCACTCTGCCCTGGTGGCTGTTGGATCGTCTGCATTCGACGGTGGCGAATCTGGCCAGCGCCACATGCCAGTGGTGGCGCAATGGCCGATTCTGGGGTTGGGAGGGATGCGGCTGCTGCCGGGGCACCTGCGGGCATGTCTGGAACTACGAGCATGCGATGGCGCGACTCTTCCCGGAACTGGAACGATCGGTTCGGGAGATGCAGGATTTCAAGGCGGGTGTCGGCTTTCATGCCGAAGACGGCTCAATAGGATTCCGGGGGGAGAACTATTCGCGCTGGGCTGGTGATGCCCAGGGCGGTTATCTGTTGAAGGCTTACCGCGAGCACCAGCTTTGCATTGATGATGATTTTCTGATCCGGAACTGGGACAATATCCGCAAGGCGATGCAGTTCCTGGTCGATCAGGACGGCAACGCGGATGGAATACTGGAGGGTCAGCAGCACCAGACCTACGATGAGGATTATTACGGGGCCAACACGATGGTCGGTTCATTCTACCTTGGAGCCCTGAGAGCTGCAGAGGAAATGGCCCGGGAGGTCGGTGACGAAGATTTTGCGGAGGAATGCCGGGCGGTATTTGAAAGCGGCGGGAAAATCTCGGTTGAGAGACTCTTCAACGGAGAGTACTTCATCCAGGATGTGGATCTTCAGGAACATCCCCGATGGCAGTACGGGGATGGATGTCTGGCAGATCAGATGATAGGGCAGGGCTGGGCGCATCAGGTCGGTCTGGGTTATCTCTATCCGCAGGACATGGTACGTTCGGCGCTGAAAGCGATCTGGGATTACTGCTGGGCTCCCGACGTGGGTCCGCATAACGAAGCACACGCACCTTATCGGTGGTATGCCTATCCGGGAGAGGCGGGTCTGTTCACATGTACGTGGCCCCGAAGCAGACACCCTGGTGAGCAGTCAACGCGTTACCGTAATGAAATATGGACGGGGATCGAGTACCAGGTCGCCGGACACATGGCCTGGGAGGGAATGCTGACGGAAGCGCTGGCAATATGCCGGGGGATCCATGAGCGCTATCACCCGTCGAAACATAATCCCTGGAACGAGATCGAATGCGGGGACCATTATGCACGAGCGATGGCCGGTTGGGGTGTTCTGACAGGCATCTGCGGTTTCGAATATCACGGGCCGACCGGTCGGCTGAGCTTCGCACCACGATTGAACCCCGATAACTTCAAATGCGTATTTACCGCTGCGGAGGGTTGGGGCAGCCTGGTCCAGATTCAGGACGACAACAGGCAGATCAATCGTATCGATATCAAATGGGGTTCGCTGTGTTTGAACACGCTGACCATTCCAGCCGGCTGGATAACTGAAAGATCCGGTATTGCAGTTCGAGTGGATGGACGGGAGCAGGAATGCAGTGTCGAAATCAGGAACGACCGGGTTGTACTTCAGTTCGACAGGCTGACGCTGACCGAGGGGCAGGAACTCGAAGTCATTAACAGCAGGAGGTATCCGTGAAAAAGGGGAATGGCAGGCTGATCATTTGTCTGATTGCAGGTAGTGCGGCTCTCTTCTTCTCTGATCACCCCCGTACTCTCGCGCAGGACCTCTCCGGGATAACGCGTGCCATCGATGGACGGCGCATGCGTTCGTCAAGCGGGCTCTTCGATCCCGAATCCAACCGGGACTCCAGACCGATAGCCCCGGGCGAAACCCTTACACTTGCCGAACTGGATGGTCCGGGTGAGATCCGCCATATCTGGTTTACGATCGGTGCACTCGACAGACGTTTCACCCGATCTCTCGTCCTCAGGTTCTACTGGGACGATTCCGGGGTCCCTTCCGTTGAGACACCGATCGGTGATTTCTTCGCAGCCGGCAATGGGATGCGCGCGAATGTCAGTTCGCTGCCTGTCGAGGTAACCTCTTACGGACGTGCGTTCAACTCCTACTGGCGCATGCCGTTCCAAAAGAAGGCCCGCCTGACTGTCACGAATGAATCAGACCAGCGGGTGACTTCCTGTTATTACTATATTGACTGGCTCAAATTCGATTCACTTCCTCCTGAAACCCTTTACTTCCATGCACGATACCGGCAGGAATTCCCTGTCGAGCCTTTCTCTCCCTACACTATCGCTGAGATAGAGGGACGGGGTCACTATGTAGGCACCGTGCTCTCCATTCACAGTTCGATGGGGAGCTGGCTGGGAGAATCGGATGACCGGTTTTACATCGACGGAGAGGAGATCCCCTCCGTGGTCGGGACGGGAATGGAGGACTACTTCACCGATGCCTGGAACCACCGTCTATTCACCAATCTCAGGGCCGGACTCACCATCTACGAGCCAAAGGGGCTCGATCAGAGGGTCACCGCCTACCGGTGGCACATCGCCGATCCCGTCACATTCACGAGTTCATTGAGAGTTGAGATGGAACGGCGCAGTTATGCTGCGATTACAGATCCCGCGACCGGCGAAGATGTGACCTGGGATTTCAAGTACCGCCCCGACGTCTTCTCCTCGGTCGCTTTCTGGTACGCCTCGGAACCGGCCGGCAGGTTCTGGGAGTTCGCTCCCGTCTCGGAGCGGCTGAATCCCGAGATATTCGTCGAAACGACCTTGATGCTGGATGAGCTTGGAACTTCATCCGGGATCCAGCTCAGCCGGAAATACACACGATCGACCAATGCTGCTTCTGGACCTGCACGCAAGGCGATGACCTATGTGGAAAATGATAAGATAGGTGGGTGGCTGGAGGTCCCGGTAGAGGTCGGGGAAGCCGGAGATTACTCGATTTCGATCTACCAGATGCTCTTCCGCGATTACGGGACCTGGAGAGTGACCATGACGGGCCCGGGGTTCGAACAGCTCCTGGACCCTGCCATGGATTTCTACGACCCATACTTCATCCAGACATTCAATATGCCGGAGAACTTCCTCTATGGGACCTGGTATGAGAACAAGGTCGGGATCTATTCACTGGAACCCGGGAGCTACACAATTCGCTTCGAGTGTATAGGAGCTAACCCGCTGGCTCGTGTTCGCGGCGTGGCGTACACGCAGGCAGGTACCCGTTATATAGAAGATAAACCTGCCGGCCAGCCTGGCCTGAACATGGCCCTGGACGCGATCTCCCTGCGCAGGCTCCCCTGGGAGAACACCTGGGACTGGATGCAGGATTACCTGGCAAGGGAGGAACGTCTCTTTGCAGGGAGAATCGAAACAGCCGCTGCAACAGTACAGAGACTTGCCGAAGCGATTGAAGCGTTCAGGAAGGATGTCGGCGAATATCCACTCAATCTGGAAGAATTGATCGAACAACCCCGCCGGCTTGCCGGCAGGTCTGGAAACTGGCCCTATACGCAATCATTGGAAGACGGTCGCATCCCCCTTGACCCGTGGGGCCAGCACTACCGTTATCGCTGTCCGGGAATAAACAACACAGATCGATTCGATGTATGGTCGGTGCACGGCAACGAGCGAGATCCTTCGGTCTGGATAGGTAATTGGAAATAATCAATTTGCCGAGTCGAATTTCAAATCCCCGGCGTCCACCAATTCCGCCACCCCGGCAGGGAATGATGTCTAATTACAATAAATGAAATCAGGTTTCCAACCAGCTACTGGCGTCATCCATATTCCGAAAGCTGAACATCTGAAACTCAAGATTGTTTGCATAGGCCTCGAACATCCTGGTAATTCCATAACTGACTTCATCCGGTGCAACGAACGCGACTTTATAATCGCTGCCTCGATGATCTGCTACGCTTTGAACGAGCTGGACTACCTGCGTCAACTCCTCACTGGTTACTTCTGCAATGTCAGCTTCGAGCAGGTCCCACAGTGCATTCATCGAAGGTTTATAATCTGGATGTTCGAAAGTATAGGCGTATGCAGCCTCCAGGTCATCGATGAGGAACCTTCCTGTAACCTTGCGGATGATCAGATCTCTCTCAACATCGATAGTGGTTTCTATCGGCACGATGACACCCCCTGCAACATAGATTGAACCGGGTGGATTTCTTTTAAATCACCAGATCATCAATGTACCGCGGAATCTCTGATCTGTCCAGAATACCGGGTGCGAGCCGACAGGTAAGACAGGTTGGCCGGAATCAGGACGTGACCGACAGGCTCTGGACGAAAAAAGTCAATTTCCAGTGATCGAGTTCTTGGGATAACCACAAAACATTCCAAATATCTATTGGGGGGAAATGTTATTAATCTGGAGGGGCACATTATTACAGGAGATAGTTATGATCAGAATCAGCAGGTCAATTCTTATTCATTTCCCGACCCTGCTTCTACTGATGTCAGCAGGCAATCGGGCTGCTGCTCAGCAGCAGCAATCGCAGCAGACAGTACCACAGTTGAACCTGCTCGAAGGTTCTGTTGTCGAGTACGGCTTCGATGCCGGTTTTTCCTATTCAGCGCATCCACCTGTAATCGGGCCCGGGGAGTCGGCCCGGTTCCTGATCCGAACCACCTTTACATATTATCAGGCAATTGATTTATCTTTCGGTAATGAGTCACCTTA
>CAZWVF010000061.1:0-15022 GCA_964637695.1 uncultured Gemmatimonadota bacterium | reverse complement strand
AATCTCCTAGCCGCTCCACATGAGTGGAATGCCCTGTTCCCGGCTCTCCTGCCGGATTCTCTCGGGCCATACGCTCGCCTGGACTTCTCCTATGTGTGCCCTGCGGAGCAGGAACATACAGACGCGGGACTGGCCAATTCCACCTCCCGCAGTCAGCGGGAGTTCCCCCGCAAGCAGCCGGCGATGGAAGGAGAAGCGTGATCGGTCCTCGAGTCCGCGAATACGAAGCTGTTCCAGCAGGCTTGTCCGGTCGACCCGTATCCCCATCGACGAGAGTTCCAGTCCACGGTTGATCACGGGATGCCACACGATGATGTCACCGTTGAGTCCGCGCCCGCGGCCGTTCGGGGTGATCCAGTCGTCGTAGTCGGGTGCCCTGCCGTCGTGCGGTTCCCCGTCGGACAGGGCGGCTCCAACCCCGATGACGAAGACGGCCCCGCTCTCGCGGGCGATCGCGTCTTCCCGCTTGCCCGGTGTCCGATCCGGATAGCGGTCATAGAGATCCTCGGCATGGATGAAGGTCAGTTCAGGCGGAAGCACCCGTCCCAGGAGCGGATACGCCGCCGCCAGGACCTCCTCAGTGGTTACCAGGGCCGCATAGATCCGGCTGACGATCGCCTTGAGGTGTTCGATCGAGCGCTCCTCCGGGTGGATGACCTGCTCCCATTCCCACTGATCCACGTAGAGGGAGTGCACGCAGTCAAGATCTTCGTCGGGACGGATGGCATGGAGGTCGGCGCAGATCCCCTCACCGGGAACGGATCCCATCTCGGCCAGCGCCAGGCGCTTCCATTTGGCGAGGGATTGCACGATTTCGAGGTTCCCGTCACCAATCCCCCTAACGGAGAACCTCACGGGGCGCTCGACTCCGTTGAGATCGTCGTTTACACCTGTGCCGCACAGTACAACCAGCGGCGCTGAAACGGACTCCAGATTCAATGCGTCCATGAGCTCGCTGCCGAATGTTTCCCTTGCGAGCCGGATCGCCTTCCGTGTTTCCCTGGTATCCAGGATCGGCCGGTAGCCGGCCGGGCACTCCACGTGGCGCGTCGCCATGATTCGGTCCTCTCGGTTTCCGTCCCGGCGGCGCGATCGCTTCCGAAAATGAAAGTCCCGCAGCGGCCAGGCCGTACGGGACAGGTGTTGGTCCTTCGATCGATGTTTTCTGGTCTAGAAGCGATCTCCAGTGCGCGCACCTGCCCCTGTGGGCGGCGGATTGCTCTCACCGAGACAGGTATTGGTACGCAGGAGATCGGTCATGACAACGACCAACATATCGGAACGTGCCCTGGAAGGTCAATGCTTTTTCGAGGTGAAGTTGGCACCCCTATCCTGCTGTCCCCCCGAATAATTTCATCCGATCAATAACATCGCTTTCATTTCTATACAGTAGATCAAAACCCGACGCTCCACGGGGAAGCAGTCGGTGTAAACCATTGAACCACTCTTGAATGCTACTTATGAGGGTAAAAAGGACTTGAAACAGAAGAGGCAGGATACGTGTAACTCGTTACAGTTCAGGGTAGAGGGAGTTTTTCGGGGGTACGACTGTTTTAATTCCGTTACTCATACCTCAGCGCCACCAGCGGATCCACCCGGGTCGCGCGGCGGGCGGGCAAAGATATCGCCAGCTTACGTCGGATATCTCGTTCTGCCTGTGTCACTGTACAATCTCCTGATGTATTTCCAAATGATTGCCATCTGGATCGGTAATGTGGATTGATTGCATACCCAAGTGGCTATCCTTCGGCCCGTAAAATTTTATTCCGGAAGTATCCAGGTGACGACACAGTTTTTCAAGTTTGTCTACAAAAACGCTGACGTAAACCGTATTCGGATTCTCAATTGAACCATCGTCTGGAAGTTCGGAGTGAATTGCCAGCTCTTTATCCCCTAACATAAAGACTGCGAGTTCGGGTACGTCGATCCTGGGAAGTCCAATCTTCTCATATTGAATATCTGGTCCCGTAATAATAATCGGACGTGTCGTAATATACTGAATAACACACGTTCTCGAGCAATTTGAGTCTTCCCAAGAATGAGAAATATGTCAACCTGCTGTTTAACGCAGGACCTGGTTGATGATCACGTTTTGAAGAGTTTCTGCCTCCTCTAATATGGGTGCATGAGCTGATAACTCGAACCAGAAGAGCTGCTTGCCCGCGGGTGCATCCAGGAAGGAGTAGTATTCCTCGACCAGCACCGACGGTGTCTTATAATCAAACCTCCCTGCCATGAAGAATACGGGTACTTCCAATCTCGGGATTTCGGTGAATAGATCCAAGTTGTGCAACCATGATTCATCCTGAAGAAGTGGTGATGAATTGTAGAGAATTCCATCCCTGTCCAGGTTCGCTATGTCCTCTTCAGTGTATTCTGTGAGCATAGCCGCGAGCTCGATCCTGATCTCGTCCCAACGTGACAGATCATGCATATCTCCAAAACCAAATTCTTCCAACCAGTCGGTAAGGATTCCCAGATCATTCCAGGGGATATCCGGCTCTGCCTGGAGAGCACTAAGTTCGCTGATCGCTTCCTGGTTACCAAGTTCGACGGCCTTGTTCAATGCAGTTGTGAGTGCTATGCCATAACTTCTCACGATATGCACAGGCTGGCCGACACCAATGTAAGCATGGAGTAGTTCTGGATTGTCCCTTGCAATGAACGAACCCAAAAAGGCACCCCAAGAGATTCCCATGAGGTAGACTTTCTCTACACCGAACCTCGTCCTCATCATGTTGATAAGTTCCAGTGTGTCTGAAAACATCTGTTCCAACGTGATTGAGTTGGGATCGATGTCATCACGATACGACTTCCCACAGCCTCGCTGGTCCCACGCCACGACGGTTAAATCGTGTTCGAGTGCACCAAGTGCATATCTGGAGTAAAAGAGGCACGGACTTCCTGGGCCACCATGAAGAAATATGAGGACGGGATTATTAACATCATAGCCGCGGACCAGGATCCACTGTCTTTCCCCTCCTAAAACCACTTCCTCCAGGGATGCAACGCCATTGGCGCTGTAGATTGCCCCTGTGTACGAGCCGTCTGATGCAGGATTCTCGGGCCCGCCGACAAACGGGGAGGTTGGATCCGTTCCATGGTCACTACATGCTGGTGAGATTGTCAGAAGGATAATAGAGATGATGTAAATTCCAGATACCGAAGCGCAGAGACAGAATACGTGCAGCTTGTTACGGTTCAAGGCAGACGGAGTTTTCCGGGGGAACAGGGACAGCCCAACGTTCTGCGTGTCACCTGAATTTACAGCGTGGCTGTCAGGTATATGCGCACACTTTAAGACTCATCAGGTTTAAAGCCTATTCTCCTCTTCCTCGGCACGGGCTTTGGCTGAGAAGATCCTTAACAGCCTTTACCAATGCTACTATCTGAGTATCATGCTCCGCCAACTGGCGTTCAAACACCTCGATTCTCTGCGCGAGTTCTTTGTGTTCCACAACCATCTGCCTAATTTTCACAAAGGCTCTCACCACGAACACGCTGACTTCCACTGCCCATTCAGTCTTGAGAACGCTGGCAGCCATCAACGCTCCATGCTCAGTGAAGGCATATGGTAACGCTTTGGAGTGCTTCAGCTTTGTGAGGTGGTCGCATTTTGCGACCAGTTCTGCTTTCTCTTCTGCTTTGAGCTGGAACACGAAGTCATCGGGAAAGCGGTCCTTGTTCCGCTTTACCTGCTCATTAAGTCTTTTCGTTTGCACGCCGTAGAACTCGGCCAGGTCAGCGTCAACTATGACCCGCTCGCCTCGAATAAGCAGAATTCGTTGTTCAATCGTACCCACCCGGATAACAGACTTCTGCACTTTCGATGCCAATCCAGGGGGCAATGTTGATGGGAATGAGTCTTTCTATAATTGAGTAACGTGTCAAGCGATTCAGGGGCTGTTAGTAGAACTCAATTCCGACATGAAGCCGCATAAACAGCTACGCCGGCCAGATCAGCAACCAGCCGGCGTCGCAGGTATAATTGGTAGCGGGGGCAGGATTCGAACCTGCGACCTTTGGGTTATGAGCCCAACGAGCTACCTGACTGCTCCACCCCGCAGTTTCACTACTGAAAATAGGGAACCAACCTGAAGAGTCAAGGTTGGTCGGAAAATTCTCCAGGATGGCCAGGCAACCCTGTTACTTTC
This sequence comes from uncultured Gemmatimonadota bacterium, assembly GCA_964637695.1. Taxonomy (GTDB): domain Bacteria; phylum Blakebacterota; class Blakebacteria; order Blakebacterales; family Blakebacteraceae; genus JAGLTZ01. Next base: position 10,868 of record CAZWVF010000061.1, on the reverse strand, counting down.
GGGTGATCTCCACCTTCAGGATCCGCCTGCCTTCGGTTTCACGAATGGTAAAGAGCAGGTCTTCCCACTCAAGAACGTGTCCCTGTTCCGGGACCTTGCCTTCGAGGGCGTAGAGGAATCCACCGAGGGTGTCGAATCCATCTTCGGGCAGTTCGATACCGGTCATCTCCTGGAAATCTTCGAGGCTGACAATGGCATCAGCCAAATAGTGATCAGGATCTATCCTGCTTACAAGCGGCACTTCCGAGTCATACTCATCCTGGATCTCACCCACGATCTCTTCCAGGAGATCTTCCAGCGTCACCATCCCGGCAGTACCTCCGTATTCATCCACCACAATGGCCATGTGGATTCGAGACTGCTGGAATTCGCGCAGCAGGTCATCGATCATCTTGGTTTCCGGCACAAAGAGGGCTTTCCTGGCCAGCTGGCGCAGGGGCACCGACTCGCCTTCGGGATGCCTGAGAAGGTCTTTCACGTGCATGATGCCTATCACGTGGTCTATATCGCCATCGAAGACGGGCAATCGAGAGTGACCTGTTTCGTCGACAATACTTCTGACTTCGGCGTAATCGTCATTGACCGAAATCGCCTTCACATCGATCCGGGGAACCATGACTTCCTTCACCATTGTTTTGCCGAATTCCAGGATCTCCTCGATCATTTCCCTTTCATCCGCCTCAAGCGTACCGGCATCTTCCCTTGCATCGAGATGCCGGTTCAGTTCCTCAAGAGTCAGGAATGCCGGCTCGCCGTGCTCGCGACGTGCAAAGCGATGCAGCAGCTTCGTCTGAGCAATGGTTATCGGTGAGAAAATCAGTACCGAAAGGCCGATCAGGGGGATGGTCCAGGCCAGGGCCATTTTCGGTTTGCGGGTTCCAAATATCCGGGGCAGCAGTTCGGCAAGTACCAGAAGCAGGACAACCGTAATAACAACACCCAGGACGGCCCAGAGCCAGGGATTGCCGGATCGAGAGACGAAAGCCCACCGGTACGCAAGCAGTGCGGCTGCACCGACAGAAAGAACACGAGTAACCAGTCTGCCCAGCATGATGGTAGTGGTCAGCCTGCCGGGGTGCGCGACAAGTCGTTTAATTGAAGGGGGAAGCTCCACCCTGGCCGTCTCTTCCAGCTCGGGCAGCAGATCGGGCTCGATCGGTTCCTTCTCTTTTGCCCTGCTTGCCCTGAGCAGGGTCAGGACCGCTGTTTCCGCCGCTGTGTAACCGCCTGCCGTCAGAACCAGCAGAAGTATTACCAGAAACTCCAGAATCGGATTCACCGTTATGCCCGGCATCAGTGGACTCCTCCCAGAACCGGTCTGGTCCAATTGGCTACATGGTATTCCTGCCGTTCCAGCATCTGTTCGGCTTCCTCGGCACTGCCGGTGTCGGTATATCCAGCCAGATGCAGAACACCATGCACTACAAGTCGACGGATCTCCTCATCGAGGGAAACGTTGTATTGAGGTGCCTGACGCTCTGCCTGATGAAGATCGATATAGAGTTCCCCTTCCAGGTTGCCGGCGTCCGGGGAATCCTCAGACAGGTTGAATGCGATAACGTCGGTCGGTCCGTCGCGGTCGAACCATTTCCGGTTCAAATCGGAGATCTTTCCATCCCCGCAGAAAACTATGTCCAGCTCCCCTTCAGTCCGGCCCTCCTCGATTATCACCTTCCGGGCCAGTGCTGCGACAGTCTTCGAATTCAGGTTTTTCGATTCGGGAGGGTCCTCTGAATCATCCACGTGAACACGGACCTCTACCGAAGAGCGGTCCGAACTGTTCATGGCTTATCCTTCCCCTTCACCTGTTTCTGTATTTTCTCCTGAGAGGAATTGGATTCTCTCTCTTTCCGTTTTAATGCAGCTTCACGTTCCGCTGCCTTCTTCAGAGTTTCATCCTTGTCAGGGTAATCGATCCGCTGGTGGAAGCGGCTCGTAAGGTTGTTTACAAATGAGTCCTGCACAAGGCGCAGATCGCGGAGCGTGAGAGGACAGTCATCCAGTTCTCCGTCCTTGAACCTTCGTTCTACCAGCTCCTTTACCAGAGCTCGAATGCGGCGAGGATTGGGGTTTTCCATCACACGACTGGCGGCTTCCACCGCATCGGCCAGCATGATGATACCGGTTTCACGGCTCTGCGGTTTAGGGCCGTTGTACCGGAAATCGTCCTCATTGACCTTCGCGCCGTTCTCGGCTTCTTCCACGGCCCTCAGGTAGAAGAAAGTCATCGGCATTGTACCGTGATGTTCCGGAATGAACGCACCTATCTCCGCCGGCAGCTTGTACTCCTCAGCCAGTTCAAGTCCTTCTTTCACATGTGTTTCAACTATCAGTGAACTCATGTGCGGGCTCAGCCTGCCATGCGGATTTTTTCCAGACTGGTTCTCAACAAAATATTCCGGCTTGTTCAGCTTTCCGACGTCGTGGAAATAGGCTCCAACCCTGGTCAGAAGGGCATTCGCCCCGCAGGATTCCGCCGCGGCCGCTCCCAGTTCACCCATCATAAGGGAATGCTGGTAGGTGCCGGGTGCCTTCATCGCGAGCTGTCGCAGCAGCGGATGGTTCAGATCGGATAATTCCAGTAGTGTAATATCGGTTGTGAAGCGGAAGAGGCTTTCGAAAATGGGAAGCAGACCCATTGCCACGACGACGCTGAACATTCCGTTGGCCACACCGTAGGCGACTGCTTCACCCGCTTCCTGAATTGGGCTCAACTGGAGCAGTTCTACGCTCAGAATCCCTAAAACGTATATGAGGGGTACAGCCCACAGAGCACGATAGAAGTGACTCCGTTTCCTGACTCTACGGACCGCGAATACGCCCGCCGCTCCGGCTGCTATATGTATGATGGTGATCGGGTAATCGAAACCCATTACAGATCCGAGCAGCAGACCAAGAACGAACGCCGTCACCAGCCCGATACCGGTATCGAACAGCACCGTAAGCAGCATGGTCGCAACGGCAACCGGCACCATATATGTGCTGAATATTCCCGTCTGCCTGAGCAGGTATGCAAGAGCCATCTCGACAGCGATCAGCAGCGCGATGGTTGTGATCTGACGGTTCTCCTCAAGGATCGAACGGCGACTGACCCTCAGGTACGCGGTATAAATACCCAGCACGAGTGCAATCAGCAGAAGTCTGGCAAACCATGTTCTGGTAACAGGCCACCATCCCCTCTGCTCATCCGCCTCTGCCATGGCCCTCTGCAGAGATTCGAGAGTCTCGACCACCTCCTGTGTGACTCTCTTGTGAGCACCTATGATCTCCTCGCCCTCGAGCACGATACCCCGGTTGATCGGTATCGCATCGGCGGCCTCGTTGCGCCTTAATTCGGTTCGCTGTTCATTCAGTATGAGATTGGGGGTAAGGATGATCTGAATGAGCTCAACGCCTCCCTTTACCAGGCGTTCATCGGCTCCGGGCAGTCGCGCCCTCAACTGACCTGCCAGCCCATCCCTGGCACCCCTTAGATCGATGACTATCTCAAGTCGCTGTTCGATCTCATCCTCGCCGGTATCCAGAATTACGGTGCCGGATGATTCTTCCCTGAGTCGGGGGAGCGACTCGACCACACCCAGAGAGAAGAGATGGGATACCACCTCCTCGGTCGCCTGGCGCAGGCTGTCGATACGCAGGGTGGCCAGTTCCAGTCGTCTTTCCGGCGCTCTTCCGGCAATTTCCTCCGCGAAGAGATATGTAAGGGTTTCTTCAGAGACCTCGGGAACGGCGCGGCTGAAGGTTTGAATAGCCATCGAGTCACGTCCGGTCTCTACAGGTATGGCCGCGAGCATCTGAAGGAAGGTATCGAGCCGAACCGTCTGCCGTGCGGTGATGTTGTCATTGAATTCGAGTACCGGAGGCACACTGGCACGGGCGGCAGCCAGTTCCCGGTTTAGATCATCATCGCTTTTCCTGATCGAGAAGGTCAGCGGGCTGACGATCGCCTCGTCGATAATATCCTCGACATTCAGGTTGTATATAAATACCTGACGAGTCGGATAGAGGAGTGTGATGAAGATCAGAAGAGCGAATCCGATTACCCATTTATACCAGGCTCCAACCCGTCCCCCACCGTTGAGATCATCTCCCCCACTGTGCTCACCCTTGCTGCGCAGGAAGGAGCGCTCCCTTTCCAGGTCGCCTTCCGTTACGTCTTTTTTCTTTTTTCCCGGGATGAGTTTCATGGCTGCAGGCTTCAGAGTCCCCTCTTCTGGTAGGCACGCAGTATCTCGCGGACCAACCGGTGTCGTACCACATCCTTCTCTGTCAGGTAGACAAATGATATCCCGTCGATGGCCATGAGGATACTCTGTATCTCTATCAGTCCGCTCAGCGATCCTGAAGGAAGATCCACCTGGGTGATGTCCCCGGTAACGATCGCCTTCGAGTTCACTCCCAGGCGTGTGAGGAACATCTTCATCTGAGCCGGTGTTGTATTCTGTGCTTCGTCCAGTATCACGAATGAACTGTTGAGGTTGCGCCCGCGCATGAAGGCAAGCGGAAGGATTTCGATGGTGTGACTGTCGAGGTAGCGGCGGAGACGGTCGGGAGGGATCATTTCATAGAGTGCATCGTAGAGCGGCCTCAGATACGGATCCACCTTCTCTCTCAGGTCGCCGGGAAGGAATCCCAGGTTCTCGCCCGCCTCGACTGCCGGCCGGGCCAGAACAATACGCTGGACCTCACGCTGCTGCATCGCCCTGACCGCCATGGCAACGGCAAGATATGTTTTTCCGGTTCCGGCCGGTCCGATCGAAAGAACGATGTCATTGGTCTCGACGGCCTGCATGTACTGATGCTGGCCGACCGTTCTGGGGAAGATACGCCGCTTCGCATTTGTGATTATGACGGTGCGGTCCTGGTAGTTCTCCGGAACCGCCTGCTCACGATCAGATTCTTCCATCAGGATGCGAACGTCGTTTTCGGTCAGTCCATCCCCGTTCTTCACCTTAATCAACATGCCGCCGACAACATCGAGCAGACGATTGACCTCGGAACCGGGTCCTTCGATCCGGAGTTCCCTGTCACGGGCTACCAGGCTTACAGATTCGAAAGCCTCTTCCAGCAGACGCAGATTCCTGTCCTGAACCCCCAGAAAGAGAGCGGGGTCGACATCGATGGTCAGGGTGCTGACTACCGCAGATTTCCGGGAATTGCCACCCGAATTTTCGACAGAGAGATCCTTCGTGTCGTCTGAGGAAACCTTATCGGTACTTTCAGTATCGTCTGTGTTCATCTATTGGGGAATGGGGGCTGGAATAAGCAAACGCTCCCACCGGAAAGCGTTTCCGCTTCCCGGCTGAGAGCGTTGAAACTGTTACCCCAATTCTTTCCTAGTGTCCTGTCACGTGACAAGGGCACTAGGGACGTATGATCCGGAACTCCTGCTTTGGATAGATCAGATCAGGGTCCTTGATCTTGTCCTTGTTGGCCTCGTAAATGCGCGGCCACTGGAAGGGGTCGTTGTAGATGTAATCTTTCTTAGCGATGTTCCAGAGGCAGTCACCCCGTATCACAGTGTACATTTCGGGGAACCGCACAGTCTCCAGGATCTCCTTGACCTGCGTCAACTCACTCTGGGTCGAGGATACCTGCTGATTCAGACCGCTTATGTCCTGACGGACGCTGCTGATCTGGTTATCGACATCGCTGATCTGTCTCTGCAGATCTGCGATCTGCTGATCGAGATCATTGATCTGGGACTGGGCGGCGGCTTCCCTTCTGTTGCATTCGTCGAGGGCAGCCTGCCACTCTTCAAGAGTCATCTTTTCCTGCGCGAGGGCCGGTGATGCTATACCTGCAACCATCACTCCCATAACCGCTGCGGACAGGACGGCACTGATCTTTTTCATGCTCATTTCCTTCCCTGTCAACGGTTAACGGGAGGGGGCGGCGGAACAACCCTCTCCTGCTTAATGCGATCCATTTCGGCCTGAGTCTGCTGCATTTCTCCGCGCAATGCATTCAGACGGCTTTCTACAGAGGCCTTCTCGCGATTGACATCCTGTAGAGCACGCTCTTTCTGGGTCAGCTCGCTACGGAGCCTCTCCAGTTCGGCCTCTCTCTCCCGTACAGTCTGCTCAGCCTTTTCGGCTGCAGCGCAGGCCTCTTCCAGTTGGGATAACTGTTCGGGATTGGGTCGTTTGGTGCACCCTGTCAGTAATGTACCCGACAGTAACAGCACCGCGAGGAAGCCGGTTCCTACCAGCTTCGGGGCCTTGCCCATGGACAACCTCCTATGCCTCACCTATTGGAATCCAGTCGCGCCAGATGACACTCTTTCAGGCAGGCAACTTGATTCGGTCGTTCTTGTGTACCGAAAGGTACACTTCTTTCATTGTTGCTTCAGCGAAACTTATACTACCCAACCCCCCATTACAGTCAAGGCAAAAGCCTGTGAAATATCGCTTTTACCCTATTTTATTTTCCGACAAATCCCTCCGTAATAAGTATTACGCACACAGTCAATACTCTGTTCCCGTCTCCGGCATTCAATTGTTTCTCATTCCTGAGTATCTGTTAGACTCCCGGACTGTTCTGAACGTTATCCTGAATGTTGCTCTATTGACCGTCGGAAGAATCCTTCTTCTCGGGGGCCTTCAGCTCCAGTCCCAATTCGTGAAGCTGATCCAGATTGACCGGTGAGGGGCTGTTGTCCATCAAAGAGACCGCGCTGGTCGATTTCGGAAAGGCTATCACGTCGCGGAGTGAGGTCGCGCCGGCCAGCAGCATCACGATGCGGTCGAAACCGAAGGCTATGCCTCCGTGCGGCGGAGCTCCGTAGCGAAGGGCACCCAGGAGGAAACCGAATTTCTCCTCCGCCTCCTCCCGGCTCAGTCCGAGGATCTTGAAACAGGCCTCCTGTTCCGCCATCCGGTGGTTCCTGATGCTCCCACCTGCTATCTCGTGGCCGTTCAGCACCACATCGTAGGCGTTTGCCTTCAATGCCAGCACCGAATTGCGCCACTGCAGAGCTTCCTCTGAGTCCCGGCCAGACGATGGCAGCAACTTTGCAAGGCTTATCAGTTCTTCGGGGTCGGTGGTGGATGTGAAGGGGTGATGGACAGCCATCATCTTCCCCTCTGTTTCGCTCCACTCGACGAGAGGAAACTCCCTTACCCATGCAAACCTGTACTCATTATCGGGGATCAGGTCATATCGCCCGGCGAGTTCCACTCTGAGAGAACCGAGGGCTGCGAGTGCAGTCTGATATTGGTCGGCCACAATTACGGCCAGATCGCCTGCACCGGCATCCAGTTCATTGATAATAGCGGTCTGCTCGTCCGTGCCGAGGAATTTGGCTGTTGCACCTTCGAGGCCTTCACCGGCAACAGTGAGCAGTACTGCTCCCGCGGCACCGGCCTCTCTGGCCACCTCTACTATCTTATCCTGTTCGCGCCTGGTGATCTCGCCTGCTTCAGGGACTCTGAATCCCCGCACCGTCCCGCCATTGTCCAGAGTGCTCCTGAAGATTCTGAATTCACTTCCCCTCAGCGAATCGGAGAGGTCGGAAATTTCCAGACCGTACCGGAGGTCGGGACGGTCGGTCCCGTAATTCTGCATCGCCTGATCGAGAGTGAAACGGGTGAAGGGACTCTCTACCTCCACCTGATGAATGTCACGCAGAAGCGACACCAGGAATGCCTCCACTACCTCCATAACATCCTCTTCGCCCACGAAGGACATCTCCATGTCGATCTGGGTGAATTCGGGCTGGCGGTCGGCGCGCAGGTCCTCGTCGCGGAAGCAGCGGACAATCTGTACGTATCGATCGAATCCGGACATCATCAGCAGCTGCTTGTACTGCTGAGGCGATTGCGGCAGGGCGTAGAAACGGCCGTGATGGATGCGACTGGGCACCAGGTAGTCACGAGCGCCTTCGGGGGTCGAACGGATCAGGAAGGGTGTCTCGATTTCCAGGAATCCCCGACTGTCGAAAAAATTGCGGGTCGAGCGTGCTGCCCGGTGACGCAGAGCGATATTCGACTGAAGCGGCGGCCTGCGCAGATCGAGGTAACGGTACTTCAGCCCCATCTCCTCGCTGGCAGTGGCCTCTTCACCTATCACGAAAGGCGGCGTTTCGGTTTCAGCCAGAAAGAGAACCCGTTCTGCCTGAACTTCGCATCCGCCGGTCGGCATCTCCTCGTTGACCGATTCGGGTGGACGCTGACGGACAACCCCGGTGACCTGGAGCACGTCTTCCAGGCGGGCCGATCTGGCCTCTTCCATTCCTTCGGGCTTATCTGAAGGGTCCACAACCACCTGAACCACGCCCCACCGGTCGCGCAGATTGATGAAGATGATCCCCCCGTGGTCGCGCTGGCTGTTGACCCAGCCCGTGATAGTGACCTTCTCCCCGGCCAGCTCGGGTCTCAGTTGACCGCAGGTGTGGGTCCTGTATGAAGTAGAAAGGAAAGTGCCCGGCGGTGACCCGCTTTCCATCACGCTGCTTCTCCCTGTTGAGGGCCGGCCCCGTCATCACCTGCCGATGGATCCTCAGGCTCTTCGTCAATCGCGGCCTCATCCATTGCTTCCAGTCGCTCCAGGATAACCGGCACGATTTTCTCGACAGGGATCTTCTCCTCAACCCCATCAACCAGGTTCTTCACGGTGATGTTGTTCTCCTGAAGATCCTTCTCTCCGGTTATGAGGGCTATCAGGGCTTCGCGCCGGTTGGCCTCACGCATCTGAGCCTTCACCGACCGTTCGGTCAGGTCCATCGTGCACGCCACGCCCGCTCTTCGAAGCACATCGCAGAGAGTGAACATCCTGCGGCGGGCTTCCTCTCCTGCATGCACCAGGGCGACCTCGCAGAGCGGTTCGAATTCCAGTTCCACTCCGGCCGCTTCAAGGGCGAGCATTATCCTCTCAAGTCCTGCCGCAAATCCGACCCCCGGCACCCTCTCCACACTGCCGAGCATCTCGGCCAGCCCGTCGTAGCGGCCTCCGCCGCAAATGGCATCCTGCGCACCCAGATCCGGATTTACCACTTCGAAAGTGGTTCTCTCATAGTAGTCGAGTCCGCGTACCATGCGCGGATCCACGGTGAAGGGAACGCTCCGTTCCTCCAGCAGAGTCTTCACTGCCTCGAAATGCCGGCTGCATTCAGGATCGAGGAAATTTATCCGGCCGGGTGCTTTGGCAGTGGCGAGCCGGCACCCCTCCCGTTTGCAGTCCAGAATCCTCATGGGATTCGTGTCGATCCGCCCCCTGCAATCCTCGCACAGCAGATCCTCCACACCCTTCAGGAAAGCCACCAGTTCTTCCCGATAGGCGGGCCTGCACTCGCGGCAGCCGAGAGAGCCGATATGAAGCTTCCACGAGTCGAGTCCAAGGGCGTCTATGACCGCCAGGAAGAGAAGGATAATCTCCGCGTCTGCTTCCGGCGCATCGGTGCCGATTATCTCGGCGCCGAACTGATGGAACTGACGGGTCCTCCCCTTCTGGGGAGCCTCCTGCCTGAACATGGGACCCATGTAGTAGAACTTGTCGAGCGTACCCTGGGCGCCGAGCTTGTGCTCGAGGTATGCCCGCACTACAGGAGCCGTACCTTCCGGTCTGAGCGTGAGGCTGCGTCCCCCCTGGTCTTCAAAGGTGTACATCTCTTTCGAGACGATGTCTGTGTGTTCACCTATGCCGCGGGCGAAGAGCTGGGTCTCTTCGAACAGAGGGGTGCGTATCTCACGATACTGGTAGATGGCCATCACTTCCCGAACCACACCCTCGACGACATCCCATGCTTCGGTCTCGCCCGGGAGCAGGTCTCGCGTACCCCTTATGGATTTCAATATCCTGTTTTCACTCATGATTCGACTTCCGCAACTCTCTCCGTTCTTTCAGCAGGCCGCAACCAGCGTAGCAGTATCCAGGCCCCCACAGCAGCCCCAATTACATCGGCCAGCAGATCTGTGGGATCGGTACTGCGTCCGGGCACCCAGAACTGATGGATCTCATCAATCCATCCCCACAGACCGGCGATCAGAACAGCCCCGTTCCACACCGACTCCCTCTCCGCTTTCGAACCACTGATCGACCCGCCCGTACTTAACAGTGTGAAGAGCGCGTTGGCTGCAACCAGACCCAGGATCCCGAATTCAACCGCATGACCCAGTTTGTCCAGACCGAAGAAGTGGATGGGCGACTCGCTGCCGATGCTCAGATTGGATCCGAACCAGATCCCACCTGCCCATAAGATAAGTATACCCCACGCGACGGCAGGCCGTTGAAGGATATTCATCGACCGGGCCCTAGCCATTCAACTCGAAGTGTCGCTCCTCCTCGGCTGATATGGCCTCCAGAACCTCTTCCGGGGTGCCGGCTTCTATCAGTCGTTTGCGGAACTCTTCGTAGCTGAGGAGACGGGAGATCCTGCTCAGAGCCTTGATATGCGGCCCCGCTGCATCCTCGGGTCCGACCAGAAGGAAGACCAGGGATACCGGTTGACCATCCAGGGCATCGTAATCGATTGGTTCATTGCAGCGACCGAATGCTGCAACAAGGGAACTGACGGCATTGGTCTTGCCGTGCGGAATGGCAACACTGTTGCCCACACCGGTACTCATCAACTGTTCGCGGGCGAGTACTGCCTTGAGAACGGTGTCGTGGTCTATGTCGTTCATCGTTGTGACAACCAGTGAGACGAGGCGTTCGATTACCCCGTCCTTGTTGCCTGCATCCAGATCGAGGTCGATCCTGGATGCGGTTAGGATATCCGTAAGTTTCATTTCATCCTAGATTATCTTTTGTCTGACAGCCGCTCTGGTCGCCAGACAAAATGTCGAACCGGATTTAACAAGTGTCATGTCGCGTGACAAATGTCGGTACCGAGAGTGACGCCGCGCCCGGCCTGCAAGGCGCGGTGACGA
>CAZWVF010000060.1:0-15111 GCA_964637695.1 uncultured Gemmatimonadota bacterium | reverse complement strand
GCTTCTTGAGCGCTCGCTTCGGTCCAGATTCTGGAACATTGAGGTCAGTGTCTTAAAAACGATGCCTTCTTGTTGGGCACGATTGGCAATAAGATTGATGAGTTGAGGATGTCTTGTCAGTTTCTGCAATCGCCGGCCCAAAAGTAATTCTCGACCCAGAATCGCCTGAATCCGGGAATCGTAAGACCTCAAACTCGCTTCAGAAAAATCCATTGATTGAGTGCAAAGCATTGCCTGCTCTGCGGCCAGTGCACCACTGACCATTGCATTCCCTATACCCTCACCGGTAAAAGGATCTATCAGGGAGGCTGCATCTCCCACCAGCATGTATTGCGGTCCGGAGATGTTTTTTATCCTGAATCCCAGTGGAAGCGTGAATCCTACAGGTGGAGCAGCCATTCGAGCATCAGCAAATCGTTCTTTCAGCCCAGGTAAGGTTTGTAAAGCTGTTTGCAGTTCACGCTCCAGGTTAATCTTCTTTCTGCGAACGAGATCACTTCTGGTCCAGACACCAGTATTTGCCATGCCATCGGACAGAGGGAAAATCCAGAGATAACCTGGTAGTAAGGATTTCAGGAAATACAGCTCGATAAAGCCATCGGGATCCAGCCCCTCCATACCGGAATAGTACGCGCGGATTCCGGCTCCGTAATGCCGGGGATCGGTTTTTCTACCCGCAACCTGATTCGCAAATCGCGAATTGGCCCCATCGGCTGCGATGATCAGTTTTGTTGTAATCTCAGGATAATTATTCCTGCTATTACTGTTATTACATGCTGTGATTATCCATTTACCGTTGGCTTTCGTGAAGGATTTTGCCTCGTAATCCTCCAGTAATTTGATCTCGGGATACTTCTCCATCTCAGATGCGAAGATGCTGTCGAAGTCGAAACGCCTTGACGTGAATCCCAGCGTCTTCTCTTTTGAGTGGTCCTCACTTCGGAAGGGGATACGCACTCCCTTCATGTTGGGCGCAAAGAGATGGGTGCCCTGAGATTCCAGGATGATCGACTTCTTGCGGAGTTGATCGATCAATTCAGAATTCAGCCGCGTGATTATTTCACTTGCACGGCCACTGAAAGCATCTCCACAAACCTTATCACGAGGGAAAACTGATTTCTCCAGCACAACTGATGGAATTCTCTTCTGTGCGAGCGTGATTGCGGCAGTAACCCCCCCGGGACCTGCGCCTATAATGCAGATATCGGTTGATAGAATGCTGTTCATCGACTCAAAATATGTAAAAAGCTTGTGATTGGGTGTATGGGGAAATTCCTGACTGGCCTTTGACGCTCTCCCGGGAATAGCAGTAACATTCCCATGCGATTATTCCAGTGGGATTATAGCAGTATCATATCTGCGTGAGGAGGCACCACAGTGCCGAATTCACATAATTTTCTGTTCATAAGCGATCTGCATCTTGGAGCAGGGCGTGACCCTGAAAGTGGGTTGACTTCACTGAACGAGGATTTTTTCCACGATGATACTTTCGCCCGGTTTCTGAACTACTATTCATGCTTGCAGGCTGAGGGATCAGCTATACATGGACCTTCCTTTGATTACTTCAGTGCCAGACCATGGAAATTGATCATTAATGGGGATCTCTTCGATTTCATTCAAATAGATACTTTACCCTCGGATAAAGAGGAATTACTCCAGGTTAAAGGGGTTTCAGAATACGGTGACCTCAACCGGCGCGAACGAATATTCGGCCTTGGTACAAGGGCTGAGGAAACCGTGTGGAAACTCGAAAAAATCTATAAGGGGCATCCTCTTTTCTTCCAGGCATTAGCCTGGTTTGTGGCGCATAAGGATTACGGGATTGTCATACTGAAGGGCAATCACGATGTGGAGCTGTACTGGCCGGAGGTCCAGGAGCGATTTCGCGGTTTACTGGTTGAAGCGTATGATAAATGGAAAGCGACCATTGGTACAGATTGCAAAGGCAAACACCCTTTACCGGATAATCCAGGACTTCCAAATGAGCTGAACACACAGGATATGAAGGTCTGGTTTCCTCCCTCATTTTGCTACGAGGAGGGAGTGTTCTACGCGGAGCACGGTGGGCAATACGATTCTATAAGTTGCTACCCCAACTTTGAAAACCCGACCTTGCCGGACAAACCTGAGCTGATACAGCTTCCTTCAGGTTCCCTCTTTGCACGATATGCGTTCAACAAGGCGGAAAAATACCATACATTCGCCGAAAATTTGAAACCGTTGCGACGCTACATTTTCTGGTTATTTGAGAAACTGCCTTATGGTGCTATTCGTATTCTCGGTAAGTATCTACCTCGAGCATTCCTGCTCATTTTGATAAAGAAATTCAAAGATTGGAGGCGCCGACGGAATAGTGAGGAACCACAGCCAAAAGTAAATTCCTATCAGGAAGGATGCAGCAGTCCTCCTATGAGTCAGCAATTCTGTGAGGAATTACCCAAAATCCAGGAGGAGGGTCGTACCTTTCTCAAGCGGGCCTCGAATGCATCATCCGGTCAATATATACTGGGTCTGTTGCTGAAGGTTGTCAGCCTTTTAGCATTAATCGGGGCTCTGCACTTTTTCATATTCATATCGGAGTCTATCTGGGAACGCGATAGCATTGAATGGATCAATTATCCGGCAATCGTTGTACTATTCATCGTTGCTCTTGTATCGAAGTTGGTTGGATCGAATCTGTTTTCCAGAGCCGATCGACTACACAAAGCACGTTTTCTGGAATTGGGAGCCGAAAAAATTTGTGAGTTTCTGAATGGTGAAGATGAAGGACCGGGAGCAGTTCCTTACTTCCTGTTCGGACATCACCACTACGCAAGAATCGAGAAACTCAAGTGTGAGACAGAGAACCAGGATGAGGCTAAACCATACTGGTTTATAAGAACCGGGTTCTGGATGCCGGAGTTCGACAAGGACAATCCTCTACAGGAACTCTACAAGCTGACTTATTTCTGCCTTATGCCGGGCAGCCCCGGATTCGGAACAGACACACCAGGATTGCTGGAATGGCGTCCTGAGGCAGACCGCCCTCAGACAGCCAGACTTTTCGAAGAGGAACCCGGCTGAAACTTCGACGACTTGCCCTAGCCAACCAGCAGGGCCAGCAGACCCAGGACAACACATCGACTGATTAAACGTACCTGTTCGAAATAACCTGCAGAATCCAACTGATTGGAGAGGCGCCTGATCAGCAAGATTGTTGGAATGCCGACACCGGGAATCGCTACGGCAAGATATCCGAGACCCAACCAGCCGTTGATCGTTGGCAGAGGCAGGACAATCAGTATAAGGACAAGGACCATTTGGGCTGATCGTCGTGCAACGGAATCGCCGGCGACAAGAGGCCAGGTACGAAGTCCGCACTTACGATCTCCAGGTATATCCTGCAGATCCTTTATGATCTCCAGAGGGATATGAAGCAGGAAGGCCAGTACACCTGGAACCAGTCCCCACCATCCCAGACCTCCGGCCAGGCTACCCATGGGGAATGCAAGGCCTGCCATGACTGCGGTCATGAGATTACCTACCAGTGGTTGACCCTTACCCCAGAAATCATACAGTAGGGCCATCGTCACCAGTAAAAGAGATATATAGAAACAGGTAACTGGCAGAAAGGAAGAAATCGCTATACCTGCTGCCAGTAGCAGTACGACCCAGGCAGTGGCAACAGGGATATTGACGATCCCTGCAACCAGAGGCCGGCCCGGTTTATTAATCCGATCTGAACCGATATCCAGAATGTCATTCAGGACATAGCCTCCGGCAGCGATCAATGAAACGGCAACGGCAGCCAGGCACAGAATCGACCATTCTGTTACTGGATCTGATCCAGTTACTGCACCCGCAAGCACAGCCAGTCCTATCAGAAAGACATTGCCGGGCCTTGTGAGCCGGATCAATCCGATAGCTATGTCTGGGAAGGTATTATGCGCAATGCGTGCTGCCGATTCAGCAGGGGCCGAATCGAGAGACTGTATAAGAATGTCCGCTTCATTAAGCATAGCGAATCAATACTGTCTGACACTGTCCGCTTGAAACTGGTTCAACATAGGATACAATAGTATCCGCATATCAAGGGGCACGTCTATCACCTGACAAATTAACGCAATTATTCCCACACCCGAAGGTGCCCCGGCAGGTCCGTTATGATCGGTAGTACGATAAAGCAATACAGGATAGAGGAAAAGCTGGGTGCTGGAGGTATGGGTGATGTGTACCTGGCTCAGGACACCCGTCTGGACCGGCAGGTCGCCCTGAAATTCCTGCCCTTCTACGTAGCTGAATCATCAGATGAGCAGGATCGCTTTCTTCTGGAGGCAAAGGCAGCGGCTCGTCTGAATCATCCCAATATCGCTCAGGTGTACGGATTCGAAGAGGAGGAAGGCCGGTTGTTCATTGTAATGGAACATATTGCCGGCAGCTCACTGAAGGAGATTATTGAAGAATCCTCCCCGCGACCGCTGAAGGACATTTTGAACTGGATCCGGCAGATTGGTGAAGCTCTCTC
Organism: uncultured Gemmatimonadota bacterium; assembly: GCA_964637695.1. Taxonomy (GTDB): domain Bacteria; phylum Blakebacterota; class Blakebacteria; order Blakebacterales; family Blakebacteraceae; genus JAGLTZ01. Next base: position 10,607 of record CAZWVF010000060.1, on the reverse strand, counting down.
AAAAGCTCACCAGCAAGGCATAACTCACAGGGACATAAAACCGGACAATATCCTGATAACTCCTGATGGGACAGTGAAGATCGTAGACTTCGGGCTGGCGAAACTGACCGACTATTCGGGAATAACCGATTCAGGAAAAACTCTTGGCACTGCGGCGTATATGTCACCGGAACAGGCTGAGGGAAGTGATATTGATCATCGGACCGATATCTGGTCTCTCGGTGTTGTCTTATACGAGGTCTTGACAGGGGAAAAGCCATATAAAGGAGACCACCTGTATGCGATTGTCTACTCAATCCTGAGTTCCAAGCCTAAATCGATTCATCGGTTCAGGCCCGACCTCCCTGAAGAGCTGGAGACGATTATTGAGAGAGCTCTGACCAAGGATCCGGACGAACGTTACCAGCAGGTGGAGGATCTGCTCGCAGATCTTCAGCTTCTGGAGAGAGGTTCTGAGCTTACAGGCGGTATAACAGCATGTACCGGGGAAAGCCGCCTCCCTTCCATTGCAGTCCTCCCCTTCATGAATATCAGTGCCGATGAAGAACAGGAGTACTTCTGTGATGGAATGGCCGAGGAGATCATCAACGCTCTTTCCATGTTGGAGGGACTCCGTGTTGTGGCTCGTACCTCCGCCTTCTCCTTTAAGGGGAAAGAGGAGGATGTACGTGAAATAGGCAGGAAACTGAATGTGGGATCGGTGCTGGAAGGCAGCGTGCAGAAAGCAGAAGACCGCGTGCGTATTGCGGTCATGCTCACCAGTACGACCGATGGTTACCAGGTCTGGTCCGAACGGTACGAACGGAAATTACAGGACATCTTTTCGATCCAGGATGATATATCCCTGGCGGTGGTCGAAAACCTGAAAGTAAAGCTTCTTGGTGAAGAGGAATCTGAAATGACCAAACGTCATACGGAAGACCTGGATGCCCATAATGCATATCTACAGGGTCTTTACTACTGGGGTATGCGCACGGCTGAAGGTTTCAAGAACTCAATCGATTTCTTCGAACGCGCAATCTCATTGGATCCCCAGTATGCTTCGGCTCATGCCAGGATTGCCGATGTCTACAATTCGATGGGTTACTGGAGTCTGCTGCCTCCTAAAGAAGCTTTCCCCCGGGCGAAAGCGGCCAGCAAAAGGGCACTGGAAATAGACGACAGACATGCGGAAGCTCATGGAACGCTGGGCTGGATCAACACCATTTACGATTGGGACTGGAAAGCAGCCGAGAATCAATTCAAATGGGCAATCGAGCTCAACCCCAACAGCTCCCGCACGCGAAACTGGTATGCCGTACACCTTTCCTTCAGAGGCCGTTTCGACGAAGCCATTAAAGAAATAGACAAGGCACTCGAACTGGATCCACTTGCACTTCTGGTCAACGCGAATGCAGGGGCAATTCGCTACTGCGCCCGGCAGTACGATGAAGCTGAAGTCATGTACTACAGAACTCTGGAATTGGAGCCGAACTTCGGCATAGCACGTCTCTTCAACGGATGTCTGTACATTCAGAAGAAAAGGTATGAAGAGGCGATATCGGAGTTGAAGAAGGCAGCCAAACTCACAGGTGGAATGCCGTGGGCTCTCGGTTGTCTTGGAATGGCGTATGCTGTTTCCGGCCAGAGGGATAAGGCCGAAGAGTTGCTGATCGACCTGGAAGAGAAATCGAAGGAGAAATATATATCCCCGGTAGGTGCCGCTCTGATCCATCTAGGGCTGGGCCAGGTTGACAAATTCAGAGAATGGACGGAGGAAGCCCTCGAGTACCGCGACGTGACGATGCCTCATCTGAAAGTGTTTCCTGAATTCGACAGCGTACGTTCAGAGCCGTGGTTTCAGGAAATCCTGAAGCGGATGCGACTGGCCGACTGATTCGTCCCGATTAACTACCCGGTTTAGGCTGGAACTTCCTGATTATCAGAGAGGTGAGGCCTCTATTCGACCCGAAAAATCGAACCAGCAGGTCAACAAGACCGGGAAACTGAAGCATATTCCTCTGGATGAGATAGGATCTGCGCATATTGGTCCACATGGCGGCCCTGATTGCCCGATCGTACCTTCTCAGTCTTTTCAGCGACACGTCATCATTTGACAGTGCATCCTCAATGATATCGGCAGCCAGCAGGGCCGATTCGAGGCCGTTACGGATACCTCCACCCGAAAGAGGATTAACCAGACCGGCAGCGTCACCGACCAGCAGAGCACCATCAAAGGCTCGCTGGATATCCTGGGAGCCAAGATTGAGCTGTCCCACAGATATTTGATTCGGTCTGCTGCTTCCCTGCAGGCATTTCCTGATGATCGGCATATCCAGGAAAATTTCCAGCAGTTCTTCCAGACTTCGATCACTTTTGCGGAATTTATCGAGTCTCATGCCCAGACCCAGATTGACCCTGCCTCCTCCTGCATGGAATTTCCAGGCATATCCGGGTAGGATGCATCCGGGCAGATAGAACTCGAGCCTGTGAGGCCTCTCTTCTATGTCATCAATGTATGTACGGAGAGCTACGGCCCTGTGGCGGGCCTCATGCTGATCAGATTTCAATGCCTGTGCGATCACAGACGATACGCCGTCTGCCCCTATGACGACTTTAGAGAGGATAATCTGATCATCTCCATTCGACCGGACCTGCACACCAACCACTCGTCCATTCTCCACAACAGGTCCAGTCACATGTGCTACCTGGAACTCCGCCCCCGATTCGATGGCATGCTGCTGCACCAGCAGGTCGAATTCAACTCGCGGTACTACATAGGAACTGGCGACGGATCGTCCACTGTCTCCTATTTCAGCTTCGATGACGTAGCCTTTCGGTGAACTGAGGAGGAAGCTGCTGATCGGATAGAAGTCGGCTTCCCTGATCTTCTCCTCCATGCCGATTCCAAATAGAAGTTCTATCGCTTCTCCGGTAATGTTGTCTCCGCAGACCTTATCACGGGGAAACTTCTGACGATCCAGCAACAGCACATCATAACCCTTTTGAACCAGTGCTGTTGCCGCTGTCGAACCACATGGCCCGGCGCCAACAACTATTGCATCGCGTTCAGGCACAATCAAATCCTTCTCAATTACCTCCCGCTGCTGCCGGACCGTAGTCGGGCAGTGTCCTGAACAGCAGATAGCTCGACGCGGTACTGCCGTTGAGCAGGTCGGTGATCGTGAGCTCGATCATATAAGTCTGCGGCTCCAGTCCGCTCAGGTCTATCTCCAGGTATGAGCTTACGTCACTCGATATGCCGCTTCCCGAAACGGTGCTGGTGATGACCGCCCGTCTTCTGCCCCTGCCCACAAGACTGCTCAGACCCTGAAAGAGCCTTGTAGCCAGAGTCATCTCCTGCGGGGCTTCCGCGACAGAGTAATCGATCTGGTATTCCGTGCCGCCATACTCGTCCTTGGCCAGGTTGTAGATCTCATAGTAGATGAATAGGGGCTGATTACTCTGGAGTGCTCTTCCGGGCAGGGGGAGAACTTCGAGATCTCCCCTGATGAAGGTCCCCTCACGGCCCTGGTCGACTTCCCTGATGAGTGCAGCCGGCAGGATGTTGCTTACCATCAGCTGATCGCCGGAATAGTCGGGCACTTCCATCGCTTCTTCTGCGGTGGCCCTTTTACCGGTTTCGGGATCCAGCAGCATCGTTGTCAGCCGGTAACTGCCAGGATCAACCTCCAGCCTTGTTGCATCGACGAAGAGGGGAGTGCCCCTTATCTGGATCTGGGGGATGGTTCTCAGTACCCTGGTTTCGCTGCCGCCCCCGGCAATCAGCTCCCACGTATCGGAATAGAGATTCACCTCAACCTGAATGTAGGCATATGCCCCGGTGGCGCTTCTGAAGGCCCCGAATTCATCCGGCAGGAGGGCAAATGCGTATTCAACTGCGGTTTTGCCATTCTCTCCCTTGAAGGTGATGACAGAATCCATTGGATCGATCAGATCTATCTTTTCCTCTTCCTCGCTGATGGTTGGAACGTTCTCTTCCATCCTGGTCACCAGAGCACGGCTCCGTTCTCCGTAGATGTCGTAATTACCGTTGTTGGTGAAATCCTCGAACTCGAGATCGATGCCGCGGGATGCATATACCCATCGCTCGTTTGTCGCTGACGTGATATTCCGGTATGCACGCCTGTCCGCTTCAGTGCTTGCCCGGGTCCAGATCTCCTCATAGGTGAGTTCGGGAGAGACCATCCGGATCGAATCGGCCAGGGTCACTACGACATGTTTCTCAACACCCGGCGGAGGATCCCAGTACGGATTGTCGAATACGCTGTGATTCACATACTGGGAAGACATACCAATCTCTTCCTGGAAATCCCTTTTCTTTTTAATCCACACCGGGTCCTCATCGATCATCATCCAGGCTACCGGCATGCCCGGTCCCGACCGGTAATCGGGTTCCCCGTATCTGACGTAGAAATCACCGCGCTGGTCCCACGGCCAGATGTTCTGACCGAATTCGAGTCTGGCATAGGCGATACGGATATAGTGTTCGAGAAGGCGTTCGTTGACTTCTGTTTTCATATTTGGATCGCGCTGGCGCCAGTAGTGAGCCCAGAAGGTCCTGCGACCCCGGGCATCGAGACCGTCGAACTCAGCCTGTTCATCAGGGGTGAGCAGCAGACCGAGATCCAGATAAAGGCTGCGTTCCTGATCGTTAATGGTTGCAAAGTAACGCTCGAAGGTTCCCAGGGCCTTATCGAGACGGTTCGCCTTCCAGTATGCTCCCGCCAGGTAGGGGTAGGCTGCTGCATTATTCGGGTCCCGGCTTACTATCTCTTCAGCTGTTGAGATCGCTTCATCCCACAATCCCCTGTCCATGACGATCTTAAGCAGGAGCATACGGGCTTCGTTGTGTGAAGGATTGGCGGCGATCTGGCGTCTTATTGCCGCTTCCGCAGTCTCAAAGTCCCTGGTCTTTTCGAACAGGACAAGTCCCATCTGGTAGCTGGCATCCTGATGGCTTGGATCGAGTGCCAGGACTATATCGAATTCCTTCAGGGCGGAGTTGATGTGTCCGACCATCGGAAGCGATTTCTCCATTGCCAGGTGGGCCAGCGCGAGATAGTAGTGGGCCGTCGGGTCGGTAGGGACCAGTTCGGTTGCTCTCTTCAGATGGTGGAGGGCCTGGGTTGCCTGGTCCTGCATACCCAGGTACGCACGGCCAAGGCCCCGGACCGCTGGCTGAAAATCTTCATCAGGCTTCAGAGCTTCGACGAAGAACCGGCGGGCTCTTTCAAAATCACCCCTGATCAAACAGGCTCTTCCTGAATCACTGAGGGCGGCCCGGATCTGATTCTGCTGAGCCAGACTGGAAGCGGTACATGGCTGAACGGTTGATAAGAAGACTACTGAAAAGATCGCCGGGGCAGTTCGGGCTGTCTGTAATACAGAAGGAATCTTCATGCCAGTTCCTGAGCCGGAATCGAATCACTCATTTACATTAATACAAATATAACGGGCCAGGACTTGAAACCTTCTACAACTCCTTTCCTTATCGATAATCACCTGTATTGCCGAGAATGCTGACGGGCGGCAGTGATGTGTCCATCTGTTTTATATGAGACCGTTCATGGTTTTTTCAACCAGGGAGAGAACAGGATCGGTAACACCCAGAATGTATATGGCTATCATCCCCAGAATGCCCACCAGAAGGACGTAATAGATGGTGGGCAGGACAGTCTTTCTGAGCGTGGAACCCTCCTGACCCAGTAGACCCACCGTCGCCGATGCCGCCACAACGTTGTGAATTGCTATCATATTACCGGCCGCCGCCCCAACCGCCTGGAGAGCCACGATCATGGCACCCGAGATGAGAAGACTCTCGGCCACGCTGTGCTGAAAGAGGCTGAACATCAGGTTGCTGACCGTATTGCTTCCGGCGATGAACGCTCCGAGAGCGCCGAGAGAAGCAGAGAAGAGGGGCCAGAGGCCTCCCACGTTGGCTGCGACCCACTGCGCCATGACCACCGGCATGCTGGGCAGACCGATCGAGTTGACACCGGAGTTGATGCAGATGCGCACCATTGGAACGGTGAATATCAGAACAAACCCGGCTCCCAGCAGGATCCTGCTCGATTCTGTGAAGGATGCCCGCAGCTCGGACAGTTTCATGCCGTGCAGGAAGTAAGTGATCAGAACCACCACAACCAGGATGGTTCCCGGCAGGTAGAGTGGCTGTGTGGATCCTGAAACAGTGGTGCCGAAGATATCGTTCCACTGGATGTTCAGTGACTGAAGCAGTGTGCCGACAGGAAGCTGCGGGAGCCTCGTGATAACCAGAAAGAGGGCTACGAGCAGGTAGGGAATCCAGGCCATCGTTGTGGATATCTTTCTACCGGTCAGTGCATCCAGTTTAATCTCTATGCTCCCTATCCATTTGCTGTCCCACTCTTCGGCAGGAGCAAAATCCCACGTATCCTCGGGGATAAGGAAACCTCTGCGGGCGGCCAGCGTAACGATGGCCATGCCTGCCAGTGCACCTATGAGAGTGGGGAACTCAGGGCCGAGAAAGATACCGGTAAGTGTGTAGGGTATAGTGAAGGCCAGCCCTCCGAAGATGGCGAATGGTGCAATCGAGAGTCCTTCTGTCCACGACCTGTTCCTGCCGAAGAACCGTGTCATCATCATTATCATCAGGAGCGGGATGATCGTGCCTGTGATACCGTGCAGGATCGCCGCTTCGGCCGTGATGATCCGCAGGTAACTGTTGAAGTCTGAACCGGCTGCCGCCAGTTGGGCCAGCAGTTCGGGGTTTTTGAGTCCTCCTGTCACACCGACGATAATCGGTGTACCGACAGCTCCGAAGGTTACCGGAGTGCTCTGGATCATCATCCCGATCATTACGGCTGCCATCGCCGGGAAACCGAGGGCGACCATGAGAGGCGCTGCAATGGCGGCAGGTGTACCAAAGCCTGCCGAACCTTCGATAAAGGCGCCGAAGAGCCAGGCTATGAGGATCACCTGAACCCTCCGGTCAGGGCTGATCCGGGTAAAACCTCCACGGATTGCCGCGATCGCCCCGGAGTGCTTCAACGCGTTCAGAAGCAGGATGGCACCGAAGATGATCCAGAGGATATTGAAGGTGATGAACAGCCCCTGGATTGTGGAGGCGGCCACGTGGACGAATGAATTCTTCCAGAAAGCCAGTGCGATCAGCGCCGCCAGCAGGTAGACGATCGGCATGGCCCACCTGGCGGGCCACTTTAGACCTACCAGCAGGATCGCCGCTGCCAGGATGGGTGCGAATGCCAGCAGTGCAGGTATGCCTGGATCCATCGGCAGGTTTCTTTCCGGCCCGGAGTTGTCTGACTATTGCGGCAGTTTCAGCAGCAATCACAGCTACTGTGCGCATTCTATCCGCTATCTGTGATCTGCACAAAGCAGGTCTGGTGCCCTGAGTCACAAATCCGTCGTAATTCTTGAGAGGAATTGACATCAAGGTGGATGGTACGTAGCGTGGTGTCATGAGCGAATGGAGATGGCCGGATTTGATGAAACGATTGCTTCCTGCTGCCGTGGTGGGAGTTCTGCTGTCAGCAGCCGGATGCTCCCACTTCCGCCTCGGCCCCGATCCGATGAGCCCGAAGGGGCAGGACCGATGGGTTGAGAAGAGCCTCGAGTCGATGAGCCTGAGGGATCAGGCTGCCAACCTGATTGTGGTAGCCGTTACGGCCGGTTTTTCACACGTGGACAGCCCGGAACGTCTGCGGACAGAGTCACTCGTACGCGACCTGGGTGTCGGCGGTATCGCGATGTGGGGCGGCGATCCCTATGACGAAGCCCTGGTGATTGCGCGCCTTCAGGAGCTCGCTCCCTTTCCCCTGCTCGTAGCGACAGACAACGAGTGGGGTCTGGGGATGAGGATCGGGGGCAGCAGCATCTTTCCGAAGGCGATGGCCCTGGGGGCAACCCGGGACACTGCGCTGGCGCGCCAGACGGGCTACATTACCGGTCTGGAAACCAGGGCTGTGGGTATTCACATGGGATACAGCCCGGTCGCCGATGTGAACGTCAATCCCCTGAATCCGATCATCAGCATCCGTTCGTTCGGAGAGGATCCCGATCTGGTGGCTGCTATGGCCGGCGCCTGGGCCCGAGGTGCACAGGATGCAGGAATGCTAGTAGCCGCCAAACACTATCCGGGACACGGCGATGTGAGCGTGGACAGCCACATTGAACTGCCGGTCGTCGACGTCGGAATGGAACGTCTGGAGCAGGTGGAACTGGCACCTTTCCGTGCACTGGTCACACAGGGAATAGACGCGATCATGGTCGCCCACCTGTGGATCCCGGCCTTCGATCCGGACGAAGTGGTGCCCTCGTCCCTCTCGGCGAATGTGGTGCAGGGTTACCTGCGCGACCGTCTCGGATTCGAGGGTCTTATCGTGACAGATGCTCTGCGCATGGGGGCGATCGTCAGGAACTTCAGTGTGGAGGAAGCAGCGGTACGTACGGTTGAGGCTGGAGTTGACCTGATCGTTCTGCCTGTTGATGCCAGGCGATCAATCGATGGATTGATGGAGGCGGTGGAATCGGGCAGACTGGATGCCGGGAAGATAACGACCGCGGCCCGCAGACTGCTCAGGTTCAAGGCACGGCTCGGCCTGCATGTCCGCCGACAGGTTCCGTTTCGGGGAGTGGAGGAGACGGTTGGCGATCCACGCATTGAGATTCTGGCGCGCACGATTACAGAACGTTCGATCACGGTGGTGAAGAACGAGGAGGATATCCTGCCGCTCGGTGTCGGTTCTGAAACGGCTCCACCTCCGGAAGATGAATACGCCTCGGCCGCACCACCGAAGGTGTCAGGGCCTTTTGAATCCCGTTTTACTGTTTCAGAGGGAAAGAGGACAGATTCGCCGGAAGACAGTGTGCGTGTCGTGTTCCTGGGCCTTTCCAGCGACCCGGGCAGTGGTCCGGTCGGCAGGTCATTCTTCTCGCCGCTGCGCCGGATCTTCCCCGATGCGGCTCAATTCGATCTCTATCCGGAGTACAGCCGGCAGCAGGCTGAAGAGGTACTCTCTGCCGTGGAATCGGCGCACCTGGTCGTGACGGCTGTTATAAGCAGGGTGAGGGACCAGAAGGGACACGCGGCCGTTGTCGAGCCTCATGCGACACTTCTGAACTACATTACTGCGCGGGGAATTCCGGTGGTCGTCGCTGCTTTCGGTCCACCATACTTCCTGTCGCAGTTCCCCGACGTGAATGCCTACCTTGCAGCCTACGACTATTCCGCAATGGCCCAGAGGGCGGCCGGGGAGGTTGTACTCGGCGCCACAGGGGCCCGTGGACGCCTGCCGGTATCTCTGCCTGAGATCTACCCTGTCGGTTGGGGTATCAACGTCGGCCCTTCGGTGGAGCGATAATCGAAGCGGCCACCACGTTACTGACCTTGGAACGCAGGGGTACCATGCCCATGTATGTGATGTAAATCTGGGGGTGATGGCGGAATTACCTTGATTATGTACGACACATGTCGTACTTTCAATAATGCCCTCTGCCATTGAGTATACATTCGGTAAAGGACCGGGCATGTGGGATTAACAGATGCGAAGCGGTTATTCATTCAGGCATTGAATGAGGGCAGTGTAGAATCTGAGTTGAGGGAGGCTCAGAGAGAAAAGAACCTGCTGGCAATCGGGGATATCGCGCTGGATCAAGTAGCAGATTTGATCAATCGATGTAGGGGACAGGAATACTCATCTAGTCCGCATGACTTCGACTCGAGCATTGAGGTTCACATATTCAAACCTGTGAAAGATAAACAACGCTGGTATATCAAAGGATACGTGTTCTCAGGAAAGGCTGTCTTCATCAGTGTCCACCGTGCGGAGTATAGAAAATGAAAATTCTTAAAGAAGGTGACCGTTCTGAATCGATGTGCCCTACATGTAAGGCACGTGTCCCTATTCGATACTCATATCGAACGGTTCATCTGGATGAAACAGATATTGATGTGAAGAATGTCCTGGTTGGGGTCTGTGAGAAATGTACTAAAACTGCCTCAATTCCAGCCCAGTCGTTTCCTCGACTTAAAGAGGCACGGGAGAGGAAATCGAAGATAATAGAAGCCCGAATTCCTCTGGAACTTGATGATATCATCAGGATGATTGCTGATTACTATCACGTTTCAGATCAGGAATTTCGCTCATCCCTCTTACGATTCTACCTCTATCAGATAGTGAAGAACGAGTCCCTGGTCCGGAGGATTAAACGACTTTCAGAAAAAGATCTTGCCTGTGGCAAAGCTCCTGCCCGGGTTTCGCTCAGATTAAGTTATGACTTATGGAATAATGCCTGGACGGTACTGAATAATTCGGGGATCAATGATTGGTCAACTGTTATCCGGGGTATCATCGTTGCTGCCCAGGAAGATGTCCTCGGTAATCGGGCGTCGAGAAGGCGGGAAGATCTGGAGTGTATTGCAGCCTCAACATGACCAGTAGCTGTACTGGGCGCCACAGGGGCTCGTGGACGCCTGCCGGTATCTCTGCCTGAGCTCTACCCGGTCGGTTGGGGCATCAACGTCGGTGTCCCCCCGAAATAATCCATCCGACCCATAACGCATGTTGAGAGCACGCCCCTTGCCCGTCTGAGGGAACCGATAC
>CAZWVF010000059.1:0-15115 GCA_964637695.1 uncultured Gemmatimonadota bacterium | reverse complement strand
TCATTGTGAATTCCAGAACATACATGATGCAGGGCAATGTGGCCGTCGCTGAAGGTGCGATTGACGCCGGGTGCAGGTTCTATGCCGGATATCCGATCACTCCTTCATCTGAAATCGCCGAACATCTTGCGAAGAGACTTCCCGAGATAGACGGCCGGTTCATGCAGATGGAGGATGAGATCGCCGCCATGGGAGCTGTGATTGGTGCGTCACTGGGAGGCGTCAAATCGATGACCGCAACCAGCGGCCCCGGTTTCTCTCTGAAGCAGGAGAACCTCGGATACGCCGTAATGACCGAGATCCCGGTGGTCGTCGTCAATGTAATGCGCGGGGGACCCAGCACCGGCCTGCCGACCCTTCCCTCACAGGGAGATGTAATGCAGGCCAGGTGGGGTACACACGGTGATCACCCGATTATCGTTCTGGCACCTTCGAGTGTACGCGAGTCGTACGACCTCACGATCGAAGCCTTCAACATGTCTGAAAAATACCGGATACCGGTGATCCTGCTGCTCGACGAGATAATCGGCCATGTGCACGAGAAGGTTATACTGCCCGATCCGGAAGAACTCGTGATCGTCAACCGCAAGAAACCGGACGTTCCTCCCGAAAAGTACTTTCCGTATGCCGCCGACGAAACCCTCATACCGGCAATGGCCAACTTCGGTGAAGGATACCGCTACCACGTGACCGGCCTGGTTCACGATGAAACCGGATTCCCCACCCAGGACAGCGAAAAGATAGAGGAGCAGTTGGGCAGGCTGAACAGCAAGCTGGACAGATACCTGGATGAGATACTCCTCTACAGGGAAACGGGAACCGGGAACGCAGAGATCGGGGTCGTGACATACGGATCGAGTGCCCGATCGGCAAGGCAAGCTGTGACGAAGGCGAGAGATGAGGGAATCGAGGCCGGTATGATCCAACTGCAGACTCTGTGGCCGTTCCCGGAGCAGCGGATCCACGATTTCGGCGAGCAGGTTTCACACATCGTGGTTCCGGAACTGAACACCGGCCAGATAGCGCACGAGATAGAGCACGCGGTAAGGGGAAAAACAGAAGTGGTACGGATCAACAGGATCACCGGGGAACCGATACATCCTGATGATATATACGCCGGAATCAAGGAGCACGTCTGAGTCATGGATTACTACAAGTATTTGCGGCGGGATAAATTCCCCCACATCTGGTGCTCCGGCTGCGGCGACGGCATAGTATTGAAATCGATGCTGAGGGCGATAGACAACCTCGGCCTGGAAAAAGATGAGATCGCGATGGTCTCGGGGATCGGCTGCTCGAGCAGAACCACCGGTTACGTCGATTTCAATACCCTGCACACAACCCACGGCAGACCGATAACATTTGCCACAGGTCTCAAGATGGCCCGGCCGGACCTTACCGTAATAGTGGTTACCGGGGACGGGGACGCCACCGCCATCGGCGGAAACCATCTGATACATGCAGCCAGACGGAACATCAACATCAACGTCGTAATCTACAACAACTACATCTACGGGATGACCGGCGGACAGGCATCGCCGACGACTCCTCTTGGAGATTTTGCAACAACCGCCCCCTACGGCAATGTAGAGAACGCCTTCAATATCTCGGGGCTTGCCATTGCCGCCGGTGCATCCTTTGTGGCACGATCGACTGTTTTTCATGCCACTTTCTTAACTGACCTGTTTGAAAAGGCAATCCGGAAGAAAGGGTTTTCCCTGATCGAAGTGCTCTCCCCCTGCCCCGTCGCATACGGAAGACTCAACAAACTGGGAAGTGGAGCCCGGATGATACTCGATCAGAAAAACCAGACCGTGAAAACGTCGAAAGCAGAGAAAATGTCGGCCGAGGAGTTGGAGGGGAAGATCGTGATCGGCGTGCTGGCCGACAGGGATCTGCCCGAGTATGTTACGACTTACGACAAGATTGTCGAGCAGGCAATGCAGAGGTAGGGGAATATGAGTTTTCGCTACGAGATCAGATTGAGCGGCGCCGGAGGCCAGGGTCTGATACTGGTCGGCAAGGTTATCGCGGAAGCAGCAGCCATATACGATGACAAGAACGCGACGCAGAGCCAGTCGTATGGCCCGGAAGCCCGGGGCGGGGCAAGCCGTTCTGAAGTGATTATCAGTGACGGCGATATCGATTATCCGAAGGCGACCGATATAGATCTGTTTCTTGCCATGACTCAGGAAGCCTCTGACAAATATGCCGGAGATGTGAAATCGGGCGGAATCATAGTAGTCGATTCGGGATTCGTTCATACACCGCCAGAGGGGGACTTCAAAGTCTATTCATACCCGATAACCCGGATCGCCGAGGAGAAGATCGGCAAAAAGATAGTTGCAAACCTCGTCGCTCTTGGAGTCATGCATAAACTCTCCAGGATCATATCGGAGGAGGCCGTGATCAGCGCCATCATGGCCAGGGTTCCCAAGGGCACGGAAGACATGAATATCCAGGCTTTCAAGCACGGCCAGGAGCTGGTATAGACGGCAGAAGATGCACCCATACGAGCGGAGTGAAATCCAGGCAGAATGGATACGATAGAGAAACTCGAACAGCTCGTATCAACCCTCTCAAACCATCACGGTAAATTCCTCCGTTCCATAAACCGATTCATCCATTCCCTGATCCAATCGCTGGAAACTTCGGGGAAGCTGATGCAGGTCCACCTGTGGAGGGCGAGTTCCGATCCGGCTGAGGAGATGAGGCTGATCGCCCGACTCACCGACGATTCAAAAACCAATGTCCAGCACGTCAGCTGTTACTACGCCCTGCAGTTCCTCAACATGAACTCCCGCCATCTTGATATCGTGACGGCTGAGATCTCCGCGGGAACCGTGCAGACCGACGCCTATCACCGGTTCATGATGAATATCGGAAGCGACTTCCGTGAACTGACCCGGGCTTTTCTGGACACGCTTCTCGAGATCTACATTCCAGGCCGCAGCAGGGATGACTTCATCATCTGCAGCGTGGGCACCAGGGCCGACCAGGATGACCTCGATCTCGGGATAATCACTTCCGATGGATCTGATGACGAAGAACTGAACTGGGCTCTGAAGAAGATCACCCAGCATATGCTGGTGTATGCCACTCCTCTTCACCTTCACCTCTCCGAACACGTCGGCAAACAGCTCTATACCACCACGATCTCAGAATATGTCAAACTGCTGGAGAAGCAGATCCAGGATGTTATCATCATCTCCGAGATCTTCAATGCGAAGAAGATAATCGGGGGGAATGCACTCTTTGAACAGTTCCAGGAGGAAGTAATATCGCAGTATTTCTACCGCCCTTCCAATGACATCAGATTCCACGAAGGATTCCTGCGGGGCATACTGGGTGAAGCCCGTGCACTGATTGTACATCCCCTTGAGCGGGAAGCCATCTCTCCCAAGGAAGACGCCATCCGGATACTGAAGGCGATCATCACGGCCAAGAAGGCCATCCACGGAGTCATGGAGGTGAATGCCTGGGAGATCATCACTGCATTGAAGGAGAAGGAACCTCACCTGTCAGCGGAATACCTCCTCCTTTTCAATGCACTCTCTTTCCTGGAGATGTTCAAGTTCCTCCTGCAGCTATTTGTAGCTCAGGAAGACCGGTTCCTGCTGGAGGAGATAGGTGAGCAGCAGCAGGCCCTGATAGCCCGGAAGATGGGTTACAGGCCGGTAGGAGCCGTCGGAGCCTGGGACCAGTTGATCATCGATTACTACAGGTATGTCAATGAAGTCCGCAGACTGGGCGATTTCCTTCTGGAGGACATCACCGTACACCTCAGTTCGGTCTCGCTCTTCACAGAGATGTTCGAACCGACAGGGGTCTCCGACAGCGGTCCGACCTACAGCAGAACACTCGCCCGCGACTTCATTGAGAAAGCCCACTTCTTTGCAGGTACGAGGTTCTGGCAGGATATAGTCAAGAAGCTGGCGGAAAACGAGGTTCTGCTCGAATCGTTTCTGGACGGTTTCGAATCTCTCGACGACTATTCAAAAGAAGGTGTGATCAAATCATATGCCGACTGGGCCAGGTACACACCCTTCACCATCATGAGATTCATAACGATCATGATGAAGAAGCAGGAGCACATCATTGGAGAAACCATATCTCTGAAACTGTGCAAAGCGTACCTGCTGCGGCTGCTCGAACTGCCTTACAGCCTCGAGAAGATGTGCAGGATATTCAGTCACTATCCTCACTACGTTCATCAGTTCCTTCAGGTCCTTCCCGAACACCTGTTCGAACCCCTCAGCCTGCTGCTGTCACGGCCGGTTGCCGATGAGAGACTGGAGGAGTATCAGATCCAGATGGCCGATCTGGTCGACATCCACCGTTGGTCGAGCCAGTATTTCCATCGATTCTTCTCCCGCGTGACATCGAATCACTCCGAATGCCTCAGATCTCTGACAGATCCCTCCCGGCTCCAGGAGATCTCTTCGGGAATGCTTGCCATGGCTTACGCTCATACCGACAGCCAGGAGAAGAAAAGGGCTCTCGGAGATTACTACGATCTGGAGTTTCTGAGAGTGGGACTCGGCTCGATGAGAGGTGCCGATCTCAGAACCACCAACCGTGAATTCACCGAGTTCTGTGACAATTACATGGAGAAGCTCTTCGACGTCTGCACCGAAGAGGTGGAATCGGAGGGTCTAATCGCACCGCCCGATATCGACACCTTCGCCATCCTCGCCGCCGGAGGCCATGCCAGGGAACAGGCGTACGACGATGATTACGATCTGATCGCTGTGGTCGACACCGATGACGAAGTGGTAATCGGCCATGCAACCCGGGTGATATCCCGTATGAACCGCGAACTGATGAAGAGGGGCCTGCTGCCCCATCACCGGCTCGGAGAGATGCTGGGAAGTTATGTCTGTCCCCTCTCCCGGATCGTTGAATACCTCTCCCTGGACAGCGAGGACACTTTCATCGACATATCCCAGCTTCTGGGAGCCAGGATGATCGTCGGCAGCAATGTCATGAAATCTGCTTTCAACGAGAAGATCCTCGATCGATTGGTCTTTTCCCGCAAAGCCGATTACATACACCGCATGTTCCGTGAGATCTGCAATCGCCAGGAACAATACAGCTCCAGGGAATCAGAGGCCCTCAACCTGAAGGAGGCGCCGGGCGGTCTGAGGGATATCGAGGCAGTAGCACTCATGCTGAAAGCCGCCCTCAATATATATGAGCCCTTCTCCCAGGATTTCTTTCAGGAAAAGAAAGAGGAGCTGCCGGCAATTGCGGACCACCTGGAAACACTCAGCGTCTCTCTTTACTACCTGCGCACCATCCGGGATCTCTACCGGATAACCGTGGCGGCTGAAGACAGCATCAATCCCGACTATCTGGAGCGGATCGCCACAATCTTCGATCAGAGCAACCGTCCTGAATGGAACACCGTCGGCGCGATAGTCGACCAGATCCGCAAAACACTCGATGACTCTCAATCCGCCTGCAGTGCTGTCATGGAATACCTGGAAGCTCAGCCGCCACCCGATTCATCGGCTATCGGCAGGTAGAGTTCGAAGGTGGTTCCGCCCTCCTCGTTCCTGTATGCCAGCATGCTGCCGTTGTTACTCCGTACTATTTCACTGACACCGGGCAGCAGAAGTCCTTTACCCCTGCCCACCTCTCTTGTGGCCAGATGTGGAAGAAATGCGTCTCTGAGTTCTTCATCCGTCATGCCCTTGCCTCTGTCGGTTATCTTTATGACAGCATAATTCCCCGGATCGATCTGGAATCCCATAGGATCGAAAATCTCGTCGGTCAGTTCTATGCGTTCCATTTTAATCCATATCTTCTCCCCCTCCGGCATACCCTCAACGGCATTCTCGACCACATAGTTGAGCATTCTCCTGATCTGGTTCCAGTCCGCCCTTATCGGCAGTTTCCCGTTGTATTTTTCGATAACCAGCCGTACCTGTTCACTCCTCTCCCGGATGATCTCGTTCTTCCATCTATCCACCAGATCAGCCAGATCGAGATCGACGGTGTTGAGAAAGCCGGTTCCCGCAAAGTCGGAAAGCCTTTCAACCTGCAGTTTCATTCTCTCATGCGCTTCTGATATGTGATTGAGTGAATGCCGGACATCCTCTCTCTCATCTTTCCTGCTTATGAGCATATCGGTATAGCCTGTGGCGGCGGTAAGCAGATTGTTGAAATCGTGTGTAATCTTTCTGGAGAGCATTCGAACAGATTCGAGTCTTTCGTTGAACCTCGATTGTTCCTCAAGACGTTTCCGTGCGGTTATGTCCTCTATGATCCCATCGTAATGCTCGATATTGCCCTCATTATCGGTAGTCGCCTTTACCGACACGCGTCCGTAAAAGGGTGTACCGTCCTTTCTCTTGAGTTGAACCTCGAAGTTTTTCACCTCCCCTTTCTCCCGCATTATCCGGTTGAAGTCATTCCTGTCTTCCGGATTCTGATAGAGACTCGAGACAGGAACCTTCCCCATTTCGGCTGCGCTCTCAAAACCGAACATCCTGACGATGGCCGGATTGATATAGAGGAATTGTCCCTTCGGCCCCGGTGTATTTCTGTAGACCCCGACATTCAGGTTTTCAGCCAGAATCCTGAACCCGGCCTCGCTCTCTGCAACGGCCCGAAGCCTGATGTGCTCCATCTCGAGGTCGATCTCGCGCCTCTGTGACCTGTAAAAGCCCAATCCGACAATCCCCAGCAGTACCATCAGAAGCAGTGATGAGGCCGATGTGATAATAAAATTGGAATCGATGATGCTCTGAATGGATTCAAATGGCGCACTGATACTGATCGATATCCACCGGTTGTAGATCTGCATGCCCACCGTGGTTGTATTCGATGATCTACCTTCAGGGTATGAGGTGATCGCATGTACAATATTGCCGGTGCCGATCGACTCACCTATGCGGATAAAGTCGTCCTGCCGATGGCAGGAGAGGCACGAATCGTCAAGCTCGAACAGATTGCCCTCGGCCATGAATGATTGAGATTCGTGATATGGATTCAGGATACTCAGTATGTTGCCGGTGTCATCGCAGGAGAAGACACGGATATCCTGATCCTCAAGGACCTGAACCAGTTTACTGTCGATGTACTCCATCAGGTAGAAATCGGCAAAGAGGTAATACCTGGCCCCATCCGACAGGCTGAACGGTATGACAAAGCCGGCGGCGACTTCTCCGGCTTCATCATGGTATCGTTCGGTTAATATGGGTTCTTCACTGTTCCCGATTTCCAGAAGGATTTCATTCATGACCTCCCGACCTGGCGGGAGATGCCCCGGGTCCCTGGCGGCAGTGGCGATGAAATCGCCCGACTGATCGAAAACACCGATCAGACGGACCCGGTTCTGATGAGAACCGAAGAAAGATGAGACAATACCGCGTGACCGGTAGATGTCACTTCCGGCAGATATCTCTCCGGCGACGTTCCGAAGAGTCTGATCTACTTCGGCATAATGACTCTCGATCGAGGCTTTTATGCTTCTAACGAGTGCTTCCTGCTGGTTGTTGAAATTTCGCTCGATCGTTTCCTGGAAATAGACATGTGAATAGATCGCAAATCCGATCAATCCCACTGCAAATATCACACCTACTACCGGCCAGTACCACTTACCCGGTTTCGGCATTTTCACATATCCGGTATCGCCAGTTCATGTACCATCTCTGATCTGGTTATCCATCTCCAATTCAATCGACGCAATCGAACCGTCCAATTATAAACGAATACCATCCGACTATGCCAGTACACCGTTCAGTAATTGCGGAGCAGTGCTCCAGTCCGGTCGTTCGTGTCCTTTCTGAAGGAACGGGACACCGTCTGTCATCCATTGCTGTAATATGATGCTGCGGTTCAGGACGGACTCACACCGATAACGATCTCTCCCGGTAATCCGAATAATTTCACTTTCTCTTTATATTCTATATCGAACCTGGTGTCCTTTATTGATTGTTCAACATAGATCGGTCTGCAGTCAACATATCGGGGGATTTTTTTATGGGTCCACTCATACAGCCTCAATAATATCGAATCCCCATCCTCTTTTGACATACTGACAACTCCAAGCCTGCCACCCGGTTTCAGGACTCTCCTGATCTCAGCAAGAACTTCCGGAATCTCGGGCGTATCGAAAAGTTCAAGGGTGAAGCTCATGAAAACGGCATCGAAGTTATTATCCTCGTAAGGCAATTTCAATGCGTCTCCGCAGTATAGTACGACTCTATCCAGAAGTCCGGTTTCTTCAAGTCTCCGCCTGCTTACTTCAAGCATCCCGGAGGAAATGTCGATACCATAAACTTTACCATTCTCACCCACTGACTCAGCTATTTGCTTCAAGCAGTGTCCAGTCCCAAAGCCGAGTTCCAGAACGGTTTCCCCTTTATTGATGTTTAACCGCTTCAACGCCATGGTTCTGTATTTTTTCTCGAACACTCCGGTAAAAATATCGTAGAATCGACTGATCTTGTCGTAACTCTTTTTTGCCTGAGTCTTGGTTCTATGTACTCGTAATATCCTGCCGTTTTTCGAGTTCAATTTGCCGCCATCTCTATTCATTTTACCTGTTGAATCGAATGCTGGATTCAGCCTACCCCTTCTATGCGTCAAGAATCAAAGGTCTTAATTGCTCATGTCGCGTTTCAGTTCCTGCAAAATGCTTTATCAGTAAACGGAAGCGAATAATTGAAATCCCCTGATATCAAGTATCACAACCACGTGATCTGATTGAGCTGGAGCAAATGGCCTTGATTCATCGCGAAGGAAATAGAGTAAGGCGAACAAGGAGCAGATTCTTGCTTTCCTGCCGGCTCGAGCTAATACGGCCCTGATCCTTATGTGACCCGTTCCAGAACTGCCAGGTATGGCTCCTTTGCTTCTCTGACCCACCGGTCGAATCCGGCATCCTCTTGGGGGAGTGTCAACCAATCCGCTGAGTTTTTTACTGATCCTTCTTCAGTTTCATAGTGATGTACCCATGATACGATTGCCTCGAGAAGAGCCCCGACGTTGCCCTGTGGTATTGATGGGGAGATGAACAGTACGCCGGGGAATTCGATACTTCGAAGATTATACAAACTGATCAGTGCTCCGAAATCTGCATAGTCTCTGGTCAGGAGGATCCTGTCGCCTGTGATGGCGGCAGCCATGATCTTCATATCACTTGCAGAGATCAAATCAAGATCCAGGACATGCACGGCATCGATCCCCCGGCGGCGAAGGGCCTCGACCACCTTCCGGTTCACATTTTCATCGCACAGGAACCTGCAGGATCCCCGGCTCATCCGTGTGTCATGAGCAGTTGTTTCATCGCCCGTTCATTCTCACGGAGCTTCGCGTCGATCTGCTCCGGAAACAGTTCATAGAATGCCAGCACTCTCTTGATGTCTTCTATGGGAAGATCACCGAAATGCTCGCTCAGGCCCTTAAGATCATCGTCATAGTCCTCTTTGACCATGATGATCTGCCAGATATCAGGGCCATCCTTCAGCGCCGCCCGAGGACCGGTCACCCCATCCCTTATCTCGATGGATGGCATGTTCCGTATAATCCACCATTCTTCAGCTATTTGTTTCATTCCCGCCGATACTCCGACTCCGTTGCTCCTGAAGTACCCCCGAATCTCCTGGTCCAACCATTCCGGCAATCTGGTTGTAAGCGGTGCTGCGGACATGGGAACTTCTCCTGTTATATGGGATACATTGTATACAATGTAACATATGTATCATAACTGTGCAAGCTCAGACTCCGGACGGTCTGCATGAACTGAAGCAGAGACTGAAATCGAACTTCCTCAGGTACCTGCATCCATGTCTCGGGTAGTCAGCCGGAAGAGGAGGGTTTATCCTGCTGCAGACGATGACCCAAAGGAGTTCTCTGATGAAATTCGGAACCATTCACTATATGGAATGGCACAAAACAAAGCCTGAATCGGGAATTGATCTGTGTCGGAGCGGCATCACACCGCGTGGACTCGAAGATCTCGACCTGCAGTGGAGCGACCTCGAATTGTCGGGAAGCGATTTCTACGGTTATCCACCGCTGGTCAGGGCAATCTCACAGCGATTTAAAACCGGCGAGGAACACATCGTTTCCACACTCGGTACCTCTCAGGGCTTGTTTCTGCTCTGTTCAGCAGTGCTTTCGCCGGGGGATCGGGTCGTCATCGAAAGTCCTGCATACGAACCGGTCGTGGCCGTACCGGATGCCTTCGAGACCGAGATATTCAGGTTCGAACGCAGGTACGAAGAGGAGTGGACTGTAAACCTGGATCAGTTCGAGAGTTCGATCCCCGACGGCACCGGAATGGTTGTGATGACCAACCTGCACAATCCCACCGGGAAATTCATTTCAGATGAAGATATCGAGAGGATGGCCGATATCGCGGCTTCGAAAAGTGCGTGGCTCCTGATAGATGAAGTATACCGTGAATTCATGGATGATTTGACCGGTACCACCGCATTCGGAGTGGCCGACAACATCCTTGTGACATCGAGCCTGGGCAAAGTATACGGCCTTGGAGATCTGCGCTGCGGCTGGGTAATGGCACCCTCCGATATGGCGGAGCGGATGCGCCGGTCAATCGACTACATGAATGTGGAGGGTGTTTTCATCGGTGAGAAGATCGCCACACTTGCATTCGGACAGTTGGAGATTCTGAAGGAGAAGGAGAGAGCACGCGTGGAACATAACAGGGCTCTGATGAAGGATTTCATGGCCTCGGAGTCTGACAGATTATCGTGGGTGGAACCTGCCGCAGGGATTATCTGCTTTCCCAGGCTCAAAACGGGCATAACCGGGGACGATCTGTCTGAGCGGCTGCTGCGGGAATACGATACCGCGATCACTCCTGGAAGTTTCTTCGGAGCACCGGAGCACGTCAGGATCGGATTCGGCGGCAGCAGTGAAAATCTATCGATGGGGCTGCAGAGAATCAGTGACGCTCTGGATGCCTTTTAGCGTTACTCCCGGATCAGAGTAACTCCTTCAGGAATTGTCCGGTGTACGACTTCTTTACCCGGGTGATCTCCTCCGGCGTGCCTTCGGCTACTATCGTTCCGCCTTTATCTCCTCCTTCGGGGCCGAGATCGATAACATGATCGGCCACTTTCACCACGTCGAGATTGTGCTCTATCACAAGCACGGTATTCCCCCTGTCGACCAGGGCGTTCAGAACGTTCAGCAGCATCTGGATGTCGGCGAAATGAAGGCCTGTTGTAGGTTCGTCGAGTATGTAGAGAGTGTCACCTGTGGAGATCCTTGCGAGTTCCTTCGAGAGTTTCACCCTCTGCGCCTCACCTCCCGAAAGAGTGGGCGCCTGCTGACCCAGGTGGATATAACCGAGTCCGACGTCGGAGAGCGTCTGAAGGATGCGCGATATCCGCGGGTGAACGGAGAAAAACTCGAGCGCCTCATTGACCGTCATGTCGAGAACGTCGGCAATCGATTTCCCCCTGTACCGGACTTCGAGGGTCTCCCTGTTGTAGCGAAGCCCCCTGCACTGCTGACAGGTGACGTATAGATCTGGCAGGAAGTGCATCTCGATCTTCTTGATCCCGTCTCCCTCACAATCTTCGCAGCGCCCCCCCTTGACATTGAAGGAAAACCTGCCCTTGCCGTACCCTCTGAGTTCCGCCTCTGGCAGAGAGGCAAAGAGTACCCGGATGGGAGAAAACAGGTTTGTGTATGTAGCGGGATTGCTGCGGGGAGTCCGTCCGATCGGGCTCTGATCGATGTCGATCACCTTATCGAGGTTCTCGATTCCTTCAACGGCAGTGTGGGGCAGTGCGGACATCCTGGCACCCTGCAGCCGGCGTGCCAGAACGGGCCACATTGTTTCAGTCACCAGCGAGCTTTTGCCCGAGCCGGAAACCCCGGTCACACATATGAAGCGGCCCAGCGGAAAGGATACGTCTATGTTCTTCAGATTGTTCCCCCTGGCGCCCCTGATGGTGACAGAGGAACCGTTACCCTCTCTGCGCCCGGCCGGCAGGGGGATCGACAGCTCCCCCGCAAGGTATCGGCCCGTGAGGCTCTTTTTAACCCGCCTCACCTGTGCCGGCGAGCCTGCCGCCACAACCTCTCCTCCATGCCTGCCTGCTCCGGGGCCCAGGTCCACAATGTGATCAGCCCGCTCTATGGTATCGCGGTCGTGCTCGACCACTATGACGGTATTGCCCAGGTCGCGCAGCTGTTCGAGGGTTTCGAGAAGCCGCCTGTTGTCCCGCTGGTGCAGGCCGATCGAAGGCTCATCCAGAATATAGAGCACCCCGACCAGCTGAGAACCTATCTGGGTGGCCAGCCTTATTCTCTGCGCTTCTCCTCCGGCCAGCGTTCCCGCCTGGCGATCGAGTGTCAGGTAATCGAGCCCCACATTGACGAGGAACCTGAGTCGCTCTCTGACCTCCTTCAGGATCGGCCTGGCGATCTCGCTCTCTCTCTTCTCCAGCGTCAAACCCTCGAAGAATTCGAGAGCACTTCCAATCGAGAGCCGGTTGACATCGTGAATTCCCAATCCGTTCAGGGTGACCGCCTGGCTTTCGGGACGCAGCCTGCCGCCTCCGCAGGCGGAACAGTCCACCTGATTCATCCAC
Source organism: uncultured Gemmatimonadota bacterium (assembly GCA_964637695.1). Classification (GTDB taxonomy): domain Bacteria; phylum Blakebacterota; class Blakebacteria; order Blakebacterales; family Blakebacteraceae; genus JAGLTZ01. The sequence continues at coordinate 2,534 of CAZWVF010000059.1, read as the reverse complement.
TGCTCGAGATGTTCGCGAACCCGATGACTGCTCGTCTGAAGGTATAACCGGTCGAGCTCGGGGATGACGCCGCGCCATTTCCCTTCGTATTTCCACGAACTCTTCCCACCCTCCCACACGAACTTGATCGTCCGGTCAGATCCGTGCAGGATCAGTTCTTGATGTTTCCCGGCAAGTTCCTTCCACGGTTTCGTGACCGGAACCCTCAGGGCTCTGGCAGACTGCATGAGGTGGATCTGACGCCACGAATCCCCGGTTCCGAATGCTCTGACCGCATCCTCGTCGAGGGATTTTGACGGATCGGGTATGATCAACTCAGGATCGAAATAGAAACTGGTTCCCAGCCCGTCGCATTCGGGGCATGCTCCATATGGACTGTTGAATGAGAAGCTTCTCGGTTCGAACTCCTGAATCGAGAGGCCGCAGTGATGACAGGCGAAGTGTTCGGAGAAGAGTTCCTCGCCGCCCTCCTCTCTTGCAATCGTGACAATCCCTTCGGCCAGGCCCAGCGCAGTCTCGATCGAGTCGGCTATCCTGCCCCTCCCCTCCCTCTTCACAACGACCCTGTCCACCACGATCTCAATTGTGTGTTTCTTCTGCCTGTCCAGCCGGCGGTCTGGATCGATCTCTGTTACTTCACCGTCCACTCTTACCCTGACAAAGCCATCCCGCTGAACCTGCCTGAAGAGATCGTGGTATTCACCTTTGCGTCCCCTGACGATCGGAGCGAGTATCTGAACCTTCTCACCCTCGGTGTATGCCATTACCGAATCGATTATCTGCTGAGAGGTCTGTGCCTCGATGGGACGCCCGCAGTTGTGGCAGTGAACCCTGCCGGCACGGGCATAGAGGAGGCGCAGGTAATCGTGGATTTCTGTTGCGGTTCCCACAGTGGATCGCGGATTGCGGCCCGCCGAACGCTGTTCTATTGAAATCGCCGGAGAGAGCCCCTCGATGGCATCGACATCGGGCTTCTCCATCAGGTCGAGGAACTGGCGGGCATAGGCCGAGAGACTCTCGACATAACGGCGCTGACCCTCGGCATAGATCGTATCGAAGGCCAGCGATGACTTTCCTGATCCGGAAAGCCCGGAGATCACTACCAGACGGTTCCGCGGTATCGTTACGTCGATACCCTTCAGGTTGTGTTCGCGGGCACCCTTTACGATCAAAGAACCGGGCAAATCGGTGATTCCCCCCCATTCCGGAAACGAGGATTAATGCGTAAGGTCAAGGAAAACAACGAAGTGCGCGGAGGCGTACTAACCGTACGCCGCACAAGCGTTGAGGCAGTTTGACGCAGAGATTACGCATAAAGACCGTTTCCAGACAAACAAAACCCGACAGGCAGCATACCCGCCGGGTCTCGTCAGTCTGTTTCAGACCCGCCCCAGGGACGGATTGCGTCAGATTCGCTCTCCTACGGCCAGATTATGGTGTCGAAGCTGGTGTTGTATACAAAGTCGACGACCAGAGAGTCAGGGTCGGCGACTGCTATTATCACTCCGGCGCCAAGTGTGTCGTTGCGTACGCTAACGGTTCCGGTTACCGACCAGGAGTCGTCACCCGTGTTGTATGTTCCGCTGTCGTCCATGTCGACGTAAAAGTCGATCTTGACCTGCTGACCGGTTCCGTCATCGTTCAGGCCGGCGATATTGGGCAGAACGATCTGGAAGCTGTCGACAGCAACACGGGAATACCGGTAGTAGCCGAGTGCGCGTCCGCCGGTCGGCTCATATACCATGAGCTCGAGAGCGTGATCCACAGCAGTAGTCATACCGGAAAGATTCATCCTCAGGTGTGAGGGCAACCTCAGCCAGGCCTGCTGGTTCACATCGAGGACCCACACATCGTTGACATAGGCTCCCATTGTGTCAGCGGCGGCATCAGGATGGGTGAATGTCGCCGTGGCGGTGCCGGTAGCCGGCAGGAGCATTCTGTAGGCATGATCATTCAACGTACCGGATACTGGTGGATCATACCAGCCGTTGCCGTTGCTGTCGCACCAGAAATCGAGTCTGTGCACTCCTTCAGGCACAGCCAGCGGCATTGTAAACGTGAATGGGGTTGCGTGCAGAGAATCGATACGCGCTACACCGCGCAGTTCGTCAAACACTGTTGTCGTTTCCTCTAACTTGGAGACGACACGGAAGGCAATCATCTGGCCCAGATGAGAGTCCATATTCTGCAGTGTAACAACGAGGTCGCGCCAATTCGTTGCCGATGGTCTGGCTAGGGTGCCTTCTTTACTGTCACTTTCACATCCGTACACCAGCAGTACACTACCAACGAGCATCAGCGCCAGGAGGTTTTTGGCCAGTTTATTCATCCGCTATCCCCTCCAGGACATCAGGGTTATGAAGAGCCGGGCTTCCTCATCTTGCGAAAGGAATTACGTCTACTACATTAGCTCTATTTACACTAACTCAACTTACACTAGCTCTATTTACACTGTTTTTATAACAATGTTTCAAATGTTCCGGGCAATTGTAGAGAGAATCCGCAGGTCTGACCAGTAAAAAACATACAAATCG
>CAZWVF010000058.1:0-15209 GCA_964637695.1 uncultured Gemmatimonadota bacterium | reverse complement strand
TCGTTCCAACGTTCACGTGTGGCTTCGTGCGCTCAAATTTCTCCTTGGCCATAACCTGCTCTCTTCTCTGCTGTCCGGCTCAGAATCTGACGCCGGCGGTCTGATTTATGATTTCTTCCTGAATATTCCTCGGAACCTGTTCGTAATGATCAAACTGCATGCTGTAGATAGCGCGTCCCTGGGTCATCGATCTGAGATCGGTAGCATAACCGAACATCTTGGCCAGAGGAACCTCTCCCTCGATAACCTGGGCCTCGCCACGATTTCTTATATTCTTTACTTTGCCCCGCCTGCCTGTGATGTCGCCGATCACATCCCCAATATACTCTTCTGGTGTAACCACCTCGATCTGCATCATCGGCTCCATCAGCACCGGACCTGCCTTGCGGATGGCATTCTTGAGACCCTTGGAAGCTGCTATCTTGAAGGCCATCTCACTCGAATCCACATCGTGATGCGAACCGTCGAGCAGAGTTACCTCCAGGTCTTCCAGCTGGTAACCTCCGAGCACGCCGTTACGCATCGATTCCTTCAGTCCCTGGTGGATGGCCGGTATGTATTCCCTCGGGATCCTGCCACCGACAACCTGGTTCTCGAAAACAAGACCACTGCCTGGAATACCAGGGGCAACCGTCATCAGGATGTGAGCGTATTGACCTTTACCACCCGTCTGCTTGACGTGGCGGATCTCCTCCTTCACTTCCTTTGTAATCGATTCGCGGTAGGCCACCTGCGGCCTGCCAACGTGGGCCTCAACCCGGAACTCACGCAGTAGACGATCGACAAGGACTTCGAGATGAAGTTCGCCCATCCCGTGGATCAGGGTCTGGCCCGTTTCCGGATCGCCCAGGACCTGGAAGGTCGGGTCCTCTTCAGCCAGTTTTCCAAGACTGACATGGAGACGCTCTTCATCTGCCTGTGATTTCGGTTCGATCATGACCGAAATGACAGGTTTCGGGAAATTCATGCTCTCCAGCAGAATCGGTGTCTTCTCATCGCAGAGAGTATCACCGGTGCCGGTACTCTTAAGACCAACTGCCGCGCCGATATCGCCAGCCCTGATAACATCGAGTTCTTCACGCTTGTTGGCATGCATCTGCAATATTCTCCCCATTCTCTCTTTCCTGTGAGAGCGGGGATTGTAAATGTAGGAGCCTGCTTTCAGGCTTCCCGAGTAGACCCTGAAGTAGGTCAATCTCCCCACATAAGGATCTGTCACTATCTTGAATGCCAGGGCGCTGAATGGTTCTTCATCATCGGCACTGCGGGTTGTCTTCTCGTGTTCGTGTTCGGGTATGACTCCTACAACCGGCGGGATATCCAGTGGCGACGGCAGATAGTCCACAATCCCATCCATCAATTTTTGAACACCTTTGTTCTTATAAGAGGAGCCGCAGAAAACCGGGACCATATTCCCGTCAAGGGTGGCCTGCCTGATCGCCGCCTTCAGCTCGTGGTCTTCGATGGGCTCATCTTCCAGGAATTTATCGAGAAGTGTGTCGTTGTACTCTGCCACACCCTCCAGAAGCGCCTGCCTGAAATCGCGCGCCTGTTCCAGATGGCTGTCCGGAATAACCGCTTCTTCGACTTTTACGCCCTGACTGGCTTCATCGTAGAAATAGGCCCTGTTTCCTATCAGGTCTATGATCCCCGTGAATATTTCACCGGCGCCAACCGGCAACTGAACGGGAAGGATCGGCGCTCCCAGCCGTTCCTTCATCATATCGAGCACCTTCAGGAAATCGGCGCCCATGCGGTCCATCTTGTTCACGTACGCAATCCGTGGAACCCGGTAACGGTCGGCCTGACGCCAGACCGTTTCCGACTGCGGCTCCACACCACCAACCGCACAGAATACAGCGATAGCTCCGTCGAGGACCCTCAGGGAACGTTCCACTTCAACCGTGAAATCGACGTGTCCGGGAGTGTCGATGATGTTGATTCGGAAGTCTTTCCAGAAGGTGGTCGTTGCCGCGGAGGTAATCGTTATGCCACGCTCCTTCTCCTGCTCCATCCAGTCCATGGTAGAGGCACCCTCGTCTACCTCACCGATCCGGTGCACGCGCCCCGTATAGAACAGGATGCGTTCGGTAGTTGTGGTCTTGCCGGCATCGATATGGGCCATGATACCGATGTTTCTGACCATCTCGAGTGGAACCCTGCGTGGCAACTCTCTTACCTCCAAAATTGAACACATGAATGCAGGCAGACCCCTGCCTGGGGCGAACCTGATATTACTCTCGGGTGAAATCGAAAGTTACTGCGGATAAGGAATTGGACGGAGAGCGGGAAGGGAGGAGTGACTACCAGCGATAATGCGCGAAAGCCTTGTTGGCCTCCGCCATTCGATGCGTGTCTTCCTTCTTCTTGATGGCCGCACCCTCTCCACGGGCTGCCGACACCAACTCGGCTGCCAGTCGTTGGGCCATCGTATGCTCAGGCCTTTCCTTGGCATTGTTGATAAGCCACCTGATTGCCAGTGCGGTTGCACGATTGCGACTAACCTCCACCGGCACCTGGTACGTGGCACCACCAACCCGCCTCGATTTCACCTCAACCTGGGGTTTTACGTTATTGACCGCCTTCTCAAAGGTGATCAAACCCTCACCCCCGGAAACATTGTTGATGCGCTCAATCGACTCGTAGAAGATCTTCTCGGCGAGAGATCTCTTACCACGGCGCATCAGGTTATTGATAAAGCGGGCAACCATAACTGATCCATAAACCGGATCAGGTGGCAGTTCCCGCTTTTCTGCTCGCTTTCTACGCGGCATCTGGTCCCCCCTACTTGGGCCGCTTGGTGCCGTACTTGGAACGCCTCTGCATCCGGTCTTCGACACCACTGGCATCCAGAGTTCCCCGGATTATGTGGTAACGAACACCTGGCAGGTCCTTGACACGACCGCCACGAATCAGAACTATAGAGTGTTCCTGCAGATTGTGCCCCTCACCCGGGATGTAGGCCGTGACCTCCATCCTGTTTGTCAGGCGCACCCGTGCAACCTTACGGAGGGCCGAGTTAGGCTTCTTGGGCGTAGTCGTATACACACGCGTGCAGACTCCCCTTTTCTGCGGAGAACCCTGCAGTGCGGGCGCCGTGCCCTTCTTCCTGACCTTTTTCCGGCCCTTCCGGACCAACTGGCTAACAGTGGGCAAATTATCACTCCAACTTCGACCGTCTCCCATCATTGGGAGTAGCATTGTAAACTAGATTACGCGTGCTGATTGTCAACGTCCAAAGCGCTCATAAATCCATTAAAATCGCTATTTTCTGCGCTTTCGAATCTTCTGATGAATATTCCTTCTATCTCGTGGTCGGGATCCCTGCTGTTTCGGCAGTTCCCGATATCACATCCGCTTCCCTCTGTGCCTCGATTTCCGCCTGAATGGCTTCACTCAGGGCATCCAGTTCCGGATCGTAGACATCCAGATCCCGATAGGTTCGGACTCCCGTTCCGGCCGGTACCAGCTGTCCCACGATGACATTTTCCTTCAATCCGAGAAGGTCATCACGCTTTCCGCGGATTGCAGCGTCAGTCAGAACGCGCGTCGTTTCCTGGAAGGAAGCCGCACTTATCCACGATTCGGTCGTAATGGCCGCATTCGTGATACCGAGCAGCACCGGTTCGAAGGTTGCCGGATTACCGCCCGCTTCGACGGTACTGGTGTTCTCATCACTGAAGTGGAAACGGTCTACTATCTCGTTTTCCAGCAGAGCCGTATCTCCCGGTTCAACTACCCTGACCTTCTGCAGCATCTGCCGGACGATCACCTGGATATGCTTGTCGTTGATGGTCACCCCCTGCAGGCGGTAGACCGCCTGGATCTCGTTTACCAGATACTCCTGCACCTTCCCTACCCCGAGAATACCCAGGATGTCATGAGGATTGACACTTCCCTCCGACAGCCGTTCACCCGCTATAACGTAATCGCCCTCATGTACCAGGATGTGCTTACCATAGGGAATCTTGTAAGTCCTGGTCTCTACATCACCTTCTACCTGAATCTCCCTCGATCCTCTTACCGTGCCACCAAATGTGACAACACCGTCGATCTCCGTGACGACGGCGGGTTCTTTCGGACGCCGTGCTTCAAAGAGCTCGGCCACACGGGGTAGACCACCGGTTATGTCACGGGTCTTCGAAATCTCCCTGGGGATCTTCACCAGCACATCACCTGCTCTTATTTTCTGGTCATCCTTGACCTGAAGCAGTGACCCTGTTGGAAGGATGTATGAATCGAGTTTCTTCCCCTTTGAATCGGTGATTGTTATCTGCGGTGTAAGGCTCTTGTCCCTGTGCTCGATGATGACCCTTTCCTTCGAACCGGTTTGCTCGTCGAGTTTCTCCCGCATTGTCAGCTCATCCTGCAGATCCTTGAAAACCACTTTACCATCGAACTCGGTCAGGATCACGGTTGAATAAGGGTCCCACTCGTAGATCTTCTGGCCCTTCTCTATAACCTGGTTGTTCTCCACCAGAACCGAGGCACCGTATGGGACGTTGTACTTGGTCAGTACGTGATCCCGGTCATCCTTGATCAGGATCTTCCCGGTCCTGTTCAGAGCGACCGTGCGCATGCTCTCCCCGGTCTTCTGTTCAACCAGGTTGAGGTCTTTGAATTCCAGGAGACCCGACTGCTTGGCGACGATCTCCGACTGCTCTGTAATACGGCTGGCTGTACCACCGATGTGGAATGTTCGAAGTGTAAGCTGGGTGCCGGGTTCACCGATGCTCTGGGCCCCCATCACACCGACAGCCTCTCCTATATTGACCACGCGGCCTGTAGCGAGGTTGCGCCCGTAACACTTCTGACATACACCCCGACGTGACTCGCACGTCAGCACCGACCTGATAAGGACACTTTCGATACCTGTATCTTCAATGCGTTCGGCTACTGATTCGTTAATCTCTTCGCCCGAAGCCAGGATCAGTTCCTTGCTCCTGGGATCGTGAATGTCCTCCAGAACAACCCGACCCAGAATACGGTCCCTCATCGGTTCGATTACTTCTTCACCCTCTTTGAGGTCGCCCGTTTTGGTACCCATGATCGTACCGCAATCGATCTCGGAGACAATCACGTCCTGAGCCACATCGACCAGACGACGAGTCAGGTAGCCGGCGTCCGCAGTCTTCAGAGCCGTATCAGCCAGACCCTTGCGGGCACCGTGCGTTGATATGAAGTACTCAAGCACGCTGAGACCTTCGCGGAAGTTGGCCACGATCGGGTTCTCGATGATTTCTCCGACCTGACCGGTGATTTTCTTCTGCGGCTTGGCCATCAGTCCACGCATACCTGCCAGCTGCCGGATCTGCTCCTTCGAACCACGTGCGCCGGAGTCGGCCATCATGAACACCGGATTGAATCCGCTTCTGTCCTCGGACATCCGGCGGAACATCACCTCTGAAACATCCGAAGTCGTATGTGTCCAGACATCGATGATCATGTTGTAGCGCTCTGAATCTGTGATTATCCCGCGGTTGTACATCTTCTGTATGCGGTCCACTTCCTTCTGGGCTGCTTCAACCATGGCCTCTTTTTCAGCAGGTACGATAATGTCATCGATCCCAACCGTCGTTCCCGACATGGTGGCGTACATGAATCCGAGGCTCTTGAGGCGATCGAGAAACTCCACCGTCCCCCTGTTGCCCACAAGGTCGTGAACCCGGCTCACCAATGATTCCACCTGCTTCTTGCTCAGCGTTTCATTGACGAAGGGGATGCCGTCGGGAACGATCTCATTAAAGAGAATGCGACCGACCGTCGTATCTATGATCTGCCCGTCTGAGCGCAGTTTCACAGCACTGTGCAGGTCAACGTGTCTGAAGTGAAATGCAAGGATCGCTTCGTCCACGCTGGCGAAAGGAACCTTTTTACCGCGTGCGTCAGGATTTGCCTTCGTCATGTAGTTGATACCCAGAACCATGTCCTGTGTCGGAATATCTATCGGTCGACCATGCGCCGGAGAGAGAACGTTGTGCGTCGAGAGCACGAGCATCCTCGCCTCCAGGATAGCTTCGAAGGAGAGAGGCACGTGGGCGGCCATCTGGTCGCCGTCGAAGTCGGCATTGAACGCCGAACATACCAGCGGGTGCAGGCGGATTGCCTTTCCTTCCACCAGAACGGGCTGGAATGCCTGGATACCCAGGCGGTGCAGAGTGGGTGCCCGGTTGAGCAGGATGGGGTGATCCTTGATGATCTCCTCGAGGATATCCCAGACCTCCGGTCTCTCCCGCTCAACCAGCTTCTTGGCCCCCTTGATGGTCTGGACCAGCCCCCTCTCCTCCAGCTTCCTGATGATAAACGGCTTGTAGAGTTCGAGTGCCATCATCATGGGCAGACCGCACTGATGCATCTTCAGCTCGGGCCCGACCACGATCACAGACCGGCCGGAATAATCAACCCGTTTACCCAGCAGGTTCTGGCGGAACCTGCCCTGCTTGCCCTTCAGCAGATCGCTCAGTGATTTCAGAGCCCTGCTGCCCGTCCCGCGGACCGCACGGCTGCGCCGGCCGTTGTCGAACAGAGCATCAACAGCCTCCTGAAGCATCCTCTTCTCGTTCCGGAGGATAACCTCGGGAGCCTTGATATCGATAAGCTTCTTGAGGCGGTTGTTCCGGTTGATCACCCGGCGGTAGAGATCGTTCAGATCACTGGTGGCGAAGCGTCCGCCCTCCAGAGGAACCAGGGGGCGCAGGTCAGGTGGAATGACCGGCAGGACCTCCAGGATCATCCAAGCGGGGTTGTTTTCGGAGTGACGGAACGCCTCGACCACCTTCAGTCGTTTCAGCGCCTGTTTCTTGCGCTGCTGGCTTGTTTCGATTCGAGCCTGGGTGCGCAATTCGGCACTCAGCTCATCGATGTCGATCGAATCGAGGAGCACCTTCACGGCAGGTGCACCCATTTCTGCGACGAATTCTCTCTCCTCCTCATACTTCAGGCGGCTATAGTCCTCTTCCGCGAGCAGGGTACCCACCACGAGTTCTGTGTTACCGGGATCGAGCACCAGGTAAGACTCGTAGTAGAGAACACGCTCCAGATCGCGCACGGTCAGATTGAGCAGGTAACCTATCGTGCTGGGCAGACTCTTGAAGTACCAGATATGGGAAACAGGTACCGCCAGTTCGATGTGACCCATGCGTTCCCGGCGAACACGCGACTGAGTGACTTCCACACCGCACCTGTCACACACGACACCCCGGTAACGTATTCTCTTGTACTTGCCGCAGTGACACTCCCAATCCTTCACCGGACCGAAGATCCGCTCACAGAAAAGGCCTTCCTTCTCAGGCTTGAATGAGCGGTAGTTGATCGTCTCCGGCTTGGTAACTTCCCCGTACGACCACGATCTGATGACATCGGGACTCGCAAGCTGGATCGTCAATGCGCTGAACTTCGGCGAGTGGATCTTTCCTCCTGTGTAGAGAGACATCTAAGTCACCTCCTCGCCGCTCTCGTCGTGGATGATAACTTCCAGGCCGAGAGAGTTCAGTTCCTTCACCAGCACATTGAAAGATTCAGGAACTCCCGGTTCGGGCGGATTTTCGCCCTTCACAATCGATTCGTAGATCCTCGACCGCCCGGCAACGTCGTCGCTCTTGAAGGTGAGGATCTCCTGGAGCGTATAGGCCGCCCCATATGCTTCGAGTGCCCATACTTCCATCTCACCAAAACGCTGACCACCGAACTGCGCCTTGCCCCCCAGCGGCTGCTGGGTAACGAGGCTGTATGGTCCGATGGAACGTGCGTGGATCTTATCGTCGACAAGATGAGAGAGTTTCAGCATGTAGAGGTATCCCACAGTAACATCGTGATCTATCGGTTCTCCGGTCCGCCCATCGATAAGCTGCACCTTGCCGCCTTCGGGAAGGTCTGCTTCCTTGAGCATTTGCCGGATCTCGTCGAGGGTTGCACCTGCGAACACAGGGGTCGCGACATACTTGCCCGCAACAGCCGCTGCCCAGCCCAGGTGAGCTTCCAGTATCTGCCCTATATTCATCCGGCTCGGTACGCCAAGCGGGTTGAGGACCATATCGATCGGAGTGCCGTCCTTCATATAGGGCATATCCTCGACCGGTACTATCCTGCTTATGACACCCTTGTTGCCGTGACGGCCGGCCATCTTGTCACCCACAGCCAGTTTGCGGCTGCGGGCCACGTATACTTTGACAAGCTGATTGACTCCCGGAGGCAGCTCATCTCCGCGCTGGATCTTGTCGATCTCCAGAGCTTCCCTCTCTTCCAGGTCTTTCAGCATCTGGTCGCTCAACTTGATTGTCTCTACGACCTTTATGTTCAGCTTGTCGTCAACGGTCCACTTGCCGTCGGCTGCGTAAACTTCGCTGCTGTCGAAGGTGAATCCCTTCAACACATCCTCGCTCCACTTGCTCTTCTGTACTTTGATCCGGTTGGTTCCGACCGTTCTCACATCGCCGACTTTCCTGTTCTTGAGCAGATCGGCGATGAAAGCATCGCGATCCTTCTTCAGCATGCTGCGCCGGCGCTGGAACCTGTCTATCGTCTGATCGACCTTCTTGGCGTCTTCCTTGCGGGTCTTCTCGTCCCTCTCCTTGCGTGAGAAGATCTTAGTGTCAATGACGATCCCGTTAAGACCGGGAGGCGCCTTCAGGCTGGCGTCCTTCACATCACCGGCCTTCTCACCGAAGATCGCTCTGAGCAGTCTCTCCTCGGGAGAGAGTTCGGTCTCACCCTTCGGAGTGACTTTACCCACCAGGACGTCACCGGCTTCCACCAGGGCTCCCATGCGGACGATCCCGCGCTCATCCAGGTTCCGTATGGCGCTGTCGCTCACATTCGGGATCTCATCGGTGATCTCCTCGGGCCCGCGCCGTGTATCGCGGACCTGAATCTCGAATTCCTCTATATGGATTGATGTGTATACATCATCGCGGACCATCCGTTCGGAGACGACGATAGCGTCCTCGAAGTTGTAACCCTGCCAGGGCATGAAGGCGACCATCACGTTCTTGCCCAACGCCAGTTCTCCCCCCTCGGTAGCCGTGCCGTCCGCGATCACGTCGCCGGCTTTCACATTGTCGCCGACTGCTACAATCGGCTTCTGATTGATGCATGTGTTCTGGTTTGTCCTCTTGAACTTGACCAGACGGTATTCATCGATCTCCGAGACTCCGAATTCCTGCGATTTCTTCGAGGAGCGCTTGATGAGGATCCCTTCACCTGTAACCTTGGTCACCGTTCCCGCTTCCTGGGCGACCACCAGCGCACCGGAGTCACGGGCAGCCCGCAGCTCCAGACCGGTCCCTACAAAGGGAGAATCCGGACGGAGCAGCGGAACAGCCTGCCGCTGCATATTCGATCCCATAAGAGCACGGTTGGCGTCGTCGTGCTCCAGGAAAGGGATCAAACCGGCAGCCACACTGACCAGTTGTGTCGGAGAGATGTCCATGTACTGGACCTCCTCCTTGCCGACAACAGGGTAGTCATCCCTTACCCGGGTCTTGATGAAATCGTTTACGAACCTGTTGTTCTTATCGAGCGGTGCATTGGCCTGTGCAATGATGAACGGGTCTTCCCTGTCTGCTGTCAGATACTCGATCGTATCCGTCACTTTGCCGTTCTCCACTTTTCTGTAAGGAGTCTCGATGAATCCGAACTCGTTGATACGGGCATACGTAGCCAGTGATGAAATCAGACCGATGTTCGGACCTTCAGGTGTTTCAACAGGACAGATCCGGCCATAGTGCGTGTGGTGAACGTCCCTTACCTCGAATCCGGCACGTTCGCGTGTCAGACCACCGGGGCCCAGTGCCGACAGACGCCGCTTATGAGTGAGCTCGGCAAGGGGGTTGGTCTGGTCCATGAACTGACTGAGTTGGCTCGAACCGAAGAATGCGTTGATAACCGCCGACACGGTTCTGGCGTTGACCAGTTCCTGGGGAGTCAGAGAATCACTGTCCCGCAGGCTCATCCGCTCCTTGATGGTCCGTGCCATCCTGGAGAGTCCCACACTGAACTGGTTGGAAAGAAGTTCACCCACCGTTCTCGCACGACGGTTTCCCAGGTGGTCGATGTCATCCACATCACCCTGAGTGTTCCTCAATCGGATCAACTCGGCAATAATGGCGATGAAGTCTTCCTTCTCCAGAACCCTTGTCTCAATCGGGATGTCAAGGTTCAGACGGGTATTCATGCGATAGCGACCGACCTCACCCAGATCATAGCGCTTTGCACTGAAGAAGAGTCTTTCCAGAAGCTGCCTGGCGGTGTCCACGTTCGGCGGATCACCTGGACGCAGGAGGTTGTAAATGCGGTAGAGCGCCTCTTCAGTATTGTGAGTCGGGTCTTTCGCCAGTGCATTCTCGATGACCGGTGCATCGCGACGGCTATCGCTGGAAACGATGACCGAGACTTTCTTGATCTTCCTGGCGACCATCTCGGAGACTATATCTTCGTCGATGGTCGATCCGGCCTCATAAAGGATCTCGCCTGTCTCCCTGTCCACCAGAGGATCGGCCAGGTTCCTGTCCACAGCTTTCTCATCCGCCTTGATCTCGGTTATATCGTAGAAAAGCCGCAGTATCTCTTCATTTGAACTGTATCCGATCGCACGCAGAAGAACCGTGACGGGCAGTTTACGACGACGGTCGATGTGAACGTACATGACGTCGGATACATCGTGTGAAAACTCGAGCCACGAACCCCTGAAGGGGATGATTCTGGCTGAAAAGAGCCTCTTGCCGTTCGGGTGTATTGTCTCGTCGAAGAACACACCCGGAGAACGGTGGAGCTGAGTTACAATTACTCTCTCGGCCCCATTGACGATGAATGTACCTCTGTCTGTAAGCAGGGGCAGCTCACCCAGATAGGTGCTCTGTTCGATAATGTCCTTGACCCGTTTCTCGTCGGTTTCAGAATCGCGGATTATCAGACGCAATCGAGCCTTGAGACTCGCAGCATATGTCATGTTGCGATCCTTGCACTCGTCGACAGAGTACTTGGGCTGGCCGATCGAATAATCGATGAACTCCAGCGTGAAATTCCCGTGTACATCCGTAATCGGGAAGATCTCCTGGAATACTGCCTGCAGGCCCTGGTTCTTGCGTTGCGAAGGTGGCTGGGCAGCCTGAAGGAACAGCTCGTACGACTGGAGTTGTACGGCCAATAAATTGGGCATGTCCACAGGTGCGGTGAGCTTATTGAAGCTGTACCTATCGATTGTACCTGTTCTCATAGCCAACTGGCATCACTCCTTTGTAGGAGATAAGAACAGCACGTTCCACCCCGGTACCATCTGCAGGGTGTCCAAATGGAGTGCTGCTCGTTTCCGCAAACGTTCACGCAGGTGCGGATGCTACTTGATCTCTACCGTGCCGCCGACCTCTTCGACCTGTTTCTTTACGGCTTCGGCCTCTTCCTTCGAAACGCCTTCCTTGATCGGATTGGGCGCATTGTCGACCAGATCCTTGGCTTCCTTCAGGCCAAGACTGGTCAGTGCGCGCACAACCTTGACAACCTGAATCTTTTTCGGACCCTGGGCAGTAAGGATCGCGTCGAATTCAGTCTGTTCTTCCTCGGCGGCAGCACCGGGGGCTGCGGCAACGGCACCGGCGGCAACAGCCACCGGAGCCTGGGCCGATACACCGAACTTCTCTTCGAGAGTAGACACCAGGTCCGCAAGTTCCATTACCGTCAGGCCTTCGATCGTCTCTATGACGCCAGCTAACTTGTCAGCCATTGTTTCTCCTTGAAATCCCCAGCCTTAATGGGGCATTGCAGTTTACAGTACTACGATCACTCTTCTTCCCTGTCCGGCTCATCCTGTTCGCCGGACTCGATTCCATCTGCTGAAGTCTCTTCTGCTGTTTCTTCCACAGGAGCTTCATCCGCAGCCGAATCTTCAATGACTTCTTCAGCTGCTGCAGGTTCTTCTGCAGGTTCTTCTGCAGGTTCTTCTGCGGCGGGTTCCTCTACAGGTTCTTCTGCCGCGGGTTCCTCTACAGGTTCTTCTGCCGCCCTCTTCTTACGCAAATCATCCAGCGCGTAGACCAGTTTGCCCGGCACAGCCGAGAGAACCGTGACCAGACCACGCATCGGATAGGTCAACATGAAGAGCAGCCTGGCAATCAGTTCATCGTGACCCGGCAGGGTTGCCAGTCGCTTGAAAGTGGATATCTCAATAGCCTCACCCTGCAGAAGCCCACCCTTGAATTCGAGGAAGTCCCCTGCCCTGCGGTTGTCATCCTGGAATCCCTTGATGACTTTTGCAGGTGCCACCGGATCCTCCTGACCCACCGCCATTGCGGTCGGTCCTACCAGATCATCAACCCAGCCCTCCAGTCCAGCATCGGCTGCTGCTCTTTTGAGAAGGTTGTTCTTGACGATTGTGTACTCCACACCCGCCTCACGAAACCGCAGGCGCAGATCATTCATTTTCTCTACATTGATTCCGCGAAAATCGGTCAGGTAGATGCCGGCTGCCCCTGTCAGAACGCCTTTAAGACGTTCGACCTCTTCAACCTTCTCTATCCTTGGAGGGCGCTCTGCCCTTGCCAGTTCTTCAGTGTGTGTCAGTTCAGCCTCGGCGACATTCATTTCCGATCGGTCTCCGTGGAGTGGTTCAGGTTATGAGAGCCTGTGCAGAAGTCCGGTCCACTTTGATGCCCGGACCCATTGTCGATGATACGGTCAGGCTGCGTACGTACTGTCCTTTGGCAGCCGCCGGTTTGGCCTGCATAATAGCTCGATAAAATGCTGTGAAATTGTCTGTCAGCGCGTCTGCCGAGAAGCTCTTCTTGCCCAGCGGTGCGTGGACGATGCCGGCCTTGTCGACCCGGAATTCGATCTTCCCGGCCTTGGCTTCCTTTACGGCCTTTTCCAGGTCCATTGTTACAGTGCCCGATTTCGGATTCGGCATCAGACCCCTGGGGCCAAGCACCTTACCCAGTTTGCCGACGGAACCCATCATATCGGGGGTCGTAATACAGACGTCGAATTCGAGCCAGCCACCTTTGATCTTCTCTATAATCTCATTGTCTCCGACGATATCTGCGCCAGCCGTTTCGGCTTCGGCGGCCTTGGGACCCTGCGCTATTACCAGAACGGTGACCTGCTTACCAAGGCCATGCGGCAGGATCACTGTGCCACGGACAACCTGGTCCGCATGCCTGGGATCCACAGCGAGTCTTGCGGCGACTTCAACGGTCTCATCAAATTTTGCCGGCGGCATTGCCAGCAGCTTGCCTATGGCCTCGTCGACTGAATACTCTGCGCCGTTCTCCAGAAGGCTGACGGCCTGGCTGTAACGCTTCGCTGGTTTGCGCACCATTACTCTTCCCCTCCCTGCCCTGCTGCATCAGCCGGCTCAGCAACCGCTGCCTCATCCTCGACAACAGGCTGCGGAGCACTGACTTCTTCCTGGCTGGCTCTGGAGGCTTCGATCTCTTCATCCGAGGCGATCTCACCAGCTTCACCTTCCACCAGAATGCCCATGCTGCGAGCTGTTCCACGGATGATCGATTTGGCTGCATCCATCGAAACAGCATTCAGGTCGACCATCTTGACTTCTGCGATCGCTGCGATTTCCTTTTCACTGATCCGCCCGACTTTCACCCTGTTCGGTTCGCCGGAACCTTTCTCGAGCTTAATGGCCTGCTTGATCAAAACGGCCGCCGGCGGGGTCTTTGTGATGAAGCTGAAAGATCGGTCCGCATAGATGGTAATTACGGCCGGAATTATCGTGCCGTTATCTTTCTGGGTCTTCTCGTTGAAGGCCTTGCAGAATTCCATGATGTTTATCTGAGCCGGACCCAGTGCAGTGCCAACGGGGGGAGCCGGTGTGGCCTTGCCGCCAGGAATCTGCAGCTTGATCTTCTGAATTATTTTTTTCACTTAATTCAATCTCCCACGCAGATCGTGGTTCAAACGATCATTAGTTTTGTCGATCCCGATTATCCGGACCGGCACTAGTGCCCTGTCACGCGACAACCGTCGCATTCAAGCGGCGCCGAATCCCGACCGGCTGCGTTCCGTCTCCTCGCCATAGCCACCGCTATGCCTCGTCGCCGCGCCTTGCAGGCCGAGCCCGGCATCACTCTCGGTGCCGATGTTTGTCACCTGACATGACACTAGTCGAGCACATCCACCTGGAGGTAGTCGAGCTCAACCGGCGTCGAGCGCCCAAAGATGCTGACCATCACCTGTACTTTGTTTTTATCGGCGAATACCTGCTGAACAACGCCGTTGAAATCCTTGAACGGACCATCGATCACCTTGACGGTCTCGCCCTCGGTATAAGGTACATCCAGACTTTCACGGTCCCGGCTGCGGTCAACCTGACCGAGTACCCGATGCACTTCGCTTTCCGTGAGGGGCTGAGGTCGTCCCCCTGCCCCGACAAATGCCGTAACACCAGGCGTGTTGGTCACCATATACTGGGCCTGATCGCTCATCTCCATCTCGACCAGGATATATGAAGGAAGGAACTTGCGCGTCTTCTTGCGGCGCTTCCCTTCTTTCATCTCGATGATCTCCTCGGTCGGAATCAGGATCTGTCCGAACTGATCCTTCATCTCGGAGTTTTCGATCGCGCTTTCGAGATGGGCTTTTGCCTTCTTCTCGTGCCCGCTGTATGTGTGAACTACATACCACTTCATTGCCATATATGTCCTGATACCTCGCTGCTTTTTTATCTCAGCAGCAGTCTGACGAGCTGATTGAGCACCTGATCAACGAAGAAGATGAAAATGGCCATGATCAGTGATACCACAAGGACCACTGTAGTCTGCCCCTTCAGCTCTTCCCAGTTGGGCCACGTTACTTTGTCGAATTCGGCCCTTACATCTTTCAAGTACTCACGGGTACGGCTGAACATTCCTGAACCCGTCCTCTCGCTATTGGAACCTGGCAGGCCTGGAGGGACTCGAACCCCCAACCGCCGGTTTTGGAGACCGGTGCTCTCCCAGTTGAGCTACAGGCCTTTGTACACCGTTCCGGAGGGCCACCCGCAGGCAACGTTTCAACGCGTTTCCTTGTGGGAGGTATGCGTACCGCAAAAGCGGCAGTATTTCCTGTATTCAATCCGGTCTGGATGGAGCCGCTTGTTCTTGGTAGTCGTGTAATTGCGACGCTTGCATTGCTCACATGCCAGTGTAACCTGCTCGCGCACTCTCTTTTCCTACTCAATAATCTCAGTGACGACGCCGGCACCCACGGTGTGGCCTCCCTCACGG
>CAZWVF010000057.1:1426-15242 GCA_964637695.1 uncultured Gemmatimonadota bacterium | reverse complement strand
GGTGGTAGACCTGTGATTCAGGGGATTGGTGCTGCCGCAGGGCTCTGCCGGAGTAATTACCTGTAACCTCATCAGTATAATTATCGTTATCAGAGGGAGAGTGAAACTGATCGACTCTTCATTTTCCAGAATAACCGATGATGTAAGAAATATAGTCAGGAAGGCTGCAGATTATGACACTCCTGAAGGGTATCCGCCAGGACAGCAGGTTAGCACTGCGGAATATGGGACATAATCCCGGGTTTTCCGTGGTTGTGATCGTCACGCTCGCGCTCGGAATAGGCGCGGTAACGACCATTTTCAGCCTGATAAACGGCATACTGCTGGAACCGCTTCCTTATGAAGAATCAGGCGATCTGATCTATATGTGGGAAAAACTTCCGAGCTTCGATAATGCATCGGTCTCGTACCCCAACTTCCTGGACTGGCGGGAACAAAATACCGTATTCGAAGATATGGCGGTCTTCAATCAGGGAAGCATGAACCTGGTTGGAGTAGGCGATCCGGCTGAAGTCAGTATCGCACGGATCTCGGCATCCACGCTTCCGGTTCTGAGAGCCGAACCGGCCATGGGCCGCAATTTCACTGAAGAAGAGGATTCCATCGGCGGCCGGCGGGTGGTCCTGCTCTCGTATTGGTTCTGGCGTGACAGACTGGGGGAGGATCCCGGGGTCCTCGGGCGCAGTCTGATCCTGGATGAAAATCCATATACGGTGGTCGGTGTCATGCCCGCCGATTTCACATACCCGCCATGGGCGGGCAAACTCGATCTCTACGTACCGGTGGCACAATTCGCTGAGAAGTGGATTACCGAGCGCGGAAACCATCCGGGTCTGTACGTTATCGGCAGGCTGAAGCAGGGGCTCACACATGAACTGGCCGTTGCCGATATGGAGCGGGTGGCTCTCCATCTCGAAGAGGAATACCCCGATGAAATGATTGGCAGCAGGGTCAACACGTTACCCCTTCAGGAACTGATGACCAGAGATATCGAGGATCCCCTCTTCGGCCTTCTGATCGCCGTAACGTTCCTGTTGATGATCGCGTGCGCCAATGCTGCAAATCTGCTTCTGGCACGGGCGACATCACGTCAGCACGAACTCGCCGTTCGGTCCGCGCTTGGTGCCCGCGCCAGATCGATTATCCGCCTCCTCCTGCTCGAGAGCGTGATCCTCTGGATCATCGGTGGAATCCTCGGGATCGTCATCGCGCACGGAGCAACAGGCGTGCTCACCGCGGTCCTCGCCGATGATCTGCCGCGTATCTTCACTATCGCGGTCAACATGCGGGTCATGATCGTCGCTCTGCTCATATCCCTGGTCACCGGTGTGATCTTCGGCCTCATCCCGGCAATCCGATCGATCCGCCCTGACCTTCAGGGGATCATACACGGGAGCAGCAGGACCTCTGCAGGGACCGGACATCACCGCATGCGCAACAGCCTGGTAATCACTGAAATAACTCTCGCGGTGGTTCTGCTGGTCGGAGCCGGACTCATGATCCGCAGCTTCTCGAAGATGGTGAATGCCGACACCGGTATCGTCCCGGAGAACATCCTGACCCTCGAGCTCAGTCTGCCCGCAGTCAGGTACCAGGAAGGCAGTCAGCGTACTGCTTTTTTCTTCGAGCTCCTCGATCGGATCAGAGCCATGCCCGGGGTCATTTCCGCAGCGACGACCTATGTCATACCGTTCGGGGATGGAGGTTGGCAGATGTCGTACCACGTGGAGGGGGAGCCGCCGGAAGAAGAAGGCCAGGCGATATTCGCTGAAGTAAGCGCGGTCAGTCCCGATTACTTCAGGACAATGGGGATCCCCCTGCTGAATGGACGGGATTTCACCGCAGAGGACGAGGGTGAAGATACCCCGCAGCTCATCATCGTGGGTGAACGCCTCGCGCAGCGTTTCTGGCCGGATGAAGATCCTATCGGCAAGCGGATAAAATGGGGCGATTTCGATTCGGAGAGTCCCTGGATGGAGGTTGTCGGAGTCGTGGGACATGTGAAAATGGACGGAGTCGCCGGTGATGCCCTGACGCAGGCGTACATCCCGCATACACAGGACAACGACCTGGGGTATTTCCTGACAATCAAGACGGCTGGAGATCCCATGCTCCTGGTGGAACCGGTCCGGAGAGAAGTGCTCGCTCTGAATCCGAGTCTACCGATTTCTGATATCCGCACAATGGAAGGCTATATCCGGGGGAGTACGGAACGGACGGGATTCATTACTTCACTGCTGGGCATCTTTGCCGCGACGGCACTCCTGCTTGCCACGATCGGTCTCTATGGAGTCATGTCATATGCTACAACTGAACGGAACCACGAGATCGGCATCCGCATGGCCCTGGGGGCTCGAAACGGACATGTTGTGGCAATGGTAGTCAGGCAGGGAATGCAGATGGCGGTGATCGGTATCGGCGTCGGACTTCTGATATCGGCACTCATGGGTATTTACATGGCAAGTCAGCTCTTCGGAATATCGGCACTCGATCCACCGACTTTTATCCTGGCACCCCTCTTTCTCAGTCTGGTTGCGGCAGTGGCCACTCTTATCCCCGCGTGGCGCGCGACGTCGGTTGACCCAGTGAGAATCTTGCGCCGGGACTGACAGGCGTATTCCGCCCTGTCAGGCCCGCAGGTGATCGTCTCGACGACCCGTTCTGTTACCGACCGCAGAGCCCCGAAAAACCGGTCTGGCCACCGTCGGTTGGAGATGGACATCTGCACCATGGATGTCGTAGGAGAGTCGATCGTTGCACGCTCGGCTGGGAGGGTGCTACGTTATTTAATCGACCAGGAGTGCTTCGATGGGCTGGATTCGCAGGGCGCGTTGGGCCGGGATCACTGCTGCCAGACCCATGAGCAGGACCGTCAGGGCGGCCGCCGCCGAAGGGGTGCCCCACGACCCCGGCTCCAACCCGTACAGCAGCGCCTCCAAACTCTTTGCAAGCCAGTGGCCGACCACCAGGCCGGCAAGAGCGCCGGCGATCGCCGCCGTTACTGCCTCACGTATCACAAGCCACCGAATACTGGACCGCCCGGCTCCGACTGCTACGCGGATGGCGATCTCTCTTGTGCGGCGGGCGACCAGGAATGTCACCACGCCGATGAGACCCGCGGACGAGACGGCGAGTCCGGCGATCGCGAAGAGGCTGAGAATGAGCGTGGCGAAGATCCGATTGCGGACTGAATCCGAGAGGCGCTCTCCCACCGTGGAGAAGCCCCTGATGACCATATCTCGGTTTACGGCAAGGAGGACCCGATTCACCGGGTCACGGAGACTCGCTGACGACTCGTTGCTCCTGATCAAATACGAGATGGCGAACCCGACGGAGGGATCGTGGAGAGGAAGATACACCGTTGGCATGGGCTCCGCATCGAGCGCAACGTCGAAGACATCGTCTGTCACCCCGACTACCCGAATAGTACTTCCGCCCAATCCTGCCGTCTTGCCGACGGCGACCGAGTTCGGCCAATAGCGGCGTGCAAAGGACCGACTAACCACGATCGCGCCGACCTCGCGATCCTCTGTCCCCAGTCCCATACCCTCTCGGATGCGCAGACCGGTCGTCTCAAAGAAGTTCGTTGTCACCGCCTTCTTGTTCGCGAATATGCGTCGACCATCAATCGTCAGTCCGACACTGCTGCGTACGGAGTTGAGCATGGATCCTTCGGATGCGGCGACCATCTGAACGCCCGGCAGCCGCTGGATGCCCTCGATCGTGGCATCGATGTCCGCCTGAAGCTTCACTGTGGTATCCGCGTCCGGATACCAGGCTGAGATAACCAGAACGTCTGAGTCGATCCCGACGTGCTGCCCCGTCAGATTCGAGTAGGAGTGAACAAGCAGCGTCGCTCCGATCGCGAGGACGACGGCCACTGCGCTCTGTACCGCTGCCATCGCAAACCGGAGGGAGCGGACCCCGGGAGCATCCCTGGTGCGGGTTCGACCGAAGAGTGCCACAGGCCGGACACGTTGAACGAGCCAGGCCGGCCCGGCGCCGATGATCGATACAGCGAGGCCGGTCGCCGCCACGAAGGCGACAACGCGCCACGAAACGCTTGGATTGCCGAGGGATGCGAATTCGTACGGAATCACGCTGCGGACCACGGCCGTCACCACGGCGGCCATCACAAGGCCGACAATGATCCCCGTTCCCTCGATCAGGCCGAACTCGAAAAAGGCGAGACGGGCCAGGGTGGCGCGGGATGCCCCGAGGGCCACACGTGTGGCGTGGTCGCGTCTGCGAAAGGAATTCCGGACGATCAGCAGATTCGCCACGTTGCCCGCACAGACCAGCAGGATCAGGAGTCCCGCCGCGAGCGCGCCGCGAGCTAGTGGGCGCACGCTACGCGTCATCACATCAGTGAGAGGTTCGACGCTGACGGAAATCGTACGCTTGGAATCACCCGACCAGGCCAGCCCGGCACTGACCTGACCCGCGGTCACGCCCGGCGCCAGACGTCCCAGCATGTTCAGGTAGGAGTAGACCGCGGGCGAACCGTCGTCGTTCCAAACCCGTATGTCGGCGACAGCTCCGGCCTCGAACGGGAAGAGGGCGTCGATCTCCCTGGCGATGCCAATGTTTGGGAAGAGGAAGTCGGTCGGGAGGAGTGCGGCGATCTGCGCGTCCGGTCCGTCGGACCTGTCGAGCCAATCGCCGACGGTCAATCCGGGTCCGCCGGCTGAGCGACGTCCCCGCGGCGTAAGGGCGACGACATCGTCCCGGTTGTGGGCGGACATCTTCCATGCGGCCAGGCCTGCAGGTTGAATCCCCAGTACGGTGAAGAAGTCCTCTGTCGCCTGCACTGTCGTCAGCATGGAGGTCCCATCGCCCGTACGGACTCGCACCCCCGAATCGGTGCGCCATGCGGCCAGCCCGGTGAAAAGGTCCGTCCTCCGTCGCCATTCGTCGAATGTGGGCAGGGATATGCCTCGAGTAAGTGCTCGTGCGGCTTCAGGGGAGACCTGTACGACAACGAGTGACTCCGGGTCCGCGAATGGGAGAGGTCGGAAGAGGAAAGGATCGGCGAGTGCGAACATGGCGGATGTGAGTCCGACGCCCAGCCCCAATACGAGTACGAGAGCGATCGTTCCCCCGGGGCGCCTGGTCGTCGCCCGCCAGGCCTGCTTCAAGTCGGTTCGGAGTGCATCGATAGTCCAGATCATCAGTTCTCCGCTGCGATCATGTCTTGCAGAGGCGCTGCTCGTCTCCTGCCGAGCATTCCAGGCGACATGGTCCAGGCCCACACACCCCCCGCAGGACTTCCACGTCCGCGCGATTATGGGCCCCTTAAATCGGATCTGCAACCCGATCGGCACCCCTCCAGCATTCCTTTGACTGTGATCCCGTTCTCAGGGCCGACCGGATTCGGGGATAAGGAGCTGGAGGTGGCTGTTATGGGGAGTTGTCCACTATTCTGGAGGGGGATCGTATGGTGGAGGAATTCGTGGAGCTTGTGGAAAAGCATGTTGAAAGTCACTACCCGTACGCTGCTGAACGACCAGGCTTGGGCTGATATTATGTCGATATATTTGAATAACGTCGACATATTCTGGAAACATGTCGATAAAAACGGATTCGAGCCGTATGGAGGCTGAGATAAAAAGGATCGTGTCAGGCGGACAGACGGGGGTGGACAGGGCCGCCCTCGATACGGCACTCGGCCTGGGTATGCCGTGCGGCGGCTGGTGTCCGAAGGGGAGAATTGCAGAGGACGGCATTATCCCGGATCATTATCCCCTCACAGAGACACCCTCTTCAGGATATGAGGAACGCACCGAGTGGAACGTGAGGGATTCCGACGGAACCCTTCTGCTCACAGACCTGCCTGCAACCGGAGGCACCCTCTATACCATCGATGCTGCTCGAAGCCATGGGAGACCCCATATGGTTGTGGATCTGGATGATGCGGAGAGAGATCCGTCTGCCATGGCAGGATGGGCGGAGAGGGTCAGGACATGGCTTCAGACGGAGTCGATCGGAATTCTGAATATCGCCGGACCCAGGGAATCCAAAAGACCGGGCGTTCAAGCCGGTGTCGTGGAACTGCTCCGTCTGATACTGGCGGAGTAGCCCCTCTTCTCTCAGCTTCCCTCTTTCTCTATTTCCTTCACCTTGTTGAGGCGGCGGATGTGCCGCTCCTCTTCGGTGAACCGAGCGTTGATAAACGCCTTCACCAGCTCTGTTGCCAGAGCGGCTCCGATGACACGGCCACCCAGACAGAGTACATTCATGTAGTCGTGCTCCACACCCTGAGCTGCGGAGTAGGTGTTGTGACAGACCGCGGCGCGCACTCCCTTCATCTTGTTCGCCGCTATGCAGGAGCCAACCCCGCTTCCGCAGATCAGTATCCCGCGATCGGCTTCCTCCAGCTGGATGGTCTTGCCGACAGCCCGGGCCATATCGGGATAATCGGCAGGTACGTCGGGAGTGTCTGTGCCCAGATTTATCACCTCATGTCCCATATCGATGATAGTCTTTGCGACGGTGGCTTTAAGAGGGTAGCCTGCGTGGTCGCAGGCGATAGCAACGCGCATCAATTTATTCCTCCAGGAGTAATTTGACTCTGTCCACTACTGCTTCGGCGGTGAATCCAAAATTCTCGAAAATGGTTTCGTACGGTGCGGATGCGCCGAACCGATCTATACCATGAATGTTCGCACGGGAGCCGGTCCACCGTTCCCATCCGATGGTTACTCCCGCTTCCAGTGCAACCTTCAGACTGCCTGAGGGGAGTACCTCCTCTCTATATTCCGGACTCTGTTTCTGGAAAATCTCCCAGCAGGGAAGGCTTACTATCTGCGTGCCGATTCTCTCTTCTTCAAGGAGAGCCTTCGCCTCCAGAGCCAGGTGAACCTCCGAGCCGGTGGCTATGAGAACGACCTGAGGATTGCCGGAGGTTCTGCTCAGGGTATAGCCGCCAGAGGTGGCTCCCACCGTTCGTTCGGGGTCCAGGACCGGCAGCTTCTGCCGGGAGAGAATAATTGCAGTGGGGCCGTCTGTCCGTTCCAGGGCCAGTCGCCAGCCTACGGCTGTCTCATTGGCGTCGGCCGGCCGGAAGACGTTCAGGTTCGGGATCAACCGCAGGCTCATTGTCTGTTCTACAGGTTGATGAGTGGGTCCATCCTCGCCGAGACCGACTGAATCGTGCGTGAAAACATAGATGACCGGAAGGCCCATCAGAGCGGCAAGACGAATGCTCGGTCTCATGTAGTCGCTGAACACCAGGAAAGTTGCGCAATATGGACGCAGCCCGCCGTGCAGGGATAACCCGTTGCAGATTGCTCCCATTCCATGCTCACGGACGCCGAACCGGAGGTAACGGCCTTCGGGCGATTCACTCGATTGATCCGTGGCGCCATCGAATATGGTATTATTGGATGGAGTCAGGTCGGCTGATCCACCCAGCAGGTTCTCGATTATCGGAGCGATACTGTTAATCGTGTTACCCGAAGCGCCTCGAGTCGCCATAGCACTCGATCCCGCTTCAAAGACCGGTATATGATCCTCCCAGCCCTCGGCCAGTTCGCCGGCCAGTTCCATCTTCAGCCGTTCACCCTTTTCAGGGAATTTCCTGCAGTACTGCTCGAGCAGAGACTCCCATTTCTCCTGTGCTGTACGGCCTTTGTCTTTCGCAGAGAGATGCTGCCGCACGTTTTCAGGTATGTAGAAGGGCTCGTCTTCAGGCCAGCCCAGGTTCGCTTTGGTCAGCTTCAGCTCTTCCGGGCCCAGGGGGGATCCATGAGCGCCGGCAGTATTGACTTTGTTCGGGCTTCCTTCTGCGATCCTGGTCCGGCATATGATGAGTGAAGGACGCTTTTCCCTGCGGGCTTTCACAACAGCTCCCGCGAGAGCTTCCAGGTCGTTGCCGTCGATGGAAACGGGAACATGCCAGCCGTAAGCCTGGAATCTCTTCCTGACATCTTCGGTGAACGACAGATCTGTAGAACCATCTATGGAGATCCCGTTGTCGTCGTAGAGATAAATGAGCCTGCCGAGTTTCAGGTGACCGGCCAGCGAAGCCGCCTCCGACGCCACTCCCTCCATCAGGTCCCCATCGGAACAGAGGGCATAAGTGTAGTGGTTGAAGATCGGAAATCTCTCTTCGTTGTAACGTGATGCAAGGATTCGCTCCGCCAGCGCCATGCCGACACCCATGCCGAAACCCTGCCCGAGAGGACCTGTGGTGGCTTCTACTCCGGGAGTGTTACCGTATTCGGGGTGCCCGGGAGTGGAGCTTCCCCACTGGCGGAAGTTACTGATCTCTTCCAGTGTGAGGTCGTATCCGGTGAGGTGGAGCATGCTGTAGAGAAGCATGCTCGCGTGTCCCATCGAGAGGACGAAGCGGTCCCGGTCAGGCCACGCGGGATCTTCCGGATTGTGCCTGAGGAACCGGGACCAGAGCAGGTATGCCATCGGTGCGGCCCCCATCGGTGCACCGGGATGGCCTGAACCGGCCTCTTCGACCGCTTCAGCCGATAAAATGCGGATTGTATTGATGCTGAGTTCGGCCAGTTTTGGATCGATAGTATCCATGGATGAATATGCTCCGGCGTTCTGTTAAACATCATTGTTTTAAAAGCACTCTGATTGATAATAGAGCGTACAGTTATCTTTGTCAGTTTACGATTTTTTCTGACGTATCAGAAGCACTGTTGCAATTATGGCTGCGCAGGTCATGAAAATTGCCGCGGTCCAGTATGGTGCGGTGTATCCGATAACACCGAACGTGAAACCGCCCCAGAGAGGTCCGGCAACTCTTGCCAGGCTGCCGATGCTCTGGGCCAGACCCATGGTACCTCCCTGTTCATCGGCGGCTACACTCTTTGATATTACACTGGTCAGACTGGGTGAATTGATCCCGCTTCCGAAGGCCATAAAGCCGCTCAACAGCAGCAGAATGGCCAGGTTGGGGGAGAAGGGAAGAAGCCCTAGACTGGGAACCAGCAGGATGATTCCGAGCAATATCAGCGCATGCTCGCCGAATCTGCGAACAAGGGGGTGTATCAGGGCTCCCTGCACGATAACCATGATTATCCCTATGTAACCGAAGACATACCCGTTCTCACGGGCTCCCCAGTCGAATAGTTCCTCGGTCATCAGGGCATAAGTGGCTTCCATATTTGAAAGAGCGAAAGTCACTATGAAATAGAGAAGCAGAAGGATCCCGACCGACGGTTTGTGCAGTGCCTGCCGCAGCTGTGCGAAGCTCAAAATGCCTCCCACCTGCTTCCTTCTGCCCGGTTTCTCGCGATTCTCGGGCGGATTTGACTCGTGCAGCACGAACCAGGCCAGTATGAGGTTGGCCAGGGCAAGGCCGGCCGCAAAGTATGCAGGTGCCGGATAACCCCAGGCATCGGCCATCACGCCTCCGATAGAGGGTCCGAATATGAATCCCAGGCCGAAGGCCGCCCCGACAAGACCCATCCCGCGTGCTCTCTGCTCCGTGGTTGTAACATCGGCTATGAAGGCATGAGCGGTAGAGATAACCGCGCCGAAAAATCCAGCGGCGATCCTGGCTGCGAAGAGTACCAGAAACGATTCAGCCAGTCCGAAAACAGTGAATGAGATGGAGGTTCCGAGCAGACACAGCATGATGACAGGGCGTCGTCCAACACCATCGCTGATTCTCCCCCAGAGAGGGGCAAAGAGGAACTGCATGATACTGTATGAGGCGAAGAGCAGCCCTACTTCGAACTTCGTGGCTCCGAAGGACTGGGCATAGAAGGGGATCAGCGGGATTACTATCCCGAAACCGAGCAGATCGATAAAGACGGTGAGGAATATGACCAGGAGCGGGGAACGCCCGACCTGTAGCTGATCGTCGATTGCCTGCCTGTCGAGTGTCTGTTCCGTCAAAAGATTGTCCAGGTCGAATAATTGCCGGTCAGCCGAAGATGGTACCTGTAGAAGTGCTCAATAGACGAGCTGATTTCTGTTTTTTGAAAAGAGCATGAAAAGCTGATGCCCTCCGCCCGAAGGGGGAAGGCATCCGGTCCAGCAGTCTATGGAATGGTGTCGTCAGTCTGATATGGTCACCGTGTAAACGATCACCTGTGGCGCTACATCGGGATTCTGATCGATCAGATAGAGTTTATCCCCAACGAATGTCAGGAACAGTGGTGACATAATGTCAGGGATCAGAGCTTTCTGCACATACTGACCTCTCATGTCGAAAAGAAGGAATTCATTGGTATCCATGGTGCCCTGACGGCTGGTCTGAATCCAGACGTAACCGCGCGGATCGAAGTGCGGGAAACCGGTTGCAACCCGATATCTCTCCGGTTCGTAACTTATATTCATTTCCTCAGGGACTTCTCCCATCTGAGCGGCCATGGCGCGCTGGACCAGTTCCCGTTCTTCCTGAATTTCCTCCTCACTCTTTTCGATCTTCACGTGTTCCTTTTCGACAACCCGGTCGAGAGAACCTTCAGGGTTGTAGACATTGACCTCGAAGACATCGGTACGGGCCCTGGTCTGCCAGACCCGGCCCTGGTCATCCTGAGTATAGAAGGGTATCTGGTCCTGCATGCCTCCGAGCTGAAGGTCGGTCAGGTCCATCTGGGTCGTATTGTCGAAGAGGGTGTTGAGAGTATCCCCCTCTGTCGTGAATCGACGCAGGGCGTAGCTGATACTCATGACCATCGGGTCTTCGGAAGGCTGAGGAGTGATGTAGAGCCCCATGAAACCGTTTTCCGTGGTCTGAACGAAAACAGGGGGAAGGCGCGGGAAGGTGATATCCCTGAGGTAGGTTCCCTCCGGATCGAAGATCGTGATCCTCTGAGTGCCCATGCTCGCCACCCATATGTTACCATCAGGTCCGCGGTTGATCGTCTGGGCGACCATAAGTTCTCCCGGTCCCTGGCCCTTGCGTCCGATCGAGTGACTGTAGGTACCATCGGGATTGAAGACCCTGATGGCATCATCCTGTGCCACGAGCACGAAAACCCTTCCATCGTCATCTACGGTCAATCCTGCGATGCCCGGGAATATGTACTCATCTTCCCCTTCGTCCCGGCCGATCCTGAATTCCTCCTGGATATCGATTACCATGTCGGGATTCATCGGATCTACAGGATTCATAACATGGAGGACACCGTCGACCTCCTGCATGCGAGCTTTCTGCCCTCCGCAGGCTGTTATCAGAGTCGCTGTAAAAAGGAGTGCAAGACCGACCATGCTGGTTTTTCTGCTCGAGCTGTACCGCATCTCTCTCTCCCAGGCTGGGTTGTGTGCCGGATCGATAATTCCGGTTGATCAGTAATAGATACGCAACGTATCCCATTCCTTTCATAAGAAAATGATAACTCGACCGGTTATCCCTTATTTCAACGCCAGTTGATCAGGTTCTTATTTCACAACTTTTATCAAGAGTTCTTCGCCATCTCTTTGAGTTTTTATCTGTGTCTCAAGGAGATCAGCGGCACGACGCACCCGATTGCGTAATGTCGTCAGGCTTTCTCCGCGCTCAGGTTTCAACACACCAACACCGCCTTCTTTTTTCAATGTATCCAGGTAGAGCATATACTCACGCGTTACATCATGAACGCGACTTTTGGCAAAACGTTTTTCAGCGTCGCCCCCTTTAATGTGTTCAAACTTTGCCATAATTTGTTCTCTCCGGTAGCCGCATTAATATTGACTGCTTAATATCAACATTTTAATGAGTGTTACAATTTGTGCAAGTTAATTAGATAGACATAGAAATTATTATCAATAATTATGTCTGATTATTATGTAATGAATTAACACATTATTGCTAGCTGTAATATTGTTACTAATCCGATACAATACAGGGAAATGAATTGCATACATTTCGATGAAGGATTGAATAGCAATGAACTCATTCACCGAATATCTCTGGTTCGAGACTCCGGAACGGCGAGGCTTCATTAACATAACCAGACAGGTAGTTGACCTGGTTGAACAGAGCGGCATCCAGGAAGGTCTCTGTCTTGTCAACGCGATGCACATTACTGCAAGCGTCTACATAAATGACGCTGAGTCAGGATTATTGCAGGACTATGGGAAGTGGCTGGAAGATCTGGTGCCTCACGAACCGGTTTCCCGATACCTTCACAACAGGACGGGAGAGGATAATGGGGACGCACATCTGAAGAGACAGATCATGGGTCGTGAAGTGGTAGTTGCAGTTACTGACGGGAAGCTCGACTTCGGTCCATGGGAACAGATCTATTACGGGGAATTCGACGGTCGTAGAAAGAAGAAAGTCCTGGTGAAGATTATCGGCGTGTAGGATCGCTTTCCGGCAGATGTATCCGGTGAGTGCCAGGAGGAGGCTTGCTGTTGCGGAACGGTGGACTCAGGAACGG
Source organism: uncultured Gemmatimonadota bacterium (assembly GCA_964637695.1). GTDB lineage: Bacteria > Blakebacterota > Blakebacteria > Blakebacterales > Blakebacteraceae > JAGLTZ01. The sequence goes on along the minus strand of CAZWVF010000057.1, from coordinate 2,904 downwards.
AGAGATCGATCATGCGTGAAGTTCGCGTCACCAAATTCGGATCACCAGAGGTACTGCAGTTATTCGAGCAGCCTGACCCTGATCCCGGTCCCGGTGAAGTATGTATCGCTGTCAAGGCCAGCGGCATCAATTTTGCCGATATCATGGCACGAATGGGCCTGTACCCCGATTCGGGCAAACCACCCTTCGTGACCGGTTATGAATGCTCCGGAGTTGTAGAAAAGGTGGGAGTGGGGGTCGAGCGGTTCAAAGAGGGCGATCAGGTTATCGGAATGAGGAACTTCGGCTGCTACGCGGACCGTGTTGTCACTACAGCCGATCTGGTATTCCACATCCCCGCTGATATGGATCCTGTCAAGGCCGGTGCCTTCCCCGTTACTTATCTGACTGCCTGGCATTCTCTGGTTTACATCGGGAACCTGCATCGCGGTGAGAGGATATTGATCAAGAATGCCGGAGGGGGAATGGGAACCGCGTCGGTGCAGATAGCCCTCCTGCGAGGGGCTGAGATATTCGGCACCGCCTCACCGGGAAAGCATGAGTTCCTTGAAGAACTGGGAGTACACCATACGATTAATTACCGGGAGGACAACTGGGAAGAAGTCGTGAAGGAGATGACGGGTGGTGAGGGTGTGGAGATGATATTTGATCCGGTCGGGGGGCGATCTCTGAAAAAGGGATTTGAACTCCTGGCCCATACCGGCAGGCTCATCTGTTATGGCGTATCCTCCACTGCACGCGGTAAAGTCAGACGTCTGGTGCCGGCATTAAGGGAGATTCTCGGAACGCCGAAATTCAGTCCCATCAGAATGATGAACAAGAACCGGGGTGTCTTCGGCGTGCATCTTGGGCATCTGTGGCACCGATATGAAATCCTGCAGGGAGAGATGCAGATACTGATTGATCTGCTGGAGCAGGGGAAACTGGATCCTGTAATAGACACCACCTTTCCCCTCGATAAGGCAGCCGAAGCTCACAACTATATCCAGGAGAGGAAAAACTTCGGCAAGGTGGTACTGACGGTCGAACTATAACCTGTCTGCCATCTGGAAAAGAGTGAGGTATACAACACGCGTTGTCCTGAAAAAGGCATCGTAATCGATGTTTGACGCAACATCCTCAGGTGTGTGGGCTCTTCCAGAAGCACCACTGCTGTGCATATAAATGGTCGGGACACCGGCGTTGATAAAGGCCGAGTGATCACTGGCACCGGGAACGGCCGGTGTCGGGTTCTGACCTGCCAGGTTGAATCCACCGTACAGGCGGTCTGCTTCCACGGCCATCTGCTGGAAAGCAGGAGTGGTTGCGCCTCCGTCCATTATCAGTTCAGGTCCGGTGCCGACCATGTCGAGGTTTATCATCCCGGCAGCTTCTGTGATGGGCCAGGGCGGGTTGGAGGCAAAGTATTCTGATCCGGCCAGAAAGAGCTCTTCACCTGCAAAGAGCACGAAGAATACAGACCTTCTCGGTTTGACCGG
>CAZWVF010000057.1:0-1326 GCA_964637695.1 uncultured Gemmatimonadota bacterium | reverse complement strand
CAAGGCCATGGAGAAGGATTCCCCCGTGCTGTTTATCTGCTGTTTCAGAGTGACTGCAGTATGGGGCAGCCCGTAGAGGAGATCGTCCGCAATGCTGTTGCGTATGGAGAGCTGCGGTATGTCAGCCTGATGTTCGCCCACGTCACCGTGGTATACACTCCCTATGGGAGAGAGAGCATTGTCTCCCGGATCGTCGATCAGAAGGATGGCTTTTACTCCAAGACGTCCGGCAACGGTCGCCTTGAACCTGGGCCGGCTCTTATCTCCCCAGTCACCCGTTCCCGAAGGTGTGCCCATGAACATGAGGGCGACCTTGTCCCGTGCATCGATCCCTGCGTAATCGTCCCAACCCTTCTCCTCATCCACCAGCCCGTAACCCACGAATACAACCGGTGCATTTTCGATGTGACCACTGCCTGTAAATCCACGATTAATGAAGTCGCGGCCGAACCTGAAGGGGGGATCTCTCCATCCATCATGCTCGATAACCAGCATGGCCGGCGCGGTCACCTCATTTGTTTCGACAACAAAGGGCTGGAAGAAGGTCCCCTCGGAACCACCGGGTTGAACGCCGGCCTTTCGGAACCTCTCTGCAGAGTACCGTGCAGCCAGAGCGTATCCTGCCGTGCCGGTCAGACGTCCTTCGAACACGGGTGAAGAGAGCTCGTAGATGGATTTCCTGAGCACTTCTCCATCGATGAAGGCCAGTCCGATTGAAGCACGAAGCAGAGAGGGATTCGGTTCCTGCTCCTTCTGTTCGGCGACATCCGGCTCCTGCCGGCCGATCTGTTGTGGAGAGGTGACGGCAGTGGAGGAGGAGGGGGGGAGCGACCCGGCCACTTGAGGTGCAATACAGCCCAGGCTGGCAGCTGAAACCAAGACAATTGAAAGCCGGTTCAACAGGTTGTGACAGGTCGCGATGGTGGATGAACGCGTGTATCTGAACATGATGGGTACTCTCCTGGATCTGACCGGTATTTGGTGAGCCTCCGACAGGCTCCTGGAATTTCGACTTTAACGAACCGGGAACAGCCGGTCCAATGGAAAGAGCATGGGGAAAATGTATTTCGGGCCTTTTTATCCTTTTCTCCAAACCTGGATTCATTTATTGTTATTTCAAGCGATTTGAAGCCGTTTGACCGACTGCCCGGCATGATTTAACGGTACTGGAATCGCCGGAGAAACTGATATCGGGATGAAGGAGTGGCCAGGGTCGGCAAGGCAGAGCCGAATGCAAAACGGGTGGGCACTCTCTGGTCCTCCCAAGTCCCGATACCTGGACGGCCGGCCGTACCTCCTCGCGCTCGCACCGGTAACCGTTCGGGT
>CAZWVF010000056.1:9475-15646 GCA_964637695.1 uncultured Gemmatimonadota bacterium | reverse complement strand
TGAATCTGGCCTTGATTTACGCATCACTGTTCAATGCGCTTGCGCCGCTCGGCATTCATTGAAACTGTAACAACTGGCCATATCCTGTGAATGAACCGGCAATAAATCGTTTCTACGTTACGACTCCTATCTACTACGTCAACGGCACGCCGCATATAGGGCATGCCTATACGACCATTCTTGCCGACGTACTTACCCGCTACCACCGTCTCTTCGGCAGACCGGGCTACTTCCTTACCGGAACCGACGAGCACGGTCTGAAGGTTCAGCAGGCGGCAGAGGCGGCGAACATGTCGCCGAAAGAGTACTGTGACGGGATGGTCGGCAACTTCAAGGAGATGTGGAAAACCCTCCGCATTGATTACGACCGGTTCATTCGAACCACGGATGAGGATCATATTTCATATGTTCAGGAAGTCCTGCAGAAACTGTGGGACGCAGGTGAGATCTACTCTTCATCCTACCAGGGATGGTACTGCATTCCCGATGAGAGGTTCTGGACGGAGAAGGATCTGATTGATGGCAACTGTCCCGAGTGCGGAAGAGATGTGATCGAGCTCGAGGAGGAAAACTACTTCTTTAAAATGGGATTTTACGGTGACTGGCTGATCGAGCACATCGAGGCCAATCCTGAATTCATATTTCCCGAATCACGTAAAAACGAAGTACTGGGGTTTCTGCGGCAGGGTCTTGGAGACCTGTGCATCAGCCGTCCCAAGAGTCGTCTCCAGTGGGGCATACAACTTCCATTCGACTCCGACTATGTCACATATGTCTGGTTCGATGCGCTTCTCAACTATGTTTCCGCAGTACTGGAGGTCGCAGGGCCCGGTGAGGGTGTCGAGTGGTGGCCCGCGGATCTGCACCTGATCGGCAAAGATATCGTTACCACACACTGTGTTTACTGGCCCACGATGTTGAAGGCTGCAGGTCTGGCGTTACCGCACAGGATAGCCGCTCACGGCTGGTGGCTGGTGGACGAGGAGAAGATGTCGAAGAGCAGGGGGAACGTGGTAAAACCCCTCGAGCTGGCCGATAAGTATGGCGTGGATGCCTTCCGCTACTTCCTGATGAAGGAGATGACGTTTGGCCTCGACCGCTCCTTCAGCGAGGTTGACCTGGTCCAGCGTTATAACAGTGATCTGGCCAACGACCTGGGCAATGCCCTCAGCAGGGTTACGAAGATGGTGGCCAGGTACAGCGACGGTATCATTCGACACAATCCCGGGGAGGATTCGGAACTCGAGCAGGAGCAGAAAGAGCTGGTATATCGAGTAGTGCAGAATGTTCGTGCAGCCGTAGAATCTCTCGAGATAAACAGGGCCGTGGAGGAGGTGATGGAGCTAGTCAGGGCGACCAACCGATATCTCGAAAATCGCGAGCCGTGGCAGTTGATAAAGGAGGAAAAGAACCGGGACCTGATCGAAACGACCCTCTATACGGCTGCGGAATCGCTGCGGCTGGCCGGTGTTCTTCTGTATCCGATCATGCCGGAAAAAATGAAACTCCTGCTGGCTCAGCTCGGGATAGAAAAAGATATGACCGATGGAGATTTCGAATCTCTTGCTGCATGGGGTGGAATCGAACCCGGTTCGGCGGTCCCCGGCGGAGAAAGCCTCTTCCCCCGTGCAGATCTGCCTGAGGACCTCAGGGATTGAAAGCGTTTGATACTCACGCCCACCTTTTCTGGTCAGATTTCGATAAAGACAGAGACGAAGTTATAAGCAGGGCGGCTGAACACGGAGTTACGGGCATTCTGAACCTAGGCACTACTGTCGACAGCAGCCAGGCCTGCATTGCACTTGCTGAAAAGTATACTTACTGCCACGCCGCGATCGGTTTCCATCCTCACGATGTTGAGATCTTTGCAGCTGATCCGGATGAAAAGATCTCACAACTGCTCTCTCTCGTCGAACAGCCAGAAGTGGTGGCAGTCGGGGAGACAGGTCTCGATTTTTTCGGGGGACGTGATACGGAGGAAGCGCAGGTTGCAAGCCTTCATGCTCACTTCGATCTGGCCCGCAGGACCGGTCTGCCCATTGTTCTGCACAACCGCAACGCCAGCGGGGAACTGAAGGATTTTCTCGAAGAGTACGACTCGGAAGTGACTGCGATACTCCACTGCTTTACAGGAGATGAATGGTTCGGCATGTGGGCGATTGAACGCGGGCACTATCTGGGTCTGGGAGGCATCTTCACTTTCCCCTCAAGCGATCTTCCAGATATGGTCAGGTCGTGGGATCTCGACCATCTGCTGCTCGAGACCGACAGCCCCTTTCTCAGTCCGGTACCCTACCGCGGCAAACGCAATGAACCCTCCTGCGTCATCCACACTGCCAGGGCAATTGCAGAGGTGGTTGGAATAAGCCCCGAAGAGCTGGGCGCAAGAACTACCGCCAATGCCTGCCGGGTGCTGGGTCTCCCCCGGATATGACACGCCGCTCCAAACCCTCACTGGGGCAGCACTTCCTGCACGACAGGGTGATAGCGGAGCGGATCGTGGATGCAGTGAAAGCCGAAGGCCGGACAGTGCTCGAAGTGGGGCCTGGCAGGGGCGCACTCACCTGTCTTCTGGCAGAAAGAGCTGAGAAGGTGGTGGCAGTTGAACTCGACAGGCGGCTGGCCGGGGAATTGAGGGTCGATCCCCGGCTTTCGGCTGTGACAATCACCAATGCCGATATCCTGGATCGCCCCATGGCTCAGTGGGTGGAACCGCTGCCTGAAGAGGGTATTCTGGTAGCCGGCAATCTGCCGTATCAGATAACAAGCCCGGTGATATTTGCCTGCCTTGAATCGAGAGATGCAATCGAAAGATGCGTGTTGATGATGCAGCGTGAAGTGGCCGAACGGCTCGTGGCAGGTCCCGGCAGCAGGAGATATGGCATTATCAGTGTTCTTGCAGCCATCCACACCGACAGACGGATTCTCTTCAAACTCGGCAGAGGGGCTTTCCAGCCACCACCCTCAGTGGAATCTGCTGTGGTCTCTCTCGAGATGCTCAAAGATCCTGCCGGCGGCGTTGATACGCCGGGTGGTCCTGGTTTCGAGTGGGTTACGTCTATTGTGAAAGCGGCATTCGGACAGCGTCGCAAGATGCTGAAAAACAGCCTGGGGGCCGGCCTCTCTCACCTTACGCCGGAGGAACTGATGGAATATTCCACCAGAGCCGGCATAGACCTGCAGCGTAGAGCAGAGACGATAAGTCCGGAAGAATTTGTTGAACTGGCGCGTATGCTGCCCGTGCCTGGTGCTGTATGATGGATTGCATCCGTTTCCACGGAATCACAGGAGTCTGCCGATGAGCGAAATCTACTACTCGATTCGGGATCCATGGAGGGCTCCCCGCCTGGGTGCCAGCGGCAAGAAGATGTGGGTGGCATTCAAGTCAATCATCTATGGCTACTTCGTATACCTGCTCCTTGCATATGCTTCACACATGGCGGCAGGCACTCCGCCTGTCACGATCTGGCAGGTCTTTCATTTCTTCCCGGGTGAGCCGGTCTACTCGGGATGGTTTCCATCCCTTCTCTGGAATCTGGGCCTCGTTGCCTCGATACTCGTGGTGATGATTGGTTCTACAGGGATCGTGAAATTGACCTATCGCCAGATGAAGGGGGATGATTTCTACGGTGCAAGTGATGCATGGAAATACGCCCTGGAGAGAAGCCGGTCTACAGTATTCGCACCTTTGATGCTGACCGTTCTCTTCGGCCTTGCCTGTTTATCACTGTGGCTTCTGGCGTTGGTGTCCAGGATTCCCGGTGTCGGTCCGGTCGTACTCGGTCTTTCGGTTGTACCTGCATTTTTCGTGGCCGCTTTCGGAATCTACATGCTTGTCCTGCTCCTCCTCTCGTTGATATATGTTCCTGCCGTTATGGGAACCACAGGTGACGACGGACCGGAAGGTGTAGTACAGGTCATGAGTCTTCTCTGGTCCCTGCCGTGGAGAACCCTCTCATACACAGCTGCTGCATTTGCAGCTTCTGCCGTAGCGACATGGCTGCTTGCGGTTATAGCCATGGGAGCCATGGCACTGACCGTGAACATTTTCAGTTTAGTGTATGGATATGGATTCGAATTCCCGACCATTTTGGCAGGCATGATGACCTATCTGCCGCCTGAGCCGGCTATCCTCTCCTCTCTGCCTTCCTGGTTGTGGCCGGGTCCATTCGTGGAACTCTTCCCGCTTCTGGATACAGCAAGGATGGCAACATGGAATCTCTCAGGAATCGGCGCTGTTGAGGCTTTCCTTGGTGGAGTCTCCATACTCATCGTGATCGGCATGGTGCTGTCGTTCTGGGTCAGTTGTCTGATGAGCGGCATTACGGCATCCTTTCTGGCCCTTCGCAGGATGAAGGACGGTGAGGTCCTTCTGGAATGGGCAGATGAGGTCGACGAACTGGAGGATAAAGCAGCCGCCAGAGATGAGTCAGCCGGGATGAAAAAAGAAACTGAAGAGTAGAGGAGACCTGCAGGTTTGAAGTCTGTAGTTCTGGCAACCGGTAACACGCACAAGAGAGATGAGATCAGGCAGATACTTGCTGATATTCATGTAGAGATACTCTCTCTGGCCGATCTGGGAGTCGCCATCGACGTTATAGAGGATGGAGAAAGCTATGCTGAGAATGCTCTGATCAAGGCGCGCGCCGCCCATCGCGCCACCGGGATGGCTGCGATTGCCGATGATTCGGGCATCGAGGTCGATGCGCTGGGTGGGGTACCGGGGATCCGCAGCGCCAGGTTTGCCGGCCATAATTCAACCGATGAGGAGAACAACCTTCTCCTGCTATCCCGGATGAAGGATCTCCCCGAAGGAGAGAGGGAAGCCAGGTTTGTCTGTGCCGCCGTCCTTCTGATCCCTGATGAACGGGAGGGGGGGGAAGAGATCATATGCACGGGAGAGTGGCACGGAACGATAGGTTTTAAGCCGAAAGGCAGGCATGGGTTCGGTTATGATCCCTTATTCGTAATTCCGGAAGAGGGGGCTACAGCTGCAGAGCTGGGTGAGGCATACAAGAGGAAGCATTCTCACCGGTCGAAAGCATTCCAGGCGCTGGCAGAACATCTGAAGGCTTTTGACTAACGCGCGGATTCACCATATTGGTCGATTGTCCAGCCTCTATGTCGGGGCGTGGCGCAGTCCGGAAGCGCACCTGCTTTGGGAGCAGGGGGTCGCCGGTTCAAATCCGGCCGCCCCGACCAGTGAAATGAGTTGGGCGGTCAAATCCGGCCGCCCCGGCAAGGTTAAAATAAACGGTATCCGATTTCTGCCAGGATAGTTGTCAGGCCGGTATAGACGGCGAAACCGGCCAGTGATTTTGCATCGTTAGTACTTGTCCAGTAGGCCAGGCCCGCAATGCTTCCAGCCAGACCGAAAAGGTAACTTCCCAGGCTGTTCTTCCTCGTGATATTTACCGATCTGATTCCCCTCATGGCATAGTAGGGCGGTATCCCACCATAGAGCAGAACGTTGTATACATTTTCCCCGTTCTTATCCTCATTCAGAAGGTAATTTGCCTTGCTGAAGTCGAATTCGTAGTGAATGATCAGGTCCCCGATGTATGCGTATGCGAAGCCAATTACCGTTCCGAGCCACGCCCTGCCCAGCTCCCAGTCAATTCTCTGATATGCCATCTGCCTCATCGCCAGGTCGCTCTCTCCTCTCTGCATTGCAGCATTGATCAGCAATGCAGGAGATGGCGCTCTGGCAGCCAGCGCAATCGGTCCCGGAGTGGAACTGGATAGATCAAGACTCTGTGTGACCGGAGGAGCGGTGACTATGCTCTGCTGTGCATGGGCATTTGCAGATATCGAAATCAGAAGCGCGGCGGCGATTGATACTCTCAAGAGGGGCTTCATCTGATAGGGTCACCTGTTTGCGTAGTGTGTTATTCCCGTTGTGTTGATACTCGTATTCAAGACGAAATGAAACAGCAAATGTTTACGGCAGGGTATGCTTCTGCCCGCTCGAATGCAAGTCAATCAGCCGGTTTGATTCACCTGTTCAGAAGTCTCGTAAGGAAGCGCCTGGCATTCAATTTCATGAGCTTTCTCAGATATGAGCCAGGTGTAATCGTCCGCTGAAATACCAATATTACGAGAAGCAGAAAGAGCCGGCCGGGAGAATACCTGCTGTTCCCGAGCATCGAAAAATATTAAATAGTGCAGAGA
>CAZWVF010000056.1:0-9375 GCA_964637695.1 uncultured Gemmatimonadota bacterium | reverse complement strand
GCCGGGAGAATACCTGCTGTTCCCGAGCATCGAAAAATATTAAATAGTGCAGAGATCTTATGTTATAAGAGCATTGCCTCAGAGCACCATTGAACACATTTTAGCGATTCTATACTCGTTGACGCAACGGACTGGTTTCAATCGGGTTCGAAGCGGGACGGGTGCATTTCGGCGCATGCGCTGGCAAGGTGAATCGGCGCAAAGGCGCACTGAGACTAGCTTGCGCCTGTAGCTCAGCTGGATAGAGCAGTGGACTTCTAATCCACCGGTCGCAGGTTCGAATCCTGCCAGGCGCGCCAGAGTACGTTGTATGGAGAGAGTAGCTCAGTCGGTTAGAGCACCAGGTTGTGGCCCTGGGGGTCGGGGGTTCAATTCCCCTCTCTCTCCCCAAAATGTGTCCCCATCGTCCAGTGGTCAGGACACCGGGCTTTCAATCCGGAAACGGGGGTTCAATCCCCCCTGGGGACACCATCTGCAATCGCTTTGTGCGCCGCTTCGTAATTGCGGAACGGTGCATAAAGGCCTCGTTTCAATTATGGAGGGGCGTTTTCCATAAAGTGGGAAAGCAGAATGTCCACACCGACGACAGGTCCGCGGCTGAATGAAGAGATGGTACTCGATGCTCTGCGCGGAATAAGGGATCCCGATCTGGGAAACGACATAGTATCACTCGGGTTTGTGAAGAACATGTTGATCGAGGGGGGGAAGGTCAGCTTCATCATCGAACTGACGACTCCTGCCTGCCCTGTCAAGGATCAGTTTAAACAGCAGGCTCACAATGCGGTCATGGAACTGGACGGGGTGGATGAAGTAGATGTGATGATTACAGCAGATACAGGCAGGCAGCAGTTCAAGCGGGCAAATCCGATTCCCGGAGTCAAGTACAGCATCGCGGTGGCCAGCGGAAAGGGCGGGGTAGGCAAATCTACCGTCGCCGCGAATCTTGCTGTTGCACTGGCACGGGATGGAGCGGCAGTAGGGCTCATGGACGCCGACATCTATGGTCCGAGCATTCCTATCATGTTCGGAATAAATGAACGCCCTCAGATCACCGAAGAGAAAAAGATCATCCCGATTGAGAAATACGGGATCAAACTGATGTCGCTCGGCTTTATTGCCGATGAGAGAATGCCCGTTATCTGGAGGGGGCCGCTGGTCGGCAAGATGGTGCAGGAATTCCTGAGCAGTGTGGAGTGGGGTGAACTCGACTATCTGATCATCGATCTGCCTCCTGGAACCGGAGATGCCCAGCTAACTCTGGTGCAGAGCGCACAACTTTCTGGCGCGGTGGTCGTAACCACACCGCAGGAGGTAGCACTTGAGGATGTTATTCGAGCCCTGAAGATGTTCGAGCGTGTGGACGTTCACATCGTTGGACTGGTCGAGAACATGGCATATTTCGTCTGTGGATCGTGCGGCGAGAGGCACGAAATCTTCTCATCCGGCGGAGGAGCGCGGACAGCCGAAGAGCTGGGAATCCCCTTTGTAGGGGAAATCCCGCTGAATCCATCGATTTGTGAAGGCGGTGATGCGGGTGTACCTGCAGTGGTGGCTGACGATCAATCAGAAGTGGCTCAGGCGTTCATCGAAATATCCCGATCGGTGGCAGCCAATACGAGTGCTGTTTCAATGAAAAAGGGCTTGAGCCAGCAGGAACTTGCCGAGATCTCGCATCGTCGAGGCGAGTCTGACAAATAGAATCGAATTCTCTCCGCGCCGCCTTGACTGTGGGGCATCTGCTGTCTACACTGCCGCCACCCGCCCGGCCATCTGGAGTTCTATCTGATTATGAACATCATTAACCAGACCATCGTTGCCCTCCTGCCAATGGTCCCAAAGACTCTAGTTGTCCGCTTCGCACGTCCCTACATAGCCGGTGAAACACTCGACGATGCGGTTACCAAAGTCAAATACCTGACTGCCGAGGGCTGCGTTGCTACGATGGATGTGTTGGGTGAGGAAGTAATGGGACGGGAGGAGACCGAAGTATTCACCAAACAGTATCTGGAGGTTTTGGACAAGATCGATACAGAGGAGTTGAAGTCAAATATTTCTGTAAAACCTACTGCCCTGGGGCTGGAAATTGATCTGGAGCTCTGTGAGGCAAATCTGCGCCGCCTCCTTAATCGTGCAGCTGAGCTGAACAATTTCGTCAGAATAGATATGGAGGGTTCAACCACCACCACCAATACACTCGACATCTACCGCAAGCTGAGAAAGGACTTCGATAATGTTGGTGTAGTTCTTCAGTCATATCTTTTTCGCAGCATGGATGACATTCAATCCCTGATCCCGCTGGGTGTCAGTGTTCGTGTATGCAAGGGGATCTATGTCGAACCGAAGGAAATCGCTTACAAAAACCGCCAGGAGATAAGAGACAACTTCATGGATATGGTCGAGGCTCTGCTGAATGCCAACTGCTACGTTGGTATTGCGACCCACGATCGCCAGCTTGTTGACCGCTCAATTGAAATGGTCAGAAACCTGGGCCTGGAAACCGACAAGTATGAATTCCAGATGCTTCTGGGAGTTGAAGCCAACCTCCGCCGGCAGATAATTGCAGACGGGCATGTGATGCGTGTATATGTCCCCTTTGGACAACACTGGTATGCATATTCAACGCGGCGCCTGAAGGAGAATCCGGCGGTGGCCGGTCATGTATTCAGGAATGTTTTCACCTCCAGATAAACGAACCTGAAGCCGTCATTTAATGTCATCTGTAACGTTTTGGAGGGATTATACGTCTGATATTAGGAACGGAACAATGTCTGGCTTCGGTAGTTTCTTTCAGTTGATGAGCGCAAGTAGTTCTTGACTACTGACCATACAAATTCATAGCCTATGGGGTCGTTTACAATTACCTCAATTTTCACCGAGTAACAGGCTCCGTAGAGGATACTGAAACCTCCGCCCCGAGCGAATGCCATTTCGGGAGGAATGCTGCATGAAGCGAACAATAGTGTTAACAGTCACCGCCCTTCTGCTGGTTCCATCTGTGGCGGCCCAGACTCAGACGCAAATTGAGAATCCTGAGGCCGCAGAAAAATTCAACCAGGGTAAAGCTCTCTTCGAGCAGGGACAATACCGGGAAGCCCTCGAACTTCTGCTTGATTCTGCACGGCTGGAACCGGGTAACTATCTGGCCTGCTACATGCTCGGACTTACCTATAAGGCCCTGCGTCAGCCCGATGATGCGATCGCCCAGCACCAGGCTGCTGTGAACTTCAACCCCAATTTTTACCAGGCCTTTTTCGCCCTGGGCAGGGTTCTGTATGAAGACAAGAATGACCAGGAAGGAGCGATAGAGGCATACAAGAGCTCAGCCGAGATTTCAGAGCGGATCGGTCGGCCATATGCACGGGCCTGGTTCAACCTGGGAAAGATCTATTTCGACCAGCAGAAGTGGCCCGAGGCGATGGAAGCCTACAACCAGGTTGCCCAGATTGAGCCGACAAATGAAAGGGCTCACAACTACATGGGCCGGATCAACCTGGAGATGGGCCAGTACGAAACGGCCCTGCTGAATTTCACGATGGCTTCACAGCGGCAGCCGACCTGGTATGAACCATACTTTCACAAAGCAGCAGTTCTGAACAAGCTCGGCCAGTGGGATCAGGCGATCATAGCAGCGGATGAAGCTCTTAAGAGAATGCCGAATAACGGCGGCAGTCTCTACGAGAAGGGAATGGCCCTGAAAGGGAAAGAGCAATGGGATGCCGCCACAACCGTATTTGAGCAGGCAGCCCGCGATGCGCAGTGGCGTCAGATGGCCAATTACCAGATCGAAGTCATCAAGAACCGGGACAGTTACGTGGATATCCCCCCCGATCCGGCAAAGATCCCGCCGATCGCGTAATCTGTCTTTGCTGGAATACCTGCTTAACACCTGAGAGGGCGGCTGAAGCCGCCCTTTTCTGCTGGAATTCAATCGGGTAAATAAAGGATGTTATTACTTCTCTTCGGCGGGACCCGTAATGTAGAGCATCGGTTCGGCCTTCAGGTCGAGAGCGCGTCCCTCCTGCAGAGCTGAGCCGTCAGATCCGAACATGATCTGAAGCACGGGACGCAGCGGATAACCCTTGTTGATCTTTACAACCTTCCCGACTTCACCGGTATTCAACAACACCATGGATCCCAGCGGGAAGACACTGATCTGATCGATCAGGACCTTTACAAGATCGCTGTGGAACAGCCGGCCTCCCAGACGAATCAATTGCTGAAGAACATTGAAGGGGATCATCTGCTCCCTGAAGGGCCGGGAGTGAGTGAGCGCCTCGTAAGTATCTGACAGCCCGATTATACGGGCGTAGAGATGGATGTCGTCACCCTTGATCCCTTCCGGATAACCGGTTCCATCGAACCGCTCGTGTTCCTGATAGATCACGTCGGGCAACCAGGGATATGCCCGCGCATATGGCTGAAGAAGCTCTCTTCCATAAGACGGGTGCTGCTGCATCTGCGAATACCCCGAATCGTCCAGCTTTCCCGACCGGAGTATGAGCCCTTCGGGCAGTTGGGTTTCGCCCACGTCGTGGATCGAAGTGGCAAGTGCCAGTTCGAACAACTGCTGAGGTGGAAGCTTCAGCCCCTTCCCGATCGTTATTGCCAGATGCGCTACATTGATAAGGTGGTGGGCATGATACCAGTCTACATCGTCAAAATTGGGCGTGTGGTGGATGACTTCGAGAGCCAGGTTATTTGATACCTCGAGCTCCTTGATCATGCCCTCAACGGCTTTTGCCACATCACCAAGTGGGGGGTTGGAGTGATTCCGATGCCCGTTCATGAACTTTCGAACAGTATCAACGGCTGTCTGATAGGCATCTGACTGTGCCTTTTCGAACTCTTCTATCTGTATCGCGGTGATCGGTTCGGCAGGAGCAACGGGCGCTTCAGTCTGCGTGGGCGTTGTTGCCGGTTCAGCAGGCTCTGTGACTGGTGTGGTTGAAGGTGCTGTTTCTGCAGCCTGACCTGTGTCAGGAGTATCAACCGGTTGACCGGGTGCAGGTGCCTCAACCGGCTCAGAGGGTGCCGGGGGCTCCACTTTTTCCGGTATCTTCTCTGCCGGTGGGGGAGGCTTTGGAAGGGGAGCAGTGGTGGAGATAATGTCCGACATCTTTACAGCACCGCCGGGAGCTTCAGGGAGCGGTCCAAGGGGTGATCTGACCGAGCGGTCGGAGAGAGTCGCAGCCATTTCACCTTCTGACGTCGGCTCATCCGATGAAACTCTTTCGTCAGCTTTTAAGGGTTTCGAAAAATCGGGTTGGCCTGGCAGGGAGGAGAAGATCTGACCACGTTTTACTTTATCTACAGGTTTGATCCCGATTGCCAGCTCTTCGATCCTGGATTGCAACCCGGCCGGATCCACAGGGTGAGTTACAATCTGTGAATCGGATATTCCCGGAAAGGAAGCACCTGCTTTCTGTTCACGATCTACCAGTAAAAGCCGTGGGCGGTTTGATACTTCCGACTCCGTCAGCAGGTCGGTTACTTCTGCAATACGACCATCTATTATCAGGAGTACCTTCCCTACGGCCTTCAGCCTGGCTGTGACCTCATCGGGAGTCAGTGCATGGTGCAGTCGGTAACCGCGCTCCTCTATCGCCTCTCTTACCAGAGCGACAACCTCCTGACTGCGCGTCAAGACGATTACCTCCGGCAGACCTCCATCGTTGCGCCGCTCAACCTTTTCGGCTGATTTTGGCGCCTCTGAGGGCGAAAACGAGTCACTCAGTCGTACCATTGGAACTTCCCACCTTGATATTCCCGTTATCTGCCATGAACAGCATGAAACGACCCACAATGGTTAGAATAATAACACCCTGCAATAGTGAAAGAATCGCCAAAAACCCGGTTGCATTCTTTAAGGTAATGGCACTCAGTGCCAGGATGATGGAAATAACGCATATAAATCCGACTGTATCGTGCTTGCTCAAACCGAGATCCATCAACCTGTGATGGATATGGTCGCGCCCAGTATACTCGATCCATTCCCTGAAAGTTCGTATTCGTCCATCGGCGAATCGGGTCACTGTTATAAAAGTGGTATCGAAAATCGGAACACCGAGAATCAGCAGCGGTACAATAACATCAAGGGTTGTAGCCCCTGTTCCTCCCCATTGTCCGACTATGGCTATTGATGCGATCGAAAAGCCCAGCAGAGTAGAGCCGGCATCCCCGAGAAATGCCGTAGCCTGTGTCCGTCTGAGATTGAATGGCAGGAAACCCAGGCAGGCGCCGCCGAGAGCCGAGCAGAGCAGGAGGAAGAATGGCTGAGCCGTCTGAACTGCAACCACCCCGAAAGCCATCGCCGTGACAAATACCAGAGAAGTCGCAAGGCCATCTATTCCATCCAGGAAATTGATCGCATTAGTCAGGCCTATGAGCCAGATGGCCGTGATAATGATCTCGATGAGGTCACCCCACCAGACCTGGCGCATGAATGTGAGACGCACACCACCACAGATAACAATCGCCACAGCCGTTAGTTGCACGAGAAGTTTGATTGTTGCAGGTAGTTTCCTCTTGTCGTCTATAACTCCCAACACAATCAGCGGCACGAGGGCGATCATGACCGCCAGAACTTCGGAACTTTCCTGATGGTATCCATAGAGAAGATTGGTTGCCAGAAAACCCACGAAGATTGCGATGCCGCCAACCAGCGGAATCGATCCTTCATGCCTTTTTCTTTCATCCGGTTCATCCAGAAGCCCTGTGCGCCTTGCATACCACTGCAGGGGGGGCATCAGGGAGAATGTAACGAGAGCTGCAAGCGAAAGGGGTCCGAGCCAGTTCATCCAGTCGGGAGTATCCACCAGCGGCTTGGCGATGAAGAACACCGCAATAAGCAGTATTCCCCCTGCAGTGAGTGCGAGATAGCGACGGTTCAAGCCAGTAGTCCTTCCCTGCGGGCCAGTTCAAGAACCTCCAGAACCCGGTCCTGTTCGTCTGCACTGAGTAACGGGTAGACAGGAAGACTGATGAGCCGATTCCATGCCTCCAGAGTATTTGGCAGCAATGGTTGTTTCAAGAGCCTGTCGAGTGTGACCGGAACGGGCCGGCGACAGTACACACCCTGTGCCAGGCAGAAATCGAGCAGGGTGGACACGTTATCGGAAACCCAGCAGATGTAGCGGTAACTGGAGCAGGTTGCCTCTGACGGGACAGACACAGGTGTAAGCCCGAGCGCTTTTACTTCGCTGTCATATCTCGCGGCAATGAGCTTTCGCTTCTCGAGGAATTCAGGCAGACGGGACAGCTGTACTCTTGCCAGAGCAGCCTGCAGATCGCTCATCTTGAAGTTGAATCGTCTGGCGTATTCAGACTTTCCGTCGTAATCGCGCAGGTCGCGAGCCCTGTCTGCGATTTTCCAGGTTCGACTGGAGAGCAGCCCGCCTTCTCCGGCGCAGAGCATTTTTGTGGCGTAAAACGATACAATGGAGATATCGCCGACGGCTCCGACCGGCTGACCCGCCCAGGCTGCCCCGATGCTCTGTGCACAATCTTCGATCACGATGGAAACTTTCTGCCGCCACGCAGAGGTATCCAGTGGATATCCCCAGGGATGAACAACTATTGCTGCATCAAAGGGATCATCCAGTTCATCCAAAGCAGAAGGATCTGGAGCTATCTCTCCATCAGCCAGGTCGAGGAGCACCGGTTCAGCTCCTGACCATTCAACGGCGTGCAGCACCGCGCTGCAGGTATAAGCAGGTATGGCCACACGACAGCCTTCACCCAGATCGAGACTTTTCAGGGACAGCAGCAGCGCCTGGCTGCCGGAACCGACAGCAACTGCATTAGGGTGACCGAAATGGTCGGCTGCTTCCCGTTCAAGGGAATCAACCTGGTGTCCCTGAGCCAGATGATTGGAGGAGAAGACCTCCATGACGGCCTCTCTCTCCCTCTCACCTACAGTAAGTCTGGAGTGAGGGATTATCTCAGACATTGATCAGGAGCCGCTGGCTGGCGAACCCTTCTGCATACCTGACTCTTGCCTGTATCCCACGGAAGGTAGCGGCGCTGGCAGCAATATCGACAATCGTGGTTTCCTCGATGTTGGTTTTCGACATCTGGGAGGCGTGCGTCTTCAACAGCTCGATCTTCTTATCCAGAACCTCGGAAATATCCACGTATACGTTGGGATTAAAATTCTGTGAAGAGGGGGATTCGTAGAAAAGAAAGTTCGGGATATAGCGGGTTGCGGCAAGGGTGCAGGCTGTCAGATTCCGATGGTCCTGGTGCGTGTCATCTCTCCAGTGAGTGAAGATGAATTTCGGTTTCACCTTACCGATGATCACTTCGATTTCAGAGATCAGGTCCTGCGACATCGGAATCCGGGTGTCAGTGTATCCGCCCCAGAATAGATCTGAGGCACTCATGTATTTTGCGGAAGCCTCCATCTCTTCAGATCGGGTGGTTCCATCCCCTCCAAATGTCCCGTGCGTGGCGATATAGAGGAATACCCTGTGTCCCGCCTTCACATATTTGATCAGTGTGCCCCCACAACCATACTCGATGTCGTCAGGATGGGCTCCGATTGCCAGGATGTCTATCAGTTCGTTTGATTCGGTCATCTTCGATTCCTTAATCAGAACACCTGCCTGTTGTTGGCTGACCGTAAAAGGGCGAGGGATTCAGGACCACAATTGCAAAAAAGGTCAACAGCCGACATTGCGGTTTCGAATTCCCCGAATGGCTGATCATACACCGGATGCTGGAAATCGTGAACGATAACTTCTATCCCTGCATCCTCCCAGTACTCCATTTCCATGTAACCAGGTCCACCCATACCGGCCAGATATGTGTCTGCATCGAGTTGATGACACAGTGAGATAAGTCGCTCATCGGGGTGTTCAGAGGTTGGATCCATTTCACTGGCCAGGGTTACAGGAGTATCTATTCCCATCATCTCCATGAATGTCAATACGGTTGCCTGATTCAGCGGCACCAGCCTTTCCCATGGCTGTTCCCAGATGCAGTCGAGTTGTTCAGTAACCCATTTATAATATTCAGTTCCGCCATAGTGGGTTTTGAGAGCCTGCTGATGCTTGTGCAGCCACGAATGCTGTTTCGGATCGATCACGACATCCTTGAGCAGCTGACCGAAGTCGTGCAGGACCGGAACAGTAATCCACTGAGGGCCCTGCGCCGTCTTGAACCGGTTCCTGTTCTGCCATTCACTCTTTTTAAACTGAACCGTATCGAGGAGGACGAATTTATCCGCCAGATCAATTTTATCGAGGTAGCCTGCCCATGGCAGATATTGAGGCTGGTGTATCGAAACGATCATGGAGAGTCACCATTATCCGGAGGAGGAGTGTACTCGAAAAAGATTGGATTTGAGTAGAGCATGTGGCCTCGCCCCTCAACCTG
>CAZWVF010000055.1:0-16306 GCA_964637695.1 uncultured Gemmatimonadota bacterium | reverse complement strand
CATCTCCTGTTCCATTGCATTTCTCACCCTGGGCTGTGCCAAGAACCTGGTCGATTCTGAAAAAGCCATGGGAACACTCGAAGGCGGCGGATTCGAGATCGCGGACGATCCGGCGGATGCAGATATAGTTGTGGTCAACACGTGCGGCTTCATCGAGGCGGCCAGGGAGGAATCGATAGAAGAGATCCTCAACGCCGCCGAATTCAAGCTTAGTGATAGAGCTCCGGCAATCGTAGTGGCCGGCTGTCTGCCGGTCAGGTTCATGAAGGAGCTGAAGGCGGAACTGCCCGAAGTGGACCGCTTTCTCGGACTGGTCGACCCGGGTGAGATGCTGGAGGTGTGTACAGTCATCGCTGAGGAGCGGGGTGCGATCAACACTGCCGGTTCAGCACATGGATCGGATGACCTCCTTATCACGCGATCGAGGAAACTGACCACCCCGGGTCACTATGCGTACCTTAAGATCGCCGAAGGCTGCAGCAATCCCTGTACCTTCTGCGCCATCCCCCTGATGCGTGGTTCGACCCGTTCGATCGAACCGGACATACTGCTGGAAGAAGCCGGGATGCTGGCCGAAGGGGGAGTCAGAGAGCTGATCGTAGTCGCCCAGGATACGACCCGTTACGGTTCAGATCTCCCTCCTTCACCTGATGGATTGCGTCCCGGTCCGGCCGATCTGATCGGAAGTCTGGACCGTGAGGTGGATCAACTCGAATGGATAAGGCTGATGTACGCATACCCATCCAGGATCACAGATGATCTGCTGGAGGTCATGGCCGGGGCACAACACATCGTTCCGTATCTGGATATCCCCATTCAGCACGGTTCAGAGCGTATACTGGAAGCAATGGGACGTGGAATGGGACCGGGAGCCCTCCTGGAGCTTCTGGAGAAGATCAGGGAGAGAGTGCCCGGAATCGCGATGCGCACCAGCATCATCGTCGGTTTCCCGGGTGAGAGCGAAAGAGATTTTATAGATACCGTCGATCTGATCAGGAAGGTGCGATTCGAGCGCCTCGGCGTATTCACCTATTCCCCGGAGGAGGGCACTCCGGCTTTCGGGATGGAGGGTCAGCTTCCGGTCGAGGAGATGGAGAGACGCAGCAGCGAGCTGCTGCGGGTTCAACAGGATATCGCACGCGAACTGAACGAGTCGCTCATCGGCACGGTCGTGGATGTGATGATCGACGAAGAACTCGTCGATCTGGAACCCTTCTCCCTGCTGGGGCGGACGCCGTGGGATGCACCGGAGGTGGATCAGGGGATATACCTCGAGAGAGCACCGGATACCCCGATGCCCCTGCCGGGAGAGATCGTAAGAGTGGAGGTTGTAGGCTCAATAGACTACGATCTTGAAGGCATTATTCTGAAAGAGTCTGAATAGACCCGAACTTCTTCCTTGTACCAGATTTTAAAGTTTCTTTTGTTATTATGTTGATTTTAGCAGAATCTAAACTATAATAGATAACATGTTTTATACTGATCTGGAAATTCGGGAGGTTTTTCATCTGAGCTTCCTTCGCATGCTGATAAGGTCGGTGCTTCTCTCCAGTGTCGTGTTGAAGGGGGGTAGCAATCTGAGGTTTTTTTTCGGCAGCGTCCGCTACTCGGAGGACATGGACCTTGATGTGCAGGACCTGGAAGTTCATACCTTACGAGACACGGTGATCTCTATCCTGGAGTCCGATGCGCTGGGAGATTCGCTGAGGACATATGGCATTGACCAGATCGTTCCTCCAGACCTTGAGCATGCAAAACAGACAGAAACGGTCCAGCGTTTCAAAGTCCACCTTCTTACCGGTGCGGGCGTGGATCTGTTCACAAAGATTGAATTTTCAAGAAGGGGAATCACGGAAGACTTCTTGTCTGAAGGGGTCTCAAAAGAGAGGCTTGGGCGGTACCGAATGGCGCCGATGGTCGTACCGCACTACTCCGCGCCGAGTGCATTGCATCAGAAGCTTGTGGCCCTTAGAAATCGGCAGCAGGCAGAGGCACGCGACGTCTTCGACATTCATTCGCTCCAAACCCAGCCTGAAGTAATGCAATACGAGCCGAAGGCCGAGTTCTCTTCACGAGAACGGGAAGCAATCACTGAGCGTGTCTACAGAATCTCGTTCGAGGAATTCCGGGACACGGTACTCAACTTCCTGAGCCCGGAGGATCGCAGTTCCTATGACATGGAGACTGTCTGGGATGATATGCGTCTTGGTGTCGTCGACATCCTGGAGTAAGCAGGCTGCAATGGGGGACAGAGTGACGGTTGAGCAGGCGATTCAAGCCCTTGGACGCCCGATATTCACTACACGCGAAATCGCGGCGGTAAGAAAAGGCACCCTTTCGGCGGCGAGCCAGGTCTTGAGCAGAATGGCACGGCAGGGGCTTCTGGTGAAAGCAGCGCGCGGCCTCTGGTGCAACCATGCCGACCCGCGTTTCAGCCGTTTCGGGCTTGTGCCCTATCTGGCAGGAAACCACCGTGCATACGTATCTCTTCTAACGGCGTTGAACCTGCACGGGTTGATTGATCAGATTCCTCAGGTCATCTACGCAGTCAGCACGGGTCCTACTCGCCTGGTCAGAACCGCCGTTGGGACATTCTCATTCCACCAGATTCAGCCTGGCTTTTTCGATGGATTCGACTGGAACGGCCCGAACCGGGCATTCCTGCTTGCAACACCCGAAAAGGCGATCGTGGATTCCCTCTATCTCTCGACCAGAAAAGGCAATCGGTTCCGGTATCTGCCTGAGATTGACATGACTGATGGACCGGCAGTGGATGCAATATATTATTGGATTGATCGCATCCGGGATCCGCTGATCAGGAAATCAGCAAGGAAGAAGGCAGAGGGACTTCAGTCCACAGAACGGACTCCGGATGGGCACTGATAATCTAAAGGATTCTGTTAAAGTTCTGCTCTGCTCCCATCGGGGCGGATTACCGTCATGGTACCATCCTCGAAACGGGCAAACGGGGTACCGCCGCCCGGCCAGCCGCCCATATTGATGTAATGGGAACCTTCCTCCAGAAGCCGGTCTTCGGCCCTGTGGGTATGCCCCATCACGATGTAGTCAAATCCCTCCTTCTCCCTCTCCAGAAGGAAGGTGTCGAGCATCTCGCTCTTCCCGTAATCCTTCCCGTACGTATAGCTGCGGCTCGCACTCGAGAATCGGCGGGCAAGGGCGAATCCGATGTCGGGGTGAAGCAGACTCCACATCCGCTTCGAAAGCCTGTTGCGTATCACCCTCTTGAGTATCCGGTAGCCCGGATCGCGGCCGGCCAGTCCATCTCCATGGTGCAGGTAGAAGCGGGTTCCCTCGAATTCGGCGGCGAAAGGATCGAAATGCAGGATGCATCCGATGGTGTCCGAGAGGTATGGGCCGAGCGCGAAATCGTGATTGCCTGCCATGTAGTGAACCTCAACTCCGGCACCGGTAAGACCTTTCAGTGCGGCCAGAGTCTGTGTTCCACACGCAGGGATGGCATAGCGGTACTCGAACCAGAAGTCGAAGAGATCTCCGACTATGTATAAACGCACGCCGTCACCGGAGACCTGATCGATAAGCTGGAGCAGACGTACCTCTTTCGAAGCCTCCGCATCGGCATCTTCCAGCCCCAGGTGCACATCTGATATGAAATAGATGGCTGCCATGACGGGGCCAAGGTACTTCACCGGATGTCTGGTAGGCAACCGTAACGGGATTATGAGGTGGATGTTGACACCGGTGGCAGGCAAAAGAAACTTATATAGTGCCCATCCGGAAACGAGGGTAGGATATCGTCACGATTCAGACATGGAAATGAGCTGTAATGGCCGAGACGATGCGCGCGATCGTAAAAACGGCTCCGGGTCGCGGAGCTCAACTGCAGGAAGTACCAAAACCGGTTCCGGGTGAGGGGGAGGCTCTCATCAGAGTTGTTTCGGCATCCATCTGCGGTACCGATCATCACATCTATGAATGGAACGAGTGGGCCGAGGGAAGGATCGGTCCGCGTATTCCACAGATCATGGGACATGAGCTGTGCGGCATCGTGGAGGAGGTCGGGCCACGTGTTTCCCGTGTTTCAGAAGGAGATTTCGTTTCGGCCGAAACCCATATAGTCTGCCACGAGTGCATACCGTGCAGCAGAGACCAATATCACGTATGCCTCAACACGAGGATCCTCGGTGTGGATATTGACGGTGCATTTGCCGACTACATCGTCGTCCCGGCCGGGAACCTGTGGAAAAATCCTCCCGATCTCGATCCGCGAGTCGCGTCTGCCCTCGAACCGTTCGGCAACGCCGTCCATACCGCCACGATCGAGCCCCTTGCCGGCCGGCAGGTGCTGGTCACGGGGGCGGGCCCGATAGGCACCTTTGCCGTGGGGGTGGCCAGGGTCACCGGTGCATCAAAGATCATCGTATCGGAACCTAACGCCTACCGGCTCGACCTGGCCGGCCGAATGGGAGCCGATCACCTGATCGATCCATCTGAAGTTCCGCTTGTGGAGGCGGTCAGAGATATTACCGGCAGTGGTGTTGATGCCGTACTCGAGATGTCGGGACACCCGCAGGCGATCCGGGATGCCATCCTCTGCACGATCCCGGGAGGTCATATTGCCCAGCTCGGTCTTCCACCCGGCGACGTATCGATAGATCTGAACGAACTGATCTTCAGGGGGATCCGTTTCTACGGTATCGTCGGAAGACAGATATGGAAGACGTGGGAAACGATGTCGAAACTGATAAGTGAGGAGGGCCTTGACATCACTCAGGTCCTGACTCACACATTCGATCTGGAATCGTTCGAAGAGGGGATTCACCTGATGGATGAGGGGACCTGCGGCAAGGTCGTCCTGTCGGTATCGCAGGGATATCCGCAGTCGAATCCACAGGGATGAAAACAGAACCAAAACTACAGGAGCAGGTAGATGGCGGCTGGTATGGATCATCTGGTAGCACATCTGGAGGAGTTGCGGGGCAAAGGGCTGGGAATCCACTTCAGAATACTTGAGAGCCCGCAGGGAGCATGGCTGACGATTGAGGGGAAGCAGGTTCTCAACCTCTGTTCCAACAACTATCTGGGGCTGGCCAACCACCCCAGGCTGAAGGAAGCCGCCAGGGCTGCGCTTGATAAATATGGAGTGGGTCCGGGCGCCGTCCGCACGATCGCCGGCACCATGGATATCCATGAAAAGCTGGAAAACCGGCTGGCTGCCTTCAAGAATGTGGAAGCCACCGTTGTGCTGCAGTCAGGTTTCAATGCCAACCAGGCTGTTATCCCCGCCATCGTGGGCGAGGAGGATGTCATCCTCTCGGACGAGTTGAACCACGCCTCCATCATCGACGGCGTCCGCCTGGGCAAGGCGCAGCGGCGGGTCTGGAAGCACCGCGACGTGGAGGATCTGAGGGCCAGGCTCGAAGAGCCTGAAGTGCAGCAGTGCCGTACCCGGCTGATAATCACCGATGGCGTCTTCAGCATGGATGGAGATGTGGCCCCCCTCGACAGAATCGTTGAAGCTGCCGAAGAGTTCGACGCGGTTGTAATGGTCGATGACGCTCACGGTGAAGGTGTGCTCGGCAGCCACGGCCGCGGGATTGTTGATCACTTCGGTCTGCACGGCCGCTGTCAGATAGAAGTGGGAACCCTCAGCAAGGCATTCGGTGTCGTGGGAGGATTCGTTTCCGGTTCGAAGACAGTGGTTGATTACGTCAAACATCAGGGACGACCCTTTCTTTTCAGCAGCAGTCTCAGTCCGGCGGATACAGCGGCGGCGATCGCCGCGGTCGATCTGCTTGAGGAATCTGATGAGCCGGTAAGGAAGCTGTGGGAGAACACGGATTACTTCAAGAAGGGGATGGCCGATCTGGGCTTTGATACAGGCATGACCGAAACCCCGATCGTTCCGGTGATGCTCTACGAGGCGGAAACCGCGCAGGCCTTCTCCATGTCTCTCTTCGAAAAGGGCTTCTTCGCGATGGCTATCGGTTTCCCGACCGTTCCCAGGGAAAAAGCCCGCATCAGAGTCATGATGACCGCAGCTCACACCGTTGACGATCTCGACAGGGCGCTGGAGGCGTTCGGCGCCATCGGACGCGGGCTGGGAGTGATAGATTAACTGATATCCGATCCCTTTAATTACCGATGCTATCCAGAAACGTGAAAGCGGCTGCGACCATCCTCGGCCTTATGGCTGTTATCTGGTCGGGCGCACAGGCCGGGGCGCACCCGGTCTCAATAATGGTAGAATCCTCCCTTACAGGCAGCAGTACCCTTGTGCCCTGTCACGCGACAACCGTGGCATTCGAGCGGCGCTGCATTCCGACCGGCGGCGTTGCATCTCCTCACCGTAGCCACCGCTATGCCTCGTCGACGCGCCTTGCCGGCCGGGCGCGGCGTCACTCTCGGTGCCGACATTTGTCACGTGGCATGGCACTAAGCGACACCCTCACCGTCGGCACCGTAGGGGATATCATGCTTGGTTCGTGGCTGATAGATGTAATCGGCACTTACGGACCGGCCTATCCCTACTCCGATGTCCTGCCCATTCTGCAGAGAGCCGACCTGCTCTCTGGAAATCTGGAGGCACCCTTCCTGGCCGATACAACAGGTGTGGAGAGAGCAGAGAAAACCTATACATTCGTCGTTCCTCCCGCCAGGGCCGCCGTTCTGAAGGCCGGCGGTTTCGACATCGTGACACTGGCCAACAACCACATCCTCGATTACGGCGTTGCCGGACTCATCGGTACATGGGCGGCCCTCGATTCGATCGGGATCCGGCACGTCGGTACCGGACGAACAAAAGATGAGGCGCACAGCCACACGATCGTGGAAAAAGGCGGAATCCGTGTGGCATTCCTGGCGTACAATCACACTTTTCCGGCACAGTTCTGGGCGACCGGCCAGAGAGCGGGAACGGCGCATGCAAGTGACGAGGGCCTGGCAAGGGAGGTGAGAAGGGCCGACGGTGAGGCTGATATTGTGATCGTCGCTTTCCACTGGAGCGGCGAACTGCTGGAAACACCGAGGGAGTACCAGCGGATCCTGGCCCGCATAGCGATCGACAATGGAGCAGACCTTGTGGTTGGCCATCACCCCCACACACTGCAGCCCCTGGAGTGGTATAGAGAGAGATTGATAGCCTACAGCCTCGGGAACTTCATATTCGGTTCATACTCCCCGGTGGCCGGAGGGGCGGCTCTGATAGTGAAATTTGTGGGCGACTCTCCGGTGGCCGCCGAGCTTCACCCTCTCGACGTGAACAATCTGCGGCGCGAGTTTCGTCCTCTGCCGCTGGAGCCTTCAATGTGGAGTATCCTTGAGAGCGGTGTGCTGCAGGCTTTGGCCGATTCATCTGCGGCAGGGCATGAAGGGATAGTGATCGATCCCGAAGGTTTCCTCCTCCTTCTCCCGCCTCCCTGATGCCCTGGCGGTCATGGCAGCGATTTCCGGAATCAACTCAACAAAATGAAGGGGCAGCACGTTTTATCAGTAATAATGGTATTGACAGCCGGGCGCCCTGGAATAAAAACGGATAATTCTGTTTGAGGAGGAGGCGGTGTTGTGGTACGGTCGGGTGCGCGGGGAGAAGCGTTTTGCAGAAGTCTGAAAGCAGTATTGACAGAAGCAGTACTTTCCATGATACTTCCTAGCTATAACAGTTCCCGTCCTGGTCCGGTCCTTCGCATCATTTTATGGATCGTGTCAGCCGCCTTGCGGGACAGGAACTTTGCACCAAACCGAGCGTCCAACAGAAAGAGCGCGCTTCAAATGAAAGTGAAGAACCATTGTTTGAAAGGTAGTTTCCTCTGAAGAGGGGATTGTAAGGAGCACGAAGGACTTGGCCAAGCTTACTAAGAAACCGTATACCCGCGAAGACCAGTCGTTGGACAAATACCTTCAGGAGATCGGTGAAGTATCCCTCATCGATGCCGCCGAAGAGGTGCGTCTTGCCAAGCTGGTCAAGAAGGACGATCAGGACGCGCTCAACAAACTGGTGCAGGCAAACCTCCGCTTCGTTGTAAGTGTGGCCAAGCAGTATCAGAACCAGGGCCTCTCCCTTGGCGATCTCATCAACGAGGGGAACCTGGGTCTCATCAAGGCGGCCAAGCGCTTCGATGAAACGAAGGGATTCAAGTTCATCTCCTATGCGGTCTGGTGGATCCGCCAGGCTATCCTCCAGGCTCTGGCCGAGCAGTCTCGGATCGTGCGTCTCCCCCTGAACAGGGTGGGCGCCCTTCACAAGATCGGCAAGGTCAGCTCCGACCTGGAGCAGAACTACGGGCGCGAACCCTCGGCCGAAGAGATTGCCGAAAAGCTCGACATGAGCTCGAGTGAAGTTACCGACACCCTGAAGATCAGCAGCCGCCACCTGAGCCTGGATGCTCCATTCCAGGAAGGTGAGGACAACCGGCTCCTCGACGTTCTCGAGGACGAGGTGCAGGCTCCCCCCGATGAGGATCTCTTTGATGAGGCGCTGCAGAAGGAAGTCATAAAGGCTCTTTCTACCCTGACCGACCGCGAGTCGGAGGTGATCCGTCTATATTTCGGTATCGGTCGCGAGAAGCCGATGACCCTGGAGCAGATCGGCACCAGGTTCGGGCTCACCCGTGAAAGGGTGCGTCAGATCAAGGAAAAGGCGATCCGGCGTCTGCGGCACAGCTCGCGCAGCCGTGCCCTCGCCCCTTACACCCAGTAGCTCACCGACGCATCGGATCAGATTCTACTGATGAAGAGCAACCTCTATCCGGTCAACTCGTACTTGACCTGTGCAGAGACCGAATCTATCCTCCACAGGCAACTGATGGTTCCTGCTTCGACCTGAAGGTACGGTGCTAATGGATCGAAAAGGCTTTTCACTCCTATTCGTTCCCCACGGGGGTGAATCCAAAAAGGGCATCAGGGAACTACCCGTCTCCGGTACGGCACTCGCGGTGGGGGTGGCTCTGACCATCTTCATCATGGTGGCTTTCGTCGCAATGGTATTCACCTACGGGTCCGCCATCGTTAATCAGGTGCGTTTCCTCAAGCTGCAGCAGGAGAATGATATCCTCCGCAGCGAGCTGGCGCAGATGAACGAGAGTGTTCTGGCCCTGAGGGACAAAATGGACCTGATCTCTCAGCGGGATGACATCCTCAGGTACGCCGCCGAACTCGATCCTCTTTCAGAGGAACTCCGTCGGGCCGGAGTCGGTGGTACATACCGCGACTTCAACAGAGAGGTTCTGCTCCTGTCCGCCGAGACCGGCGGGATGGCCAGGGACACCCAGACGGTCCTCAACCAGCTTTACCGGGAAAGTGCACTCGAACTCGAATCACTGCTGGAGATAGAAGCCACTCTGGCCGCCGAAGAAGCCTTCTTAAATGGATTCCCCAGCATCTACCCGATCGACAGGTCCCTCTACAGAACCCACTTGAGTTCTGCATATACGTGGCGCACCCATCCGGTCACCGGCAGGCGCGACTTCCACGACGGCAACGACATAGTCGCCGCCAGAGGTACTCCGGTGAGGGCGACCGCGGACGGCAGGATCGACGCAACCAAAAACGGGCTTAAAAAGGGAAGTACTTTTCTGCTGGGCAACTACGTGAAAATTGATCACGGGAACGGTTATTTAACCTTCTACGGTCATCTCGATTATCTTCACCCGCGAGCCAGAAGGGGTGCCATGGTTAAGCGAGGTGATATCATAGGTTATGTAGGAAACACGGGAAGAACCACCGGCTATCACGTCCACTACGAGATTCACTATCTGGGTCAAACTGTCAACCCCTGGAACCACTATTATGATAACCGCATGAATGAGGCACTCGAAAGGAATCGCTGATCTCAGTGCCCTGAATCATAAATCCGTCGTAATTCATCCTTCGCTGCATTCGCACCTGCGAGATCCCTTTCCATCTGCCCCGTCCGGTGTACCTGGCGTGGTTTTTTAATACTTGTTTTTTATCACTATATTGAGTAATATTACTCACCGTATTGAGTAATATGTAAATCCAGGTGGAGTATCATGTACCGCAGAAAAATGTATGACACCCTGTTCGAGAGAGTTACCGGATCGAGACGGTTTATCCAGATCCTGGCAGGACCCAGACAGACAGGGAAGACCACGATAGCAAATCAGCTGCTCGATTCCCTCGACATTCCTGTCCACTACGCTTCGGCTGATCTTCCCTCCATTGGTGACGGGACCTGGATCCAGCAGCAATGGGAGATCGCCAGACTGAGGACCGCAAAGGAGGGGAGAGAGAAGAAAGGGGTACCGGGTCTACTCATGTTGGACGAGATCCACAAAGTACCCGAGTGGGCGGATACAGTCAAAGCCATGTGGGATGCAGATAGCAGTTCCGGAATGCAGATGCATGTTCTGCTTCTCGGCTCTTCACCCCTTCTGGTCCGCAAAGGTGCCGGCGAGAGCCTGGCTGGCCGTTTCGAGATTATCAGGGCACCCCACTGGTCATTTGATGAAATGAAAAAGGCATTCGGATGGGAAGTTGATCAGTACATCTACTATGGCGGTTACCCCGGAGCTGCTGCGCTCGTGGAAGACCCTGATAGATGGCGGAACTACATTCACGATTCACTGGTCGAGACAACTATTTCGCGTGATATCCTGTTGATGAGCCGGATCGACAAGCCTGTTCTGCTCCGGCGTCTCTTCGACCTGGGATGCTCCTATTCGGGTCAGGTGCTCTCCTATAACAAGATGCTGGGTCAGCTTCATGATGCCGGCAATACAACAACACTTGCACATTACATGGAACTGCTGGATGGCGCTGGATTTTTAAAGGGACTGCAGAAGTTCTCCAGAAGGAAGACAAGACATAGATCTTCGAGCCCCAAGCTCCAGGTGCTCAACAACGCCCTGATGTCCGCCTCATCTACGATGACTTTCGAGAACGCCCTGCAAAACAGGGACTACTGGGGGCGCCTGGTGGAATCTTCGGTAGGTGCTCATCTTGTGAATGAGGCTGCAACCGCGGGTGCCGAGATAGGGTATTGGAGAGAAAGGAACCGGGAGGTTGATTTTGTAGTGGATTCCGGTGAATCTATCACGGCTGTCGAAGTAAAAAGCGGCAGAACGAAAGGAGGCTTTCCAGGCATGGAAGCTTTCCTGAAGGCTTATCCTGAAAGCAGAATGATTCTGGTGGGCTCCGACGGTATGCCGGTTGAGGAATTCCTGACAATGCCATTGAGAGTCCTGATCCAGATCCGGTGAGATCGATGAGCAGTCCAACCAATGAGGGGAGTTCCGATCTCTTTGAAACGGCTGCCGACGTGGAGCAGCCTGATCGGCAGGTGAGTACCCCGCTGGCTGACAGGATGAGACCCAGGTCGCTGGAGGAGTTCGTGGGTCAGGAGCATATCCTGGGCGAGGGGATGCCTCTGCGCAGGCTGATCGAGGAGGGGCGGATCCCCAGCATGATCCTGTGGGGTCCTCCCGGCTCGGGCAAAACCAGCCTGGGAAGGCTGATGTCGGATTATGTGGGGGCCGCGTTCGAGAGTTTTTCCGCTGTTCTTTCAGGTGTCAAGGAAGTGCGCGAGGTTGTGGAGAAGGCGCGCAAAAGGCATCGGACGGAAGGCGGACCGACATTCCTCTTTGTGGATGAAATCCACCGGTTCAACAAGGCCCAGCAGGATGCATTCCTGCCGCACGTCGAGGAGGGCCTGATCGTTTTGATTGGCTCAACAACAGAGAATCCATCCTTCGAAGTCAACGCACCACTGCTCTCACGGACCACGGTATTTCATCTGCAGCCCCTGAAGGAAGATGATCTGCGATCGATCCTGAAGAGGGCGATTGAGGACGAGGAGAGGGGGATCACCGCAAAAGACGGCGACCGGCTGGAAATCAGCAGTGAAGTTTCAGAGCTGCTCGTCGGGCTGGCGGACGGTGATGCCAGGGTACTGCTGACACTGCTCGAGATGGCGGCGGCTGCTGCCGAAGGAGAGGTTACCACCGAACTTGTGCGAGACCTGCTGCAGCGGAAAACCCTCCGTCACGACAAGGCGGGTGAATCTCATTACAACCTGATCTCGGCCCTGCACAAGGCCGTCCGCGGATCGGATGTAGACGGCGCCCTCTACTGGCTGGCCAGGATCCTGGAGGGTGGAGAGGATCCGCTCTTCGTGGTCCGCAGGGTGGTGAGGATGGCTGTCGAGGACGTCGGCCTGGCCGATCCGCGAGCACTTACGGTGGCACTCGCGGCAAAGGATACATACCACTTTCTGGGAAGTCCCGAGGGGGAGATCGCGATCTTCGAGGCTGTGATCTATCTGGCGCTCGCACCCAAGAGCAATGCCGTTTACCTGACGGAAAAGGCGGCCAGAAAGGCAGCCGTTGATAATCCGGCCTATCCGGTACCGCTTCACATCCGGAACGCACCTACCGGTCTGATGAAGGAGTTGGGATTCGGGAAGGGTTACCGTTACGATCACGATTACGAGGACACCCTGGCTCCGCAGAGTTATCTTCCCGGGGAACTGGCTGACATCAGACTGTATGATCCCACCGACCAGGGTCTGGAGGCGAAGCTTCAGGAGAGGTTGAAATGGCTGCACGACCGCCGGTCACAGATTATAAGAGAAGAGAGTGAAAAAGAGGGCCGGAAAGAGAACGAGAGAGAGAAAGGGGGAAAGAAGGAAACATGATCGCAGCTGCAGCAGTCTGGACATACCCCAGGATAAATCCTGTCCTGCTCGATCTGCCGGGTCCACTGGCTGTGAGATGGTACGGCATGATGTACCTGGTCGGGTTTACGGTCGGCTACTTCATCCTGCTCAGACTGAGCAGGCATGGCAGGCTTCCGATCCCCGCAGAGAAGGTCAGCGAACTGGTCGGTCTGGTGGCTCTGGGAGTGATCGTGGGCGGTCGTATCGGATATGTTCTCTTCTACAATCCCTCGATGTTCCTGAGGCCGGTCGAGATCTTCATGCTGTGGGAGGGGGGGCTCTCCTTTCACGGAGGATTGATAGGTGTGGTTCTGGCCTTCTGGTGGTTCGGCAGGAAGGAGGGGGTACCCTTCCTTTCCCTTGCCGACGGACTGGTTCTGGCAGCTCCACCCGGGATAGCCGGGGTACGTCTGGCAAACTTCATCAACGGGGAACTCTTCGGACGTGTTGCCGGCGAATCGGTACCATGGGCCATGCGCTTTCCAACCGATCCCGTCGCCCTGCGGCTTCTGAGGGTCGAATCGGCGAATCCTGAATCGGTCTTCAGGGCGGTGAATGCCGCCCGTACAAACGGTACGTGGCAGCAGATCGAAGCCGAGATCCCTCTTCGTCACCCCTCCCAGCTCTATGAAGCCGCGCTGGAGGGAGTTCTCCTGTTCTGTCTGTTATGGTTGATCGTATATCTGGCGCGTCGCTTCGACTGGAAACTTCGGAAGGGTTCCTTTGGAGGTTTCTTTCTCATCGGTTACGGAATATTCCGCACTTTCGTGGAGAACTTCCGCCAGCCCGACTATCAGTTCACCGGACCGGGCGATCCCCTCGGCACGGTATTGGGTCCCCTGACTATGGGTCAGCTGCTCAGCATTGGTGTATTCCTGGGAGGCATTCTTGTGCTCTGGATAGCTTTCCGGGGGAAGGGACCTGAAGGGCTCGCCTGTCCGATCCGGGCATTGGACGAGACCGGATGACGCAGATAGTGTCTGCGGCCCTGCTGCAGGAGCCGGCGACCGGCTCGAGTGATCTTCTCACCGGAACTGATGACGAGGATGTGGATACCTTCCTGTGATAGAAGTTCATGAAGAGAAGGAGATACTGGGGAAGGATCTCTCTGTCCGGGAATCTGATGCAGCGGAACATGAAACCGGGGAATCGGAGGAGGTGGATGGCAGGGGGCGCCGCTTTCTTCTCAAGTTTATCAGTGTAAGTATCTTCCTGGCTGTTCTGGTCGGAGCGGTTTCAATTGTCGCGATCACCGGCTTCAACAGCCTGATGACCCATGAAGAAGAGATAAAGGGTGCGTGGGAGAGAATTCAGACGCTTCAAGCGGAGCGGAGAGATCTCCTGGCCGACCTGCTGGAGGAAGTGGGCCACGAAGCAGTTCAGGCCGACCTGATGACCGGGTGGCGTCAGGCGCAGTCTACGGTAGATGAGGTAGCCAGCTTCCAGGGTGAGGTTGCAGAACAGCCTGCTGCTGACAGAGCATTCAGGAGAGTGTTTTCTTCGGTCCGTGAAGTGATTACAGCAGATGAAAGTGGTAAATACGGGGCAATCCTGGCAAGGGTGGATGATATATCACGACTCCTGGGTATGGAACGGCGGTTTTTCAACGAAAAGGTGGGTGCATACCGGGTATATCTGGAACGGCTGCCGACCAGGTGGCTGGCCGGAGCACTGCGGTTCGAGCATATTCCTGACTACGGGATGAACGGGCCGTAAAAAATTTCATAAAGCATCGGTTTCAGGTCAGGCCGAATCCCGGTCGCCATACATGCGTTCGTAGTACTCCCGATACTCGCCGCTCTTGATGGATTCCCACCAGGGTCGGTTCTCCATGTACCATTCCACGGTACCCTGCAATCCCTCCTCCAGGTCCATTTCCGGCTCCCAGCTCAGCTCCGACTTGATCCTGCTGACATCGAGGGCATACCTGCGGTCGTGGCCCGGACGGTCGGTCACGAAGGTGATCAGCTCTTCCGATGCATCCATGATCGAGATCAGAGTCCTGATCAGGTCGAGATTGGCCATGTCGCTGCCGGTTCCGATGTTGTAGATCTCCCCCACCTCTCCACCCTCCCAGACCTTCCAGATTGCAGAACAGTGGTCGCCCACGTGGAGCCATTCCCTCTTCTGCATGCCGTCCCCGTAGACCGGCAGAGGTTTGCCCTCGGCAATGTTGGTGATCATCAGAGGCAGCAGCTTCTCCGGGAACTGAAAGGGTCCGTAGTTGTTGGAAGCGCGGGTAATGAGGGCCGGTACTTCCCAGGTACGCACGGCGGCCATGACCAGCAGGTCGGCTGAAGCCTTGCTTGCCGCATATGCACTTGAAGGGTTGAGGATGTCATTTTCCCTGAATCGAACACCTTCAGGAGCAGAACCGTAAACCTCATCTGTGGATATCTGCAGGAAGCGGGGTATATTCAGTTCTTTTACAAGGTCGAGAATCACCTGAACTCCGACGATGTTGCTGTGCAGGAATGGGGCAGCAGATTCGATGCTTCTGTCCACGTGCGATTCGGCCGCGAAGTTGATGATGCCGTCGGCTCCCTCCAGCACCTCCCTCATGGCCGCCGGATCAGCGATATCGGCCTTTACAAATTTAATAATGTCTCTGAATTTTTCGAGGTTGGCCAGGTTGCCCGCGTAGGTAAGATTATCAACAACAGCAATATCAACCTCAGGATGCTGCCAGCTCATCCAGTGGATAAAGTTTGATCCAATGAATCCTGCGGCACCTGTAACCACTAAATAACCCAAGGCCCGCTCCTGACTGAAGTGCGTTACTGCTCTCTGTTGTTCGCTCCGGTCTCGGCCACCAGATCGGAGGCCCTTTTAAGGGACTCGAAGGTTCCCGCATCGGTCCACCAGCCTTCAAGAACACTGTACTGCATAATATTATTATTCACGTAAAAGTTATTAACATCTGTGATTTCCAGTTCGTTCCTGTCCGAGGGTTCCAGGGATTCTATCACGTTCCAGACCTGGTGGTCATAAAAGTAGATACCGGTTACTGCATAATTGGATGGGGGGTCTTTCGGCTTCTCGATTATCTCGGCAATCCGTTCTCCCTCCAGGCGGGCGACTCCGAACCTTTCCGGGTCCTCAACCTTTTTCAGCAGAATACGTGCCCCGACTTCCTGCTCTCTGAAAGCATCAATATGCGGTTTAATGCTGTTCTGAATGATATTGTCACCGAGTACCACAGCAAATTTGTCGTTGTCTATGAAAGCTTTGCAGAGACTTAAAGCCTCTGCAATTCCGCCCTCACCTTCCTGGTATGTGTAGTTCAGATGAGTAAGTCCGAACTCTTTACCGTTACCAAGCAGTTTCAGGAAGTCACCCGCATTATTCCCGCCGGTTACGATCATGATCTCTTCTATCCCGCCAGAGACAAGAGCTTCAATCGGGTAATAGATCATCGGTTTCATATAAACCGGCAGGAGATGCTTGTTGGTAACCTTTGTTAAGGGATGCAGGCGGGTTCCAAGACCTCCTGCCAGCACGACACCCTTCATAGATCGGTACTCCTGATGTAAATCTATTGTGGAATTAGATACCAGAGTAAATCGTACAGAAGAAACCTAGTGCCCTGTCACGCGACAACCGCCGCATTCGAGCGGCGCCGAATCCCGACCGGCTGCGTTCCGTCTCCTCGCC
>CAZWVF010000054.1:0-16876 GCA_964637695.1 uncultured Gemmatimonadota bacterium | reverse complement strand
TGCATCTGCAACAGCATTTCTGGAAAGTGGTCTCTGGTTGAGCCACGCATCGGGAAGCAGGCCCGCACCCCTGAGTCTCTCAATCGTTTCGTAAGCCGGGTGTCCCTGCGGGAGATATATCGAGGCTGTCTGTGCGGATGCTCCGGAGCTGTTCGCAGCAATCAAAAGTGCTGATAAAAAGAGTAGCGCTGTAAAGAAGATGGCGACAGCTCCTGAAGTCAGCCGCCGCCCCCTGCTCTGTTGGTTATGGTTCATTCGACCACTTCTGAAATGCTCTTCGGCTGGGTGAAGAGAAAGAGGTAGTCTCCTCCACCAGCCTTCGAGTCGGTACCACTCATGTTGAAGCCTCCGAAGGGATGGCCTCCCACCAGCGCGCCTGTACACTTGCGGTTGATATAGAGGTTGCCGGCGTGGAAAACATCCTTCCCCTTCCTGATCCTGGCACGGTTCTTCGTGTAGATCGATCCGGTGAGACCGTAGATGTTGTCGTTGACTATTTCAAGTGCGTGGTCGAAATCCCTCGCCTTGATGATTGCCAGCACCGGTCCGAAGATCTCCTCCTGGGCGATCCTGGCATCTGGAGCGACGTCAGCAATCACCGTCGGCTGAACGAACCACCCATCCCCGGCAGCCGTGTCACGCTCTCCGCCGGCGACCAGGCGGCCCTCCTGCCTGCCGATCTCGATATATTCGAGATGGTCGTTCATCGCACCTTCGTTGATAACAGCGCCCATGTAGTTGTTCGGATCATCGGGGGGGCCGACCTTGATCTTCTCCACATGCGGGAGGAGTTTCTCGATGAACTCGTCGTAGACATCCTTCACCACAATGCAGCGCGAGCATGCGCTGCACTTCTGGCCCTGATATCCGAACGCGGACGAGCAGACACTCGCCGCTGCCGCATCCAGATCTGCTTCGCTGTCAACGATGATGGCGTCCTTGCCGCCCATCTCGAGGATCGTGCGCTTGATCCAGATCTGCCCTTCGGCGGTCCTGGCAGCCTCGGCATTGATATGCATGCCGACCTCCATGGAACCGGTAAAGGCGATAAGCCTGGTCTGCGGATGTTTTACAAGGTGGTCACCGGCGGAAGCGCCGGCACCGGGCATGAAGTTGACCACACCGTCCGGCAATCCGATGTCCTGGAGGATCCTGAAGTACTGCCAGCCGGTTGCAGGGGAATCGCTCGATGGCTTCAGCACAACCGTATTGCCGGCAACCCACGCCGCAGTGGTCATGCCGGCCAGAATGGCCAGCGGGAAGTTCCACGGCGGAACCACCAGCACCGGACCGAGTGGTATGTAACGGAGTTCGTTGTCTTCGCCCGGAACGGGGGTAAGGGGCTGCGGGGCGGCGTAACGAACCATCTCGCGGCCGTAGAAATCGCAGAAGTCGATCGCTTCTGCAACGTCGGCGTCGGCCTCGACCCACGACTTGCTGGTCTCGAAAACCATCCAGGCCGCCAGCTCCAGCCGCCGCTCCGTCATAAGGTCGGCGGCCTTCCAGGACAGCTTCGCCCTTTCCCACGGGTCGGTCCATTTCCACGTCTCGAAGGTCTCGGTGGCAGCCCTGATGGCCATCTCCGCCTCTTCCTGACCCGCCTTGGCAAATGTTCCTATCAGCTCTGAAGGAACAGCCGGATTGCAGGCAGGCAGCTTCGCTTCGGTCATGACCTCCCTGCCCCCGATTATCAGGGGGTAGGTTCTGCCGAATTCAGACCGAACTTTTTCGAGAGCGGCCTTCATGGCCTTTGCGTTCTCTTCTACGCTGAAATCTGTGAGGTGGCAGTTCCTGAACTCCCCCCGCTCCTTCATCACTTCATCGGGCCATGTGGCCGGTACCGCATTGGACATATTTCCACTCGTTGACATTGGGATTGCTCCTTAACGATCAAGGTCGGCCCGGCCCATGGGCGGGAGAGGGTCCGGACGGATGCTGCTGACAGTACTGCAATATATGTACCTGCTATAAAGTGTCCTGAATTAAAAATCCAGGGAACCTGCAGCAGTTCCCTGCCGGGTCCTGCTTCAGTGTCCTCCAGATTCGCGGACGGGAATCACAGGCTCGTCATCGACCAGATAAGCCTTGAACCAATCAATATACTCGTTCAGCCGCCTTACGAGCAGCCACGGTTCTCCCGTTCTGGAGAGACCATGGGAGGAATCGGGAAAGAGCACCATCTTGACGGGAACGCTGTTCTTCTGCAGCGCCCTGAACCACTGCTCCCCTTCCTCGAGAGGACACCTGTAGTCGTTGATGCTGTGAATGATAAGCGTGGGTGTTGTTACATTGTCGGCCCACACTATCGGGCTCAACATCATCGCCAGATCGTAGCTGCCTTCATCTTTGTTCTGAAAGGGCCACGGCCTGCCCCCGAACTCACGCTCGACGAGACCGGAGGCATCAGATACTCCGTAGAAGCTGATCCAGTTGCTGATGCTGCGCGCGGTGATGGCTGCCTTGAACCTGTCGTTGTGGGCGGTGATCCAGTTGGTCATGAAGCCGCCGTAGGACCCCCCGGTCACCCCCAGGCTCGCCCCGTCAACAAGGCCCCTTTCGATGACCAGATCTACTGCCTGCATGTAATCCTTGTAATCGTCAATACCCCACGCTTCCATGATCATGCCGGAGAATTCTCTGCCGTAGCCGCCCGATCCGCGCGGGTTGATGTAGAGAACGAACATGCCCTGTGCGGCCAGCATCTGGAACTCGGGAAACCAGGTTTCTGCGTAACGGGAATGTGGTCCCCCGTGAATCGAAAGCACCATCGGGTATTTCGTACCTTCAACGTAGTCGAGAGGGTACATCAACCAGCACTCTATCTCGGGACGGTCGCCGCGCCTTGCTTCGTTGTTCATCATGTACTCCACACCCCTGCGGCGGAGATCGTCGAGCCAGTCCTCGTTGTGGCGGGCGCCTTCGAAGGTGAACCTCTCGACAGTGGAAAGCTTCACACTCTTTATCCACTCCGTGTTGGCACTGCTTATCTGCGTTTCACCGGTACCATCGATATTTGCCATATAGGCTTCCCATGGCATCTCGGCTGTATCTTTTGTGTAAGCCATCCTGGTTGTGTTCCCGTCAAAACTCACACTGCCCAGGGAGTGGCGCCCGCTTGTCACTTTTTCAAAACCGCTTCCATCTGCGGCGATCCTCATGATCTGGGTCTGTCCGCCGATAGTGGATGTGGTCAGCAGGTAGCTGCTGTCGGCTGACCAGGAGAGTGAACCGAACCCGTAAACCCAGTCTGCTCCTACGTCGGCGATCTTCTCTCCACTGGAGGTTGCTAACCGCACTACCGATGGCGCATCTTTTTCTTCAGTGAAACCGTATACCAGTTTCGAACCGTCGGGAGACATGGAAACAGAGCGGATAGAACCTGTGTCGGTTGCGATCTGCCTTGCCTCACCACCATCTGCGGGCAGAAGGAAAAAGCCTGTTTCTATGAACCGGCCACCCCTGAAGAAACCACCTTCTTCTTCAGATTCCTCCTTCTCTTCTTTCTGCTGAAGGTCCACGGTATAGAGGATGAAGCGCCCGTCATGGGTGAATCCCTGGAGTGTCTTGTTCCATTCGTCGAAGGTCAGCTGTTCCGCCTCTTCTCCCTCTTCCAGGCCGGTTGCCGGAATCCTGAAGAACTGGGTGTAGCGTTCAGGGTCTCCCTCCCGACCGCCACCCCGTCCACCGTGCCCTTCAGAATCCCCGGAAGATCCCTGGGTAAATTCGAGCCGACCATCCCTCTTGTATGAAGAATTGGTGATTATATATATGTCTTTGTTCCTCTCCTCCTCGGTTGTTCCGGCCCACTCTGTACCCATGCGTTTTGTCAACGCGGGTATACCGTCTGGAAACGACTGGCGGGCACGGCTTCCCGGTTCCTGTTGACCCCTCTCCCGGGGAGCCTCCTCCCCCTGCCGCTCGCCCTCCTCTTCTGCTGCAACCTGCCGGGTGAAGAAGATCCACTCACTGTCGGGCGAAAAAGTTGGAGAGCCGGGCAGGCCGGGAATCCTGTATGCTTCTCCGCCCGGTTCGAGGAAGTTGAGAAAGTGGACACCGCTCTCGTCGCCGCGGGTAGTGTTGAAATAGATCCTCTTTCCGTCGGGAGTCCAGTGGGGGTTCGTCGTGTTTACACCGGCGGTGCTCAGTCTCTGGTTTTTTCCCGTCTGCAGGTCGGCCCACCAGACTTCGGTGAGACGATCGTTCTGTGCCTGCCTGACGGTCTGCACCGTATAGAGCAGGTAGCGACCGTCGGGGGAGAGCTCGGTGCTCCCTACCCTTTTGACGCGATAGTAGTCATCGGCTTCTATCGGCCGCTTCTCCTGCTGCTGAGCCAGCCCGGGTACAGCCAGAATGCAGACCATTACAAATCCGGAAAGAATTCGTCTCATCGTTCTTCACCTCCAGTTGACGGAAATCTGCGGGACATCATCCAATACCGGAAGAGGCCGCTTATGCTTCACAGGTTTCATCTCTTATCCTCGATAATTCCGGCTGCTCTACAATACTCCTCTATATAGAGCCTGTCTGAAAAACAGTCCGGCGCCAGCGTAATCCTCGCTATCGTCGGTTTCTCAGACAGGCTCTATAGTGGCCGAAACTCTGCCACCGGGCCTTCGGGAACTGTGAGCAGAGCAGGCCCTCCTCTTTTCCCTCTTCGGTCTGCGGTTCCAGGTAGAGCGCGCATCCCGCCACCCCATCGGGTCCGGCCACTGCAACGTAACCCTGATCGACGCCTGTAATGGTTCCCCGGATGGCCGCATCGGAAAGCAGCCGTTCCAGTTCCTCACGGGAGAGCTGAACCAGCGACTTCGACACGTATCTGCCCAGCACCTGAAGGGCCACCGTGGTCGGCTTCCACCTGTCGCCTGCCCGTCTCAGCAGGGGCAGACCGGTTCGTTCGATTCTAAACGCTTCGAGGGCTTTATCCAGATCCGGTGCGTCGCGAAGACCCCACAGAACAGAGCCTGTCGAGAATACAAGCCACTCTTCCATCACCCTGGCAGGTATGCCGAATCGTCCGACCAGGACGTCGCGGACGATTCTCAGTTCAGCTGAGTCTGCGTAGGAGAGCACAATAGAAACCCCAGGAATCGGTGTGATGCGGCCAGAATCGCCGCGTCCTTTTTATCCCGGCCGGAAAGGTATTTCCCTCCCATCTGTCTATCCCCGGCTCGCCCGGCAGCTCTTCCGGCATTTGTATGATTTCTATATCACGATCTTCGATCGCCGCAGCCACGACAGCCTCGTTTTCCTCCGGAGCATACGTGCAGGTCGAATAGAGAACAGTTCCCCCGGGGCGGACTATCTTGAGAGCCTTCCGGAGGATCCCGAGCTGGGCGCGGCTCATGAAGTGGCGGGTGTCCGCTTCATCCTCGCGGTAACGCCCTCCCTCTGCCCTGTATGTTCCCTCCCCGGTGCACGGAGCATCCACCAGCACCTGGTCAAATGTAAATCTCTCGGGAAAATTCTCGCCCCGGTAACAGGTGATCAGGACATTCGGAACTCCGAGACGCTCAACGTTGGCCGCAAGGATCGATATGCGGTTGTAATTGATATCGTTCGCGATAAGTACTCCGTGACCCATCATGCGGGCGGCCAGTTGACTCGTTTTGCCGCCCGGCGCAGCACAGAGATCGAGAACGTTCGTACCCGGCTGAGGATCGAGAATGACGGCGGGCAGGGTAGAGGTGAATCCCTGCGG
This sequence comes from uncultured Gemmatimonadota bacterium, assembly GCA_964637695.1. Classification (GTDB taxonomy): domain Bacteria; phylum Blakebacterota; class Blakebacteria; order Blakebacterales; family Blakebacteraceae; genus JAGLTZ01. Next base: position 11,175 of record CAZWVF010000054.1, on the reverse strand, counting down.
GTGATACCAGCCCATGTGATACGCCCATGTAAGACCCGGTCCGGGCATCTCCTCGACCCGGTAAAGATCGGGGCTGGCATCGAGTCCGGTCCACCGCAGGCCCTGCAGTTTGAGGGCTTCTTCGAACCGCTCACGCGTGACGGCAAAGGGATTCCAGCGCAGGTCCGTGGGAAGGGGTCGCTGGAGGGTTTCGATGAAGGCGTTCCAGTCGTCCACCAGTTCCCTGTAGCGGGAGATCTGTCGGGGCAGTTCGATCACACCATTAATAATCCCTTAATAATCCCTGAAATCTAATCTGATACAATCAGTCATATATTTGCCATCCGGGCCCGACTTTACCATCATTGATTCAGAACAACGGCAGAGTTGCCGACAGCATACAGGGGATTACATCCATGGAACAGATCGTCGAGTGCGTACCGAATTTTTCGGAAGGCAGGAACGAGTCGGTTATAAAGGAGATAACCGATTCGATTGAAAGTGTTTCGAGTGTCCGCCTGCTCGACGTCGATCCCGGTGCCAACACCAACAGAACCGTGGTTACATTCGTGGGAGCGCCGGAGAGGGTAACCGAGGCCGCGTTCATCGCAGTGAAGAAAGCCTCTGAGATCATAGATATGCGCGAACACACCGGTGAGCATCCGCGAATGGGTGCAACCGACGTAGTTCCCTTCGTCCCGGTTGCCGGTGTAACCATGGAAGATTGTGTTCAGCTGGCTCGGGAGGTGGGCGCGCGCATCGGCGAGGAGCTGTCGATACCGGTTTACCTGTATGAGAAGGCCGCCTCGAGACCCGAGAGGCGGAATCTGGCCAGGATACGTTCCGGTGAGTACGAAGGCCTTCAGGAGAAGCTCCTCGATCCTGAATGGAAGCCCGATTTCGGCCCGGCCGAATTCAATCCAAAATCCGGTGCCACGGCGGTCGGGGCACGTGAATTCCTGATCGCCTATAACATCAACCTCAATACCACCGACCGCCGTTACGCGAACGACATAGCCTACGTCATACGCGAGAGGGGCAGGTGGAAGCGCCGGGGAAATACCGAACCCTTCTACTATAAGGGCGATGTGGTCAACTTCCCTGAAGATGGCACCTATCCGTGCGGCCAGTGCGATTCTGTAGGCAGTTCATTTGACGAGCTTTCGACCCACTACATGGATATGCATGGCGGTGACCTGCTGCGGCGCTACGAATCGCTCGAAATTGACCGTGAGAACCCTGTCGGACCCGTTTTCACCGACGGGATGTTCGATAATGTAAAGGCAATAGGCTGGGTCATAGATGAGTACAAGAGGGCCCAGATCAGTATGAACCTGACAGATTACAATGTCAGTCCTCCCCACCTGGTGCTCGAATCCGCCAGGGAGGAGGCCCGCAGGCGCGGGATCGTGATAACAGGATCGGAGATCGTCGGAGTTATTCCCTACGAAGCGATGAGAAGGGCGGCGGTCTTCTACAGAAGGTTGATGATGAAGTCGACGGGGATTCCGGTCCCCGATCTCATGGAAACAGCCATACAGTCGATGGGATTGCGCGATGTATCCCCCTTCGACCCAGAAGAGAAGGTTCTCGCCATGCCGAAAATCGAAGGCCCCCTTGCCCGGCTTCTCACCTGCGACTTCGTGGATGAGGTCTCCAGAGACACACCGGCTCCCGGAGGCGGTTCAGTGGCCGCCCTGGCCGGTTCCCTGGGTGCCGCCCTCGCCTCGATGGTCGCCAACCTCTCTGTCGGCAAGGGTGAGTTCGATGATCTCTACGACCGGTTGTGCGATCTGGCAGAGAGGGCGCAGATCATCAAGGACAGCCTTGTGAGGGGAGTAGATGAGGACACCGCGGCGTTCGATTCGGTGCTGGCGGCGATGCGGATGCCCAGGGATACCGGGGAAGAGAGGGCGGAAAGATCGAAGGCCATGCAGGTAGGTTACAAGGAGGCGACCCGCGTGCCGCTCGGTACTGTAGAGCAGTGCAGGGCCGCTCTCGAGCTTTGCCTGGAAATGTCCAGAATAGCCGACCCGCAGATGATCAGCGATGTCGGAACGGGGGCTCTCATGGCACACGCCGGGGCCCGGGCCGCCGCATACAACGTGCGGATCAACCTGCCGCATATAAAGGATGAGGCATTCAAAACTGATACAATCTCAACCCTCGACACTCTTCTTTCTGAGAGCGGCGAGCTCGCCGCCGGGGTTGCCGCCGCTGTCGAAGAGGCTCTTGAAGACTGATCGAAGAGGAAACTCCATGGACCTGCAGATATCCGACAAGGTTGCACTGGTCACCGGTGCAAGTGCCGGGCTCGGTTACGCTTCAGCTCAAGCCCTGGCTCAGGAGGGGGCCCGGATCATTATCTGCAGCCGCGATGTGGAACACGTTGAAGCCGCTGCCGAAAGGATCGCCCGCGACACAGGTGCGCATGTTCACCCGCTGGTCTGTGATCTTTCAGACGCAGAGTCGATCAGATCGATGGTCGGCTCCATCAACGATCAGTTCGAACAGCTCGATATCCTGGTTTCAAACGCCGGCGGGCCGCCAGCCGGCCTCTTCGCCGACCTGACACCCGAGATGTGGGAGGAAGCTCTCAATATCACATTCCGGAGCACTCTCACACTCTGCCAGGAGGTCCTGCCCATCATGGAGAGGCATCGCAGCGGTTCGATAGTGGTTATAACATCCATTGCGGCCAGGCAGCCGATTGCGGGGCTGGTCACCAGCAACACCCTGAGGGCGGGATTGAACGGCCTTGTCAGGTCGATCTCTGACGAATATGGACCCAAAGGCATACGGGCAAATACCGTTGCCCCCGGTTACACTAGAACCGAGAGACTGGTCGAGCTGGCCGGGGTCATGGCAGATCGCGAAAACATGACGGTTGATGAGATCTTCGAAGGGTGGGAGAAGATCTCTCCCCTGGGTCGCCTGGGGGAACCGGAGGAGATAGGGGCCGCGGTTGCGTTTCTTTCTTCTCACCGTGCCGCCTTTATTACCGGACAGCACCTGGCTGTTGATGGAGGAGCGACGATAGAGTAGCTCCGCCCCGTTTCAACGTTTCCGTGATGGAATTGCGCGTTTCCTCGATATCCATCTGCTCCTCGAGCAGATCGAGGAGAATGACATCAACAATCGGAACGAGAGCTGCCGTTTCCCTGCCGTGCCTGTGAAGGATTGCCCTCTCACCGGCATACTCCACCCTGCTTATTATATCTGAGAAACTCTTTCGCGCCTCACTGACAGAAATGCGGATCATGGTTCTTCTCCAACTGGTATTACAAATTGTACGTATTGTACGTTATCAGGCCCCGAACTTGTGGAGGCGTCCGGCATGGCCGAGAACCAGACCCATGAGCTGCCGGGCGGGGAATGTTCCCAGTGTGCCGCCCCGTGCACAGGAGATCTCATCGAAATGTTCTATCCCGCTGTGTCGAGCTACGGGTGAGGCCAGGATAAGGGGTACCGAGTGCCCCGAATGCGCTTTCATGAGTGCAGGAGTGGAATGGTCTCCCGTTACAACCACTACATCCGGATTCAGATCGAGAAAGCCTGAAAGAGCTCTGTCAGCTTCCTCTGTAGCAGTAACTTTCGCGTCGAAATCGCCATCTTCACCACGCGCATCGGGAGCCTTGATGTGGACGAAGAAGAAATCGTATGAATTCCAGGCTTCTGTAACCGCGGAGAGCTGATCTCCAAGGTCGGCGGCGCCTTCGTGAACATCCATTCCCAGCAGCCTGCTGATACCCCTGTACATCGGGTAGGTGGCGACAGCCAGGCTCTTCAGCCCGAACCGCTCACTGAGTCCGGGATATGTGCGATGCCGGGCAATCCCGCGCAGAAGGGGATAGTATGCCGGGGTACCTGCTTCAGCAAGCGGCCCACAAGCCTGATCGAGCAGCTGTTTCAGCAGTCGGGCCGTATCCTCTGCGGCAGGCCGCTCAGCAGCAGGCTGTAGTGCAGGCACGCCGGTCTGCTGGGGGTCTGTATCTGAAATCCCGTCGAAAAGTTCACTCCCGCCCGAACGCAGGATTATGGCCGCACGATGCTCCTTCACAGCCCGCACAAAAACCTCCACATCACCCAGATCGATCGCTTCGTTCACAATTGCACATAGACGCTCGCACTCTTCTGTTGGAATTCGCCCGGCCCGGCGGTCGATGATATTCCCGTCCGAATCGACCGTTGCATAGTTAACCCTGATGGCAATATCTCCATCGAGGAGAGGAAAATCGATTCCGGCCGCTTCGAGTACTCCCCTCCCCACGTTGTTCTCGACCGGATCGTACCCGAAGAGAGCGAAGTGACCGGGACCGCTGCCAGGAGCGATGCCTGGAAGCACGACAACCATGAGTCCGGTTTCGCTTTCGGCCGCGAGCTGGTCGAAAACCGGTGTTGCCGCCGCCTGCAGCTCTGTCTGTCCGCGGGCTGGATCTGTGGTCCCTCCCAGCCCGTCGATAATATAGTAGAGTATCTTGCTGTCTGACTGGCGGACCAGAGAATCTGGAAGATTCACAAGTGTCTCCCTGTGCGTTTTGACTGATTATCATATAGATTATGATTCAAATGCATGTTTCAACCACCAGAAAAACCTCTATCGAAACTTACTTCGCCCTACAGACGTATTGCAAAGATCATGACTGACGACGAACGACACGAAGACTCCGGCCTCGAGCCCGATTCCGGAAAGCAGCCTGAAACCCCTGATTTTCCTCTGCCGGGTGCCGAGCACACCGTCAGTCAAAGCACCCCTGAACAGGCGGATGCACCCTCTGATAATCCCGCCGATGGTGCAGATCGGGATGAGGAACCCTATCAGTACGGTTCACTCGATCCATATAAGCTGGACCTGGGCAGGTGGATAGTGGAAGGGTGGAGACTTATCCGCAACGATATGGTGGGGTACGTCATTGCCGCGCTTATTCTGGTCACGATAACGGGCGTAGCCTATAAGATTCACCCCATCGTCTGGCTGGCTGTCGCAGGACCAATGAAGGCCGGCTTCTTCCTGATGACTGTCAACCACATGCGGACAGGGCGCCCTCTGATCGGCGATCTCTTCCAGGCATTCACCCGATACATTCCGGTGACTCTGGCCATGCTGGTGACGGCTGTATTCACAGCAGCGGGTTATCTCTTCTGCCTGATCCCCGGCATCTTCCTCAGGGGGATATATTTCTTTTCCTTCCTCTTCATCGTGGACAGAGGTTTCGATTTCTGGGATGCCATGGAGGCAAGCCGTAAGGTTGCAGCCCGGGACTATCTGGAATTCGCCCTGCTGGCGCTGGTGCTCTTCGTGATCAACTGCGTCGGCTTCCTCTTCTTCGGTGTCGGGCTCTTCGTTACGATCCCGCTCAGCTTTGCCGCCGTCGCGTGCGCCTACAGGGAACTTGTGGGGCTCGCCGCGGAACCGGCCATCAAGCCGGCAATCGTGCCTCCTGCCGCACCGGTAAGTTAGTGTCCATCTGGAAACTCCGGACGGGAACCAGTTGGTTCAGGGCGATAATCTCACTGCCAGCATATCGGCTACCAGTATGCCCCTGCTGGATAGGACCAGGGCGTTCTCCTCATTCCATTGAGCAAATCCTTCCTCGACGATCTCTCCGGCCCGCTCTGAGACTTCTTCTCTGTACTGAGAGGGGAGGGTCTCCAGATTCAGCCCTCCGGCTGTTCGCAAACCGAGCAGTACTCTCTCACGTGCAATTGAGCGGTCGTCCAGTTCCTCCGAACTCTTCCAGGGGATTCTGGATTCGTTCAAAAGAGCCGCTGTCCAATCCCTGAGATTGAACATGTTTGCGGTACGAATCGTACCGAGCAGGCTGTTAGCCGAAGGACCCAATCCCAGATATGAAGAACCGTCCCAGCAGGCCTGATTGTAAAGGGAGGCCTTACCGGGTCTGGCAAAGTTGCTCACCTCGTATCGCTGGTAACCCTCTGAATCGAGGTACTCTGCAGCCCAGCTGTATGCCTCGGCCTGCCAATCCTCGTCGAGTGCCACCAGACGCCCGCTTCCCAGCCAGCGTGCAAAAGGAGTTCCAGGTTCATAGGTCAATCCGTAGATCGAGATATGATCGGGCGCCAGTTCCACAGTTCCCCTGACATCACTCTGCCATCCCTGCTGGTCCTGGCCTGGAACGGCAAAGATAATATCTATGGAAACATCGAAACCGCTCTTTCGTGCGGCACCGGCTGCTTCACGTGCAACCATCGGAGAATGAATCCGGCCGAGTCTCTTCAGGACCGCCGGATTCAGGCTCTGCACGCCCAGGCTGAGACGGCTGATGCCTCCCGATCGCAGAGCTTCAAGACGCTCCCTTTCTGCATGTTCGGGATTCATTTCCAGAGTGGCCTCCGCCCATCGACCTCCTGTCAGTGAGCCGAGCCATGAGAGAAGGTGAACCAGTATCCGGGGCTCGAACCACGATGGCGTACCGCCTCCCAGGAAGAGGGTACCCCCTTCCAGCATCAGATGTGGAAGGATCCCGGCGTTCTCGTGCAGATCCGCCTCCTTCTTCAGTGCATTCAAGAACGCCCCGATGTCTGCGCCTGCTCCTGCAGCCGTCGAGAAATCGCAGTAGGGGCAAGTCCTCTCACAGAAAGGGAGGTGGAGGTAGAGGTGCCCTATCCTTTCATCTGAACGGTCGAGCAGAGCTGCTGCTCTTTCGGGGCTCAGCGCACCAGTCTGAAGAGGTGACTCCATCGGATCTTCCGGATCATGTTGTACCAGGGGATGGTCGAATCGTCATCCCACATCAATCCTCCTCTTTCATCGAGAGGAAAGCGAGGAAAGCCTCCTGGGGAATCTCTACATTGCCGACAGCCTTCATGCGCTTCTTGCCCTTTTTCTGTTTCTCGAGCAGCTTCCTCTTCCGGGTGACGTCGCCGCCGTAACACTTGGCCGTAACATTCTTGCGCATCGCGCTGACGGTTTCGCGCGCGATCACCTTGTTCCCTATCGCGGCCTGTATGGCCACCTGGAAAAGCTGTCTCGGAATGAGTTTCCGGAGGCGGCTGGTGAGCTGACGGCCCCAGGTATATGCCTTGTCAACGTGAACTATCATACTGAGGCTGTCCACCGGGTCCCCGTTCAGCAGGATATCGAGCTTCTGCATCCTGCTTGCACGCCACTCTTTCAATTCATAATCGAAACTGGCATAACCACGACTTACCGACTTCAGCCTGTCATAGAAATCGAAGATGATCTCGCTGAGAGGAAGATTGAAGGAGATCCTGACACGGTCGCCGCCGACATATTCCATGCTGAGATACTCACCTCTGCGGTCCTGGCAGAGGGCCATCAGGTTACCTATGTAGGCCTGCGGTGTGGTCAGATGAGCCAGCACGAATGGTTCTTCAATGAAATCTATCTCCTTCGGCTGGGGAAGCAGGGATGGATTGTCGATCTCCAGCATCTCACCTGAGGTCGTATGTACCCTGTACTCGACGCTGGGAACGGTGGCGATTATGTCCAGGTTGTGTTCGCGGGAAAGGCGTTCCTGGATTATCTCCATGTGGAGCAGACCGAGGAAACCGCACCGGAACCCGAAACCGAGCGCGACGCTCGATTCCGGTTCGAAGGAGAGTGCCGCGTCATTCAGTCTCAGTCGTTCCAGGGCGTCTTTGAGGTTCTGGTGGTCCTCGGTGTTCATGGGGTAGATCCCGCTGAATACCATCGACTTGGCACTCTTGTATCCGGGAAGTGGATCGAGTGCAGGATGCTCTTCGACCGTGATCGTATCTCCGACCTGCGCGTCCCTGATCGTTTTTATCGACGCGTAGAGGTACCCGACCTCACCGGCTCCCAGTATTTCAACCTTCTCCTTGCCGAGTCTGAAAATCCCAACTTCGTCAACCTCCACTCTCTTCCCCGATCCGAAAAGACGGATCGTGACTCCGGTCCTCAGCGACCCGTCCACAATACGGAAATAGGGAACGGCTCCTCGGTATGTGTCGAATATCGAGTCGAAGATCAGCGCCCTTGTGGGGGCGTCGGGATCTCCGGCCGGCGGTGGTATGCGCTGCACAACGGCCTTGAGCACCTCCCCTGTGTTGGTGCCCTCCTTGGCCGAAACAGAGATGACTTCCGACTCATCCACACCGAGCAGGTCCATCAGTTCCTCGGTAACCTGGTCAACTCTGGCGTTGGGAAGATCTATCTTGTTGATGACGGGAATGATCTCCAGGTCGTGTTCGAGTGCCAGATAGAGATTGCTCAGTGTCTGAGCTTCGATTCCCTGGCTGGCATCCACCACCAGAACAGCCCCCTCGCAGGCGGCAAGGGAGCGGCTCACCTCATATGTGAAGTCCACGTGACCGGGAGTGTCTATCAGGTTCAGGATGTAATCGATCCCGTCGGCGCTTCTGTAGTTCATCCGCACCGGGTGCATCTTGATCGTTATTCCGCGTTCCCGCTCCAGGTCCATATCGTCGAGCACCTGATCCACGTTGGCCAGGCGCTCAAGCATGCCTGTCTCTTCCAGCAGGCGGTCGGCCAGTGTCGACTTGCCGTGGTCGATATGCGCTATTATGCAGAAATTGCGGATATTATCCTGATTCATTCAATCTAGTCTCAACGAATTAGTTTCTGTCCGGAAACGGTCCTTTTGCGCAATCTCAGCGTTAATTTATCTGGAGAGGTAAAACTACACCAGGAGGGCTCACCTGCCCACTTCTACCCGTTCCCTGTAGCTGATCACGGCCGCGTGCAGGGCCTCTGCAACCTTGTTCTTGAAACTGTTCTGTCGCAGAAAATTCTCCTCGGCCCTGTTGGAGATAAATGCGATTTCAACCAGCACGCCGGGCATGCTCGCGCCATTCAGAACGAGGAAGGGACCCTGGTCGATTCGCCGGTCTCTCACCTGATGCCTTATCCTTCCGCGCAGCTCATCCTGAACCAGACCGGCCAGCACCTGGCTTTCCTCCAGGTACTTTGTACTTATCAGTTCCCCCAGGATACCTCTGAGCATCGGTTCGGTCTCGTCTATCTGGAGAGCCCGGCTGTTCTCTTCATACCTGAGGACCGTATTCTCAAATGCTGCTATCTGCCTCGCTTCGTCATTCTTCGCCTCGGCCAGGAAGAAGGTCATGAAGCCGTTGACCGACGGGTCGTCAAATGCGTTCGCGTGTACACTGACAAAAAGGTCACCCTTGCTGTTATTGGCCCGGGCATAACGGTCACCGAGCGGTACAAACTCGTCCTCCTCCCGCGTCATAACGACGTTGATATCCTGCGTGCGGGGATCTCTCTTGAAAAGCTCCTGCAGGCGCCGGGCTATATCGAGGGCAACCTCCTTCTCCCGCAGGCCGGTCGGTCCGACACTGCCCGGATCCTTGCCGCCATGTCCCGCATCTATCACAACGGTGCTGATTCCGAAAGCGGGTGAGGAGGGAAATGTCGAACCGGTGTCTTCCAGCCTCTCTCCCGCGGCGGAGTTGCGAAGAACGAAGAGCAGCCCCTCGCTGGTTCTATAGAAATCGGGTGTACCCCGGTAACGGCGTGACAATCTGAAGCTTATCTGCAGTACGTTGTCCCGTTGCTCGAAGACCTCAATCTTCCTGACCAGGCCCTGGCCCTGAACCCGCATGAGTGCGGCGACGTCGGCTCTGGCTCCTTCGAAGGTGATATTGAGAGCGCCCTCTTCGTGGGAGAATGTCTCGTAATTGAGAGGCTCGGTAAGCAGTATCTCGACCTCGGTTCCCTGTTCCGGTTTGTGTTGAAGCCTTATCCCCAGAACATTCAGACCGGAACCGCCGTAATTGAGCCACCCCTTCTGCGGCAGATACTCGCATTCCTTGCCCGTAAAAGCGGTCAGAAGCAGAGCAATGCCTTCTGCGGGCGCATAGAGCGCTCCCCTGTGCAGTACAACGGGACGGGGAAGATTGACGGCCCGGCTCGACTGGTTGTCGATGATCACTATCGAGGATCCGAGTGTGAACTTCAGATGCCGGTCTTCAACGAAGAGTTCATACTTGTTCTTGATATCGAAACGATCACGCGCACCCAGGTAAACGGCAAAATCGTAGAGACGAAGGTAGAGTTCTCCCCCCTCCAGACGTACTCCGCGCAGCCTCTCCCGGGTGGGTATCCCGTTACGCGCTATGATGGCTGATTCCGTTTCATCGCGATCGCTGTTTTCAAAACCCTGCTGCCGTTCCTTCAGCGGACGGCTGGAAGTTCCTGCACTTACGGGAAGCGACCCGGCACCGATCAGAATCAGCACCAGTGCGGCCAAAACCGCATGACCGGCCACGGCATTTCTATTCCAGTTTGAGAGGATCATCACTTTAACAACTGCGTTACCATCTCCCTTGTTCCTTACCCTTTGAATCGTCCCGCCGCCTGCTTCATCTCGCGCCGTGCCTCCTCTTCAGAGATTCTCTGGCGCTTATCGGACTTTACCCGGCCTCTGGCCACCGCGATCAGAACCTTGGCGTGCCCCTCCTTGAAATATAGCTTCAGTGGAACGAGCGTAATCCCCTTTTGTGCAACCTTTCCTATCAAACGCTTGATCTCCGATTTATGAAGTAACAGTTTTCGACGCCGTTTCGGCTCGTGATTGGCATAACCACCCTGCTTGTAGGGGGGAATATGACAATCGTACAACCACACCTCCCCGGCATCTATGCGTGCGAAGCTGCCGGTGAGATCGGCCTGACCGGCCCTCAGGCTCTTGACTTCAGTGCCCTGTAATACAATACCTGTTTCAATGGTATCCAGGACCTCGAAATTCCTTCGAGCCTTTTTATTTGACGCTACCAGGCGCTCGGCCATCCCTCTAATCCACTCGCATATTGTTTGGCGGGTTCGATCTCAAACCTACCAGATAAAGCCGACAAGAACAGCTCTTCAAATAAATGCTGTTGCATCCTGAGGACACCGCTATCCCTCTTCCTCGTGCCTTGCCGGCCGCACACCTCGGCGCTCTCGTTACGTCACTGTAATTACGGAGCGGTGCACTCAGGTAACCCGTAATCTTGACTTGAATGCTCTGGATAGATACGTTTCCTGTTGCACGCCGAAGTGGTGGAACTGGTAGACACGCTGCGTTCAGGGCGCAGTGGGCGCAAGCCCGTGTGGGTTCAAATCCCTCCTTCGGCACCAGAAACGGAAAAACCCCCGGTGTTGACAGTGCCGGGGGTTTGTAATTGTGTATAGAGCTTGTCCGAGAAACCGACGATAGCGAGGGTTACGCT
>CAZWVF010000053.1:6702-18936 GCA_964637695.1 uncultured Gemmatimonadota bacterium | reverse complement strand
AGGATGCTCTTTGCATTCAGGAAATATGAGAAAACCAGGTTGAGTGTATTGGCGGCACTATCCTTAACGTCGGCTGCACTGCTGGTGAAAAAGCGGAACTGGTTGTACAGCTTCACCGAAAGGTTGGAGGTAAAGTAATAAGAAGCCCTGGTAACCAGCAGGTTCTTGGTCTCATCCAGGGTGTTGTCCCTGAAATACTCACGTATGTGCGTAAGGCTCAACTGGCCCGAGAATCTGCTGCTGGGACGGAAGTTGAAGCTGGAGCGTATCGACCAGTCACGACCGAAATAGTAATCAAAGTAATCGAGGAAGTTGCCGAAACTGGTGCCGGCGCTGAATGAGTAGTCGAGACTGCTGTCGGTCTTGAAGCTGAGGCTGTAGTCGCGGCCGCGGTAGAATCTGGCGGTGTCTGCGGTCTTCCACGGTTCGGCTGCGTAGATATCCCTCCATCTGCTGTCGTTGAGTGTGGCCTTTGCCTCCACCTCCATGTAGTTCATTCCCTGGACCTTCATCTCCACACCGTAGCGGCCTGTCGTATAAAGACCGTCGAAGTTGTAGGAGACGAAGCCGGTCGTCTTCAGCTCTACCCTGCGAATGCCGTTTCTCTCGGGACGCGGCTTCCAACTGAAGTTCCACCCCGTTCGGCGTCGATCCACCTGTGTAATGTAGCCGATCTCTTTCACTTTAAACTGCGGGCCCAGGTAGTTGAACTCAGCTCCGTAATCCCACAGATCGGATCGCAGGCCCGCTTTCAGCTGGCCCGCCCAGTCGTTTCCGCTTTTATCGGGATTGACACTGCGGGCCAGCATCCCTGTGACATAATGGTTTTCACCCAGTTTCAGACCGAAATCTGCTCCGAAGGCACGCTGGTAGGGAGCGGTTCCTTTACCCCGATCGGAATCCTTGCTGACCGCCAGGATACCCACACTCGAGCGGGTGAATATGTCTCGTTCCAGCCGGATGACAGAATAGTTCGCCATGGGGACCGTGGCTTCGGTACCTTTGGAAGTTATGTAGTCTTTCTGCTCGGTTACGGAATTTATTATACCGATCTGGTAGGGACCGGTACGTCCCGTGATCCTGCCCCCCGCCAGCATATTCACTTCAGGACCGCCGGGGATCTGCTTGCCGATACGCCTGCTGTAGAAAATCTGCAGTGGGGTGCGGAAGATGGACTGTCCCTCCTGGAAGAAGGGGCGCAGTTCGCGGTTGTAGCGTTCATACCGCGTGACGTTGATCTGTTCGGCATCCGGGGCTATCTGTCCGAAGTCGGGATTGAGTGCTATGTCGAGTGCCAGGTTGCTGGTCAGGCCGTATTTCAGATCGACTCCGAAATCAGAGAGCGTTTCAGACAGATACCCGACCGGATCAGCCGAACCGCGGTAGAACTGCTGCCCGCTCGTCTTGGCGTAGGGCATAACCTCCAGGTTGTGGCCGCTAAGCAGATTTTGCAGGTCCTCCAGGTGGCCGTATTTGTCTACCCGACGTCCATCGTTCCTGCGCCACCCCCGCCACGCGAGATCCTCCTTGGTACGCTGGATATTCCTGTGGAAGTTGATGCCGAATGTGAGCGATTCCCGTGCTTCAAAGCGGATTATCGAGAAGGGGATCGAGACCTCGACAAACCAGCCCTCCTCAGTAATTGTGGTGGCGGAATCCCATACCCCATCCCAGTTGATATCCATACCGTATGAATCGGTCTGGTTGTTCGCTACACCCACGGCAAAATGATAGGCATGCCTGTGGTCGTGGTAGGGATCGATATCGAAGGATATCCTGTCACTCTTCAGGCGCCACGAATCGCGGGTACTCACCCTGTAGACGATTCCCTCCGGTTCATTGTCGTAGCAGGAAAAGGCCAGGTAGAGATGGGTGCTCGTGTAAAGAACCCTGACCTCCGTCAGTTGACTCGGTGCGGCTCCCTCTACAGGATTCCTGACCGTAAAATCACTGATGACCGGCGCACCCGCCCATTCATCCTTACCCACAATACCATCGATTTTGATTGAACCTCCGGGCTCCCGGGCTCCTATGTCTGAAGCCGCCGGATCTTCATGACCGGGCGGATCTGATGCATCGGACAAACCATGGCCTGAGGCAGCAGCCTGAGGAGAAAGAATCGATAGAATATTCAGCAGGATGCCGCAGAAAACGGCATACTGTTTATTTATCCCTGTCCGCTTCAAAAATGTACCTTTGTGAACGAGTGCATAACGAGTGCATAAAGAATACAAGGCTCCGGTGAAAACTCTTCAGTCACCGGGAAACTCACTTACCGCCGGATGCGCAACTGTCTGAAATCTCCTGACATCTTGTTGGCTGCACTCCTGCACCCTATCATTCAGGTATGGATTCAGACAGGCTCACTACGGGGAACAGCGATATCGTGAAGGGGAAAGTTGTCGCCTTCGATTTCGGGGAACGCAGGGTAGGAGCTGCATCCGGCATGATCGAAACCGGTGTTGCCACGGGGTTGCAGACAATCAGGTTTGAGGGCCGGAAAGACCTCCGAAGGCGGGTCGAAGAGCTGATTTCTACAGAAGAGCCGGAACAAATAGTTGTCGGTTATCCTCTAAATATGGATGGTTCACGGGGCGAGCGATGTGAGGCCGTAGAGGAATTCGCAGGGAGATTGAAAGGCTGGTTCGGACTTCCCGTGGTGCTGTGGGATGAAAGGATGACCTCATCTCAGGCCGAACGGATTCAGAGGAAAGCGGGTGTATCTGATCGGAAGGCACGCGCTGGTGGTCTGCTCGACAGGGCGAGCGCAATATTGATTCTGCAGAGCTGGTTCGACAGCAGCGACCGGAACGGGATTGTAATGGAAAAGGAAGAGGAATAGAGGCTTTGAGTTCTCTCGAATATCTGCCGGTGCTGTGGGTGGCCGGTCCATGCATCCTGATCGGAGTTCTCATGCTGGCCCTGGGGCGCCGCGCCCGGAGTATTCAACTCCAGATCCCGTTATTTGCAGGGTTCCTGATGGCTGTGCTGCTCGGTATCTATTCAGCCGGGCTGTTCTGGAGGCCGGGTCCTGTGCCGGGGAACAACCCGATTGTTGTGGTCATTGAACCGGGATCGACTCCGGCGGCGGTGGCCGAACTGCTTCAGGCAAACGATGTGATCAACAATACGGGAGATCTGGTGATGGCTGCCCGTCTCACACTTGCCGACCGCTCTTTCCAGGCCGGTCGTTACCACTTCACAGGGGGTGAGAACATCCTGGATGTGCTGGGACATCTGACCAGGGGAGGTACAACGGATGAACTGGTTACGATACCCGAAGGGCTGCGCGCTCTGCGGATCGCCTCGATCATATCGAGAGAAGCACAGGTCGACTCGGCCGCCTTTATGGCTCTCGCAGCCGACAGTGCCTTCATAGCTTCAGTTATCCCTGTTGAAGACGGCCGGTCGCTGCCCGCCCATCTGGAGGGCTACATTCTCCCCGAAACTTATAACATCTACTACAGGATGCCTGCCGACGAGGTGCTGAGAATGATGGTGGGCCATTTTACCGATCTGTGGGAGAGTCGGCTGGCGGAGGCCGCCGCCGGTCTCGGGCTGACCCGCCACGAGGTGGTGACGCTGGCCAGCATCATTGAACGGGAGGCTGTAACTGGCGAGGAGCGTGGTATAATCAGCGCGGTTTTCCATAACAGACTTCAGCGGCGGATGAGGCTGGAATCGTGCGCCACGGTCCTCTACGCGCTGGGTCGCTTCAAGCCGAGGCTCTACGAAAAAGATCTTGAGATAGACTCTCCCTACAATACCTACAGGGTCAGCGGCTTGCCGCCCGGTCCGATTGCAAATGCAGGAACGGCCTCTCTTCTGGCTGCGGTCTCACCTGCAGATGCGGACTACCTCTATTTTGTCGCCCGCGGAGACGGCACCCACGTCTTTTCCCGGACTTATGCGGAACACCTGGCAGCCAAAAGGGGGCAGGGGGCAGGAGTGCTTGTGGGTGGCAGGGCAGCCAGGGAAGCGGGCCTTCCTCCAGATCCGCCGTCACCCGGATCGGGCACTCCGGAAGGGCGTTAGAGGAGTATTGTGGTGCCGGCCGGCAGAAAAGAGGAAAAATATAAACTGCTCTGGGTCGACGACGAGATAGAACTTCTCCGGCCACACATTCTCTACCTTCAGCAGCGCCAGTTCGAGGTAACACCGGTTAATTCCGGAGAGGACGCCCTCCACCTGCTGGCAGGTGAGCAATTCGATCTGGTGCTCCTGGATGAACGGATGCCGGGTATCGATGGCCTCACAGTTCTGGAACGTCTCCGCTCCATCCACTCCGAACTGCCGGTTGTTATGGTGACCAAACAGGAGGAAGAGGAACTGATGGAGGAGGCGCTGGGCCGGTCCGTGACAGATTTTCTGACCAAGCCGGTCAATCCCAGCCAGGTGCTTTCCGTCTGCAAGCGCATACTCGAAAGCAGCCGCCTGCGCGAAGAGGTTATCACCCGGGACTATACCCGGGAATTTGCCAGGCTTGCGAGTCAACTGGCAGGTGGTTCTCCGGCACCCGCGGAGTGGGGCGACCTGGCAGAGGCGCTTGCATTCTGGAGCATTCAGCTCGATCTGTCCGGCCAGGAGGGTCTGGCTGAATCTCTGGCGACACTGATGCAGGAAGCTGACGGTGTACTGGCCCGCCAGGTGATAGAGCATTATCCGGAGTGGGTTTCAGATAACAGACCGTGGCAGGTGCGCATGCAGGAAGCTGTCGAAGATGCCTCCGGAACCGATCTGCCGGCAATGCCGGCACCTGAGGACGATCGACCTCTTCTGGTCACCGATCTCCTGGGGAGTTCCATACTGCCCCTGATATCACTCTGCGGCAGGGCGGTACTGGTGGTTCTCGATTGCCTGCGGTTCGACCAGTGGCTGGCGATGGAGCCTCTGGTGGCAGAGGGTTCAAGAATTGAACGCGTCCCCGTCTTTTCACTGCTTCCATCCGCTTCACCCTATGCACGCAACGCCCTTCTCTCCGGACGTTTTCCGGATGAGATTGCCGGGGATTTTCCCGACCTGTGGGAAGGGTACGGATCAGGCAGGAACGAAGAGTACAAGCCTGATGAGGAGGGCCTGAACCGGTACGAACCGCAGATGCTGACAGAGGCAATTGATGCTGTATCGAACCTGATCGGAGATGAGAGACTGGCCCTCTTCGAACGTATTCAGTCTCCTGCAGATGCCGAAGGCATCGAGCGCCGCCTGAGCGGAGGGGTTCCGGGTGGCCTCTCTGTAATTGTAGTGAATTTTCTGGACCTGCTGGTGCACGGCCAGTCGAAATCGGCAGTGGTACAGGAACTGGCACCGGATCCGGCTGCATTCAGAGCCCTGGCCGCGCAGTGGTTCGAACGCTCTCCGATCTCCAGAATGATCAGGAAGGCGGTCGCCGACGGTGCACCTGTGCTGGTGGCCACCGATCACGGGAGCATCCAGGTCAGACGGGGAGTAGAAGTCAGGGCCGACAGAACCGCCTCGAGCGGCGTGCGCTATAAAGTGGGCAGGAATCTGAACGCCGATGCCAGGTGGACGCACAGGATAGATGACATGGCTGCCTGGCGACTGCCGCAACACGGCCTCACTTCTACGTATATGCTCTCCCGGGAAGATTCATTCCTGGTCTTTTCTGCAGATGCAGCCGCACACCGCAGACGTTTCAACAGATCTTTCCAGCACGGAGGGATCTCTCTCTCCGAACTCATAATACCGTTCATCAGGATCACGCAGGCCTGACAGGATTGCGGTGCGCTGCGCTCTTGACAGATGAATGAAATTGCCAATAGCATCTAACGTTTGTCTGTATTCGGGAGGAACAGATAGCAGGTGAAAATGGAAATAATCCGGGTGGCGATTAACCTGCGTCGATCGGAGCAAAACAGATGAGCCGGACCGCCGGTGGTAAATCGAAGGAAGAACCCGGCCGAAAGTATGTCTGGCTGAAAGCACTCATCGTTGGCGGCGGCGCCGCACTGCTGACCGCTTTTTTCTCCTACTACCTCGCTCCAGGGCCATTCCAGGCGTTCGAGAACAACCTGTACGACATGCGCGTCCGCTTCGAGAACGGCATGGCGGATGAACTCGATCCCGATGAGACCGGACTCATCCTGATAATGATCGATGAACGGTCTCTGGAGTATTACAAACAGTTCCCCTGGCCCAGGGATTATCACGGTCGGCTGGCCAGCAAGCTGGCCGACTGGGGAGCAACCGCAGTCTTCTTCGATATCGTACTGGAAGATGATGCCAGAAATCCCGAGGAGGATGTGCAGATTTCCCGGGATTTTGGATATGCAGGCCTTGTCTACACGGCTCTGGCAATGAAGGAGAGGGGGAGCGAGTACTTCGGCTCACAGATAAACGAAGACCAGATCAAGGAGGATGCACCCCGATCATTGATTCCCCTGGAGAGGATTGAGGGTTCAGAACTTCTTCCCGACATGAGCGGTACGATGTTCCTGGAAGGTCCGATTCCACGGATTGCCAGAGCCAGTTTCGGGCACGGCCTGGTCAATGTCTTCCCCGATGAAGACGGGGTACTGCGACGTCAGCCCCTGCTGATCAGAGACGGCGATGTCGTGGTGCCGACCACCGCATTCCGGCTCTTCATAGACGTAATGGGAATAAACTACGATGAGATTAGAGTTGTACCCGGTAAAGCGATCTATGCCGGCCCGTACACCTTCCCTGTAGACCGGCAGGGCAGGTTCAGGATCAAATGGTATCCCAACGAAGATTACTACGTTCCCTACCGTGAGTTTCCCTATTACGACGTGCTGGAGGGGAGAATGCCCGGTGAGTTCTTCTCGGGCAAGATCGCCGTGGTAGGTCCTACGGCCGCCGCACTCGAAGATCTCAAGGCCACACCATCTGCACTGGCCCTTCCCGGAGTGAAGATCCACATGACACTTCTATCCAACCTCGCCCGGGGTGAGTATGTAACAGCGATGGACAAATCCATGGCGATCCTGCTCATGGTCCTGCTCGGAATCGTCGTCGCCTGGTTCGCTCTCCGGTTCAGAACCATTTTCGGGATGGCCCTGACCGCCCTGCTGGTGGGAGCAGGGCTAGTTGCGGCGTTCTATGTATATGTCAGGTTCACCTACTGGGCAGAACTTTTCCGGCCACTGGCGGGACTGGTGACCTGTTATACATCGGCGATGGTCTACCGGTATGTGACCGAAGAGAGGCAGAAAAGGGTCATCAAGGGCGCCTTCCAGCAGTACGTTTCTCCTGACGTAGTAAACGAGATAATTCAGGATCCCGCCAAGCTCCAGTTGGGTGGCGAGCGGCGCGAGCTAACCGTGTTATTTGCTGATATTCAAGGATTTACGAGCTTCAGCGAGCAGCTCGAACCTGAGGAGCTGACCAACTTCCTGAACAAGTTCCTCACTGTCATGACACACAGGATCTTCGACTATCAGGGCACGGTGGACAAGTATATCGGAGATGCCATCATGGCGATCTTCGGCGCACCGATACCATTCGAGGACCATGCAGTCAAGGGTGTTGAAGCTGCACTCGGAATGCGCGAAGAACTGGTAAATACCAGAAAAGAGTGGCAAAATACATTACCGGAGACATTCGATCTGAAACTGGGGCTCAACACCGGTCCGATGGTGGTGGGGAATATGGGTAGTGACGTGCGCTTCGATTACACGGTGCTGGGGGATAACGTAAACCTTGCAGCCCGGTTGGAAGCTCTCACTCGGCAATATGGTGTGGGCCTTCTTATTTCAGAGTCGACACGCGATCCGCTCGGAGACGATTTCCTGATCAGAGAGATCGATGCTGTAAGAGTGAAGGGCAAGAAGAAGCCGGTAAAGACTTTCGAGGTTCTGGCCAAAGCGGGGACAGAAGAGGATACAGATGAACTTCGCCGGCTGATCGATGATTTTGCACAGGGTTTGGAGTTCTACAGGACCCGGAAATGGGATGAGGCTCAGAAAATTTTCAACAGTTTCGGGGAGGATCCGGCCTCGGTCGTATTCTCCGAACGCTGCAATCTGCTTCGAGATGAGCCGCCGGGTGAGGATTGGGATGGGGTCTGGATCATGACGACAAAGTAAAAACCGTGGTAAGCTATACAAGGAGGACGGCATGAAGCCGTTGCGCTCTACAATCGCATTTCTGCTCACGGGGGTCTTTCTGGTCGGCCTGGTTGCCGCCCAGGATCCCCAGTACCCGGAACCTGGTGAATTCAGGATAGACTGGGAACGCCAGGAGGTTATCGTGAGCAGTCTTGGTGCACCAAATACAAACCTGCCGAGACCGGCCTGGAGAGCATCCGCCCTGAGGGCGGCACGGCAGACCGCCTACCGCGATCTTCTGGAAGCGGTCAAGGGTGTTACGGTGAGTTCCACCACAACTGTCGAAAACTCCATGCTGACCAGTGACATAATCAAGTCACGGGTAGAGGGAGTTATCCGCGGCTTCGTTGTGCTCGACACTAGATACTACGAGAGCATGGACGTAGCCGTGATTGTGAAAATGCCCCTGACCGGAGCCCTTTACGACATCGTGCTTCCGGGTGAGAGTGGTGGACGGACGACGCCTTCAACACCTGCACAACCGCAGCCCTCGCAGCCGGTCAGCACGGGCGGAGCAACCAGCGGACTCATCATAGACGCAACCGGTCTCGATGTGACGCCTGCCATGGCACCCAAGATCCTGGACGAGGACGGCAACGAGGTGTATGGCACGACCAAGGTTCTCCGGCAGTTCGCCATAACCACCGGCATCGTTGGCTACCACAACAGCGTGCAGAATGCCAGTCTGGATGAGCGGGTTGCAGGGAACCCGATGTCTGTGAGGGCCCTGCGGGCTACGGGTCCGAACGGATGCGACCTGGTCATTTCCAATGCCGATGCAGGCGCGATCCGCCGTGCAGCGGGTAACCTACCATTCCTGCAGGAGTGCCGGGTGATGATCGTGCTCGGTGCCGAGGATTAACAGCAAAGGAGCGGCGGGATGAAGCCGAATAAGACGACACTGTCGGTTTCTGTGGTATTCGTTTTTGCCGCAGTACTGATGACAGCCTGCGCTGGCAGAATAGAGCAGCAGTCGGTCCTCGATACCCCCGAGGCGCACTACCAGGCAGGCATGGAACTGCTGAGCCAGCAGAAGGTTGAGGAGGCGAGAGCCGAGTTCGAGTACGCCATCGGTCTCGATCGTGATTTTGCCCCGGGATACGAGGGAATCGGTCTCTGCGAACTGGAGTGGGGAAGAGGAAGAGAGGCCGAGCGCGAGTTCAAGCGGGCCCTGGACAGGGACAGGAGATACGTGCCGGCGCATGTCGGACTGGGCCGTGCCTACAATATGCAGGACAGGCCGAGACCGGCTATAAGGTCGTTCGAAGATGCGATCGAGATAGACCCGAGATATGCCGACGCATACGAGTACCTGGGCCAGACCCACGTGCAGCTGCGCGATTTCGACTCGGCCGTCGACACCTACCGGCGTGGAATAGGCGCCCTGCCCGACAATACGGCCCTCAATGACGGCTGGCAGCGTGTGAGCGAAATACAGAGAGCCACGATCGGTGTTCCGGAAAGGTATATGGAGATAGCGCTGACAGAAGCGATCAGCCGCGCGGAGCTGGCGGTCCTGCTGAACGAAGAACTCGATCTGGAAGGTATCTTCCAGAAGCGCACACAGGAAGAGGCCCGGTTTGTTGCACCAGGTCAGCAGCAGGCACAGGCCCAGCGCCAGACGCTACCCAACGATGTCGCCTCAGATCACTGGGCGCGCGTGCATATCGAACAGGTCGTCAAGCTCGGGGCGATGGACCTCATGCCCGACGGTACATTCCGTCCCAATCAGGTTGTAACCCGGCTCGACCTTGCAATGCTCGTCCAGAGGGTTCTTGTCGAGGCGTTCGACGATGACAGCCTGAAGTCGAAGTTCTTCGGAAGCACAAGCCCCTTCCCCGATGTAATGAGCACGCATTTCTCGTTCAACGCAGTCATGCTGGCCACTACCAGGGGCATTATGGACGGCAAGCCTGACGGAACCTTCTTCCTGGAGGGGACACTGCCCGGCCATGAGGCGATCCTCATTATAAGAAACCTGAAGGGAGCTCTGAGATAAACGTGTCTCGACTAAGACCATTCGCAGGGGCCGCTCTGATAGTGGCTCTGGGGGTCTGGGCCGGACAGGTGTACGCCCAGCAGACCCCTCAGGCAGCAAAGGATGTCGTCGTGACCGGGATAGGTTCGATCGTGGCCGGCGACAAGGCCAAGGCCAAGGAGGACGCCATCAACAACGCCCTCCGCAACGCGGTGCAGCAGGTTGTGGGCACGCAGGTGTCGAGTCAGACGCTCACCGAGAACTTCATGCTGGTCAACGACCGGATCTTCACCCAGTCGAGCGGATACATTTCGAGCTATGATATCCTCAACGAGCTCGAAGAAGCCGACATGATAACGGTTACAGTGCGAGCAACGGTGGCGGAATCGGACATCGTAGACGATCTGGCCGCTATCGGGTTGATCATGGCACGCATGGATTTCCCCCGCCTGCTGGTTCTGATCGACGAGCAGGTCTTCATCGACGAGGGCGGCGAGCAGCGCGCCCCCACCACGATAGACAACCAATCGACGGCTACGGCGTTCATGGAACAACTGGCACCGAAGGGATTCCGTTTTGTCGATCCTGCGATTGTGGCAGCCAATACCGAGGCAAATGTCCTCGCCTCGGCTCTCGAAGGTAATGCGGCACAGGCAGTTCAGATCGGCCGGGCTAACCAGGCGGAAGTAGTGATACTGGGAAAGACCGTCGCCAGAAGGGGAACGGCGGCCCGGCAGATGCTCGGCTCGATGGTGAGCATGCAGGCGTCGATCTCGCTTCAGGCCTACCGCGCCGACACAGGCGAACTGATCGCAACCAGCCAGGAGACCCAGGCCCAGGTCGGTGGAGGTGCTGTTGATGCTGCGCAGAGAGCGATCATCAGAACCATGAACAGGCTCGGTCCCCGTCTGGAGGAGATGATCCTCGCGAAGTGGAGCCAGCAGCTCCAGAGCGGCCAGGTTGTGGAGCTGGTCATCATAAACGAGTTAGGATTCGCCGACGTCCGCAATTTCATTCAACTGCTTCCCTACTACGTGCGCGGGTGTGAGAACGTGGTCCTGAAAAACTACGCCGAAAGCCTCGCCACTCTCGAGTTGAACTTCAAAGGCGGAGGAATGGCCCTGGCAGGGGAACTCTCTGCAAAGACCTGGGAAGAGTACGATGTGGTGGTATCGGGAGTAACGGCCAATCAGGTAAGGGTTAGGATCACTCCAAAGGATGGGCAGTGAAGCCTGTGAACGGTCAATCGGGATTTGACTCTCCGAGCCCACGCTGTCGCAGGAAACGGCTCGCGGTAATAGTGACCGTGGCGGTGGCCACTGTGGTTACGGCGGCTTTCGGGCAGGCGTGGGTGATCGCGAAAGTCAGTTTCTACATGGGAGAGATCGGATTCAGGAAAGCCGATTCTCAAGAGTGGACCGGAATTGCTCTTCAACAGCCGCTCTTTACGGGTGATGCGGTTCGCACCGGTGCCGAATCACGCCTGGAGGTCAAGATGGGTGATGGGGGTGTGCTCGTCAGGATAGACGAGAACACCGAGCTCGAGATCTCATCGCGCAGCCTGCAGGAGTGGAAAGGACCGGGAACGAAGGCAAAGCTGAAAAGAGGCCGTCTCTGGTCAAACGTTCAGAGACTGGCCGCCGACAGGGAGAACCTGACTATCGAAACTCCGACGGTACTCGCTGCCGTGCGTGGAACAGTCTTCCGCTTTGATATTCCGGATTCGATTACAACGATGCTGAGGGTCTACAAGGGGGAGGTTGAGGTTCGGGAGAATCCAACCCCGCCCGGAGGTGCAATTCGGGAAGTCGGTCCTCCCCGGGAAGTTGCCCCCCCCGCTGAAGTTTCAGCCCGGCAGTGGCTGGAACTTGTAACAGCAAACCAGCAACTGATATTTACCTACGGACAGGATCCGGTCATCAGCGAATTCGATCCCAGCCAGGATGCACAACTCGATTGGGTTTCGTGGAATCAGCAGCGGGATGCGGCCCTTGAGCCGCCTCCGGCGGATCTTCTGCCGGAAAAGAGCAGAAACAGGGGAAAAGAGAAGAACCGATAACATACGATAAAGTTCAAGCACAGCCTTTCTGGAGATAAACAGATATGTATGGCTGTGCTTGTTTTTTATTGGTTCAGTCGTTAGTGGTGTTTATGATTTATGCAGCTTCT
>CAZWVF010000053.1:4004-6602 GCA_964637695.1 uncultured Gemmatimonadota bacterium | reverse complement strand
GAGCGGTGTACCAAGTGAGAGTGAGAGAGAAATATGACCTTTGATACGAACTCGCGGTTTGCCCGGAATCTATGGACGGTTTTGAGCCCGGTGACGGCCCTGGTTCTGATCATGTCATTGATGGTTTCCATGCCGGTTTCCGGCCAGGATCAGCCTGTGGGCCTGCAGGTTGATTCCCTGGCGGTAGGGGATGAAGCCCCCCTGTGGGGTATGCGCAGGATGGGAACGGCAAGTTACGTATTTCTGCGTGACTTTGCAGGTGAACTGCGCACCGAAGCCCGGCTGCGCGGTGTGAGCCAGAAGAATGTAGTTCTCTCTTTCTTCGCAAGCTGGTGCAAACCGTGTCCGAATGAAATGGCGATGCTGACACGCATTGCCAGAGAATATGAAGGACGCGATGTTGTTTTCTTCTTCATCAATTTCGCAGAGACCGACCAGGTTACTGAAGCCTGGCTGGCAAAGCACCCCGATATCCAGGGTGATGTCCTGATGGACTCCTTCATGGTGACGGCCAAGAAGTATGGGGCCGCCATACTTCCCCGAACAATAATTATCGACAAGAACAGGGTGGTCCGCTTTATAGAACAGGGTTTTGTTGAGGAGCGATACTGGGAGGAAATTACAGGTGCCATCGATATGGTTCTTGCCGACGATATCACTCCCCAGCCGGAAATACCTCCAGACCGGGATTGATCCGCTGATGGCTGGGTTCCAGCTTCATGAAAAGGCCCTGTCAAGCAGGGCCTTGGTGTCTTAGAACATTGGATATCAATCCGGGACATACAATCGATCTCCCCGATCCCGAATCCACACGGGAGGCGGCCCGTTTGCTGGCAAAGCGACTCCATCCGGGCAGTGTTGTGGCTTTAACCGGCCCGCTGGGAGCCGGCAAGACGACTTATATTAAAGCGGTCGCTCAATCGCTGGGTGTTGCGGAAGAAGTCACTTCACCCAGTTTTATCAGGTTGAACATCTATAAGGGTGATCTGACTGTTTACCATCTCGATCTCTACCGCGTGAAGGACCAGTCTGAATTCCTGGCCCTGGGATTCGATGAGTACCTGGACACGGAGGGCGTCACGTTGATAGAGTGGGCCGAAAGGGCTGCCGGTGTGTTCCCCGAAGACACTGTGACAGTAGCCCTGGAGTACTCGGATGACGGTCTCAGTCGCAAAATGACACTATCTGAAGGATTCAAACAGCCATGAAAGATCCCGACAGGGAGAGATCCTCCGGTACCAGAGGTTCTCAGGAAGGAACCGGCACGTCGCAGGGGATCATTGCAGCACTGGAGGTTGCCCAGCAGGAGATTACAAAGCTCTCCGCCCTCATCGACGCATCGAAGACCATCAATTCCGCCCTCGATCTCGATGAGGTTCTCGACCGCATCCTGCTGACCGCAACGGAGAACGTGAAGGCCGACAGGGGGACGATCTACCTGGTAGATGAACCGAGCGGCGAGATCTGGTCGAAGGTCCTGCAGGGCGAGGAGAAGCTGGAGATCCGCCTGCCTCTGGGTCAGGGTCTTGCCGGATATGTCGCTCAGACCGGAGAGGTTATCATACTGGACGATGCATATGCAGATCCCCGGTTCAACCAGGAAGTGGACAGGCAGAGCGGCTACAGGACCGAATCGATGCTCACGACCCCGATGCGGAACAAGGAAGAGCGGATCATAGGCGTATTCCAGCTCCTGAACAAAGCGAACGGTCTTTTCAGCCGGGAAGATGTCGCTTTCCTCGATGCACTGTCGGCCCACGCGGCGATCGCCCTCGAGAATGCCTTTCTGCTTCAAGAATCACTGGAAAAGAAAGAGCTGGAGAAAGAGCTGGAGGTAGCCGAGGGGATCCAGAAGGGCCTCCTGCCTGAGGATTCACCCGATATCGACGGTTACGAAATGCTCGGTTCATGCATTTCATGCGAGGCTGTTGGAGGGGACAGCTACGATTTTATCCCCCTCGATGACGGTACGTGGCTGATTACCATAGCCGACGTGGTCGGGCACGGAGTGCCGGGCGCCATGCTCTCGGCAAATCTTTTTGCGACTCTGCGCAGTCACAGCCAGTACGACAACGAACTGACATCGATGGTATCGAAGGTCAACGACTTCATCCACCGTTCCACAAACACCAGCCAGTTCATCACCATGTTCTGCGGAATCCTCGATCCGGCCGCAGGTGAGTTCACCTATGTCAGTGCCGGTCACAATCCTCCCTATATCGTCCGTTCCGGCGCTGATCCCGATGAAACTGTCGTCCCGATGACCGAAGGGGGGATTCCCCTGGGAATGATGCCTTCAGCTCCCTACAGCTCTGCCACCATCAACCTGGAGAAGGGAGACATGCTCTTTCTCTTCACCGATGGTGTAACGGAGGTGATGAATGAAAAGGGTGAACTGATGGGTGAGGAGGTGCTGGAGGAATGCCTCCTGCATTCGGCTCAACTCCCTCTGGCCAGCGTGCTGCACGAGGTTCAGGTGGAGGTCCGCGCCCACGCCGGTGACGTTCCCTATGAAGATGATGTGACGATGGTGGGTGTTCAGCGACTACCCTGATTGACACCCATAGTCCCGCCCGGCATATTTCATGGCTCGGGATT
>CAZWVF010000053.1:0-3904 GCA_964637695.1 uncultured Gemmatimonadota bacterium | reverse complement strand
GAGGATCTCGAATACGGTGAATCCGGACCCCTGAAGGTCAAAGCCACCGTCGAGATCATGCCCGAGTTCGAGGTTAAGGGTTACAGGAACCTCAAGCTGGAAAAGCCGGTTCGGGATATCGAGGAGGAGGACGTCGATGAGGCCCTTGAAGGTCTTCGGGAAAGGACCGCTGAATTGATACCGGTTGAGCGTTCGGCTGAATTCGGTGACTTCCTGATCGCCGACATCCTGGAATGCGACGCCGGAGGAACACCGATAATCGGTAACCGGTCTGAAAACCGCACCCTGCATGTTGCGGAAGAGGGTGACGGGGCCGGAGTGGGACGGCAGCTCGTCGGAGTCGAGAAGGGGATGGATCGACGGGTCGCTGTGGAGCTTACGGCAGAGAACGCGAACGGCGCACCACTGCCCGGAGCACAGACACAGCGGAAGGTCTTCCTGGTGCAGGTCAAGGAGATCAAGGAGAAGAAGCTGCCTGTCCTGGATGACGAGTATGCGCGGGCACTTGGTGATTTCAGGGATTTGAACGACCTGAGGGCAAAGGTTGAGGAAGACCTGAATGAACATGTGGAGGCCGAGGCGCGTCGTTTCATGTCAAGCCAGGCGATAGGGAAACTGATACAGAAAAACAGTGTTGAAGTGCCCGAATCGCTCATACAGCGCTACATTGCCGGTGTGATCGAGGATCACAGAGAAGCCGCCGGTGACAGGCCGATTGATGAGGAGGCCATCAGACGGCAGTATCTGGCTATCGCCCAGATGCAGATGCAGTGGCAGCTTATCCAGATGCGTATCATCGATCAGGAGGGGATAGAAGTTGCCGATGAAGAGGTGCGGGAGAGGGTCAACCGCTACGCAGAGAACTACGGCATCGAACCGAAGGAAGCGTACAGGGTTCTATCCGAGCAGGGCCGCATAGATCGCATCCGGGCCGATATCCGGGAAGAAAAGGTAATCAATCTGATCCTGGATGGGGCAAAGATCAAAGAAAAGAAAGTGCCTCGAAAGGAGCGCCCGGCACCTGAAACGGAGGAACCCGCTCAGCACTTATCGGGTCTCATAACTACCGAGATCTCCGGGCCGGTAGATGCGGGAGAATCGGCGTATTCGTCAGAATCTGCGGATTCCCCGGCAGTTGAAGAAAAAGAGCCGGGAGAAGGAGGTTCAGGCCTGATCATTCCGGGGAGATAGTCGTATATTTCCCTCAATGTAGATTTGAGCCTTTTAAACAGGTCTGGCACAGAATCGGTCCTGTTCGGGTGTGCTGAACGGGGCACGATTGATAATCGGAGGAAAGTGAAATGGGATTGGTACCCATCGTTGTCGAGACAACAGGGCGCGGCGAGCGCGCATACGATATCTATTCCCGTCTGCTCAAGGACAGGATCGTATTCATCGGTACGGCGATCGATGACAATATAGCCAACCTGATAATCGCTCAGCTTCTCTTCCTGGAGGCGGAGGATCCCGACAAGGACGTACAGCTCTACATAAACAGTCCGGGTGGTGCAGTTACGGCCGGCATGGCCATCTACGACACAATGCAGTATATCCGCTGTGACGTGGCCACGATCTGCATGGGCCAGGCAGCCAGCTTGGGGGCCATCCTGCTTGCTGCCGGTGCCCCGGGAAAGCGCAGCTGCCTTCCCAATGCCCGCGTGATGATCCACCAGCCATGGGGAGGTATCGAGGGGCAGGTGTCCGATATCGAGATTCATGCCAGAGAGATGATGAAGCTGAAGGACCGGCTCGTCGATATGCTGGTCAGGCACACGGGCCAGACCAGCGAGAAGATCCTGAAGGATACCGACCGCAACTACTTCATGGATGCCGAGGAAGCGAAGGCATACGGACTGACAGACAGCGTCTACGACCCCGAAGCGAACAGGGACTGAACTTCATGAGTGATGACCATACATTCGGCGGCCCCGACGGACCCGGGAAGGGTCCGGGTAATACATCAGGGGATACACCCGGAGACAAGTCACCCCTTCTCAGGTGCTCCTTCTGCGGCCGGGGCCCCGAGCAGGTCCAGAAACTGATTACCGGTCCGGGTGTCCATGTCTGCAACGAGTGTGTTGCCCTGTGCAACGATATCCTCCGCGAGGAAGAGGACAGGGAACCCGATTTCGACCTCGAGACCCTGCCGACCCCGAAAGAGATCGTCACTGTTCTGAGCCAGTACGTGATAGGCCAGGAGGAAGCCAAGAAGACCCTCGCTGTCGCGGTCTACAATCACTACAAACGGATCAAGTACAGGGCGGGCCTCGATGAACTGCGCGACGACGATGTGGAACTTGAGAAGTCGAACATCCTCCTCGTGGGGCCGACGGGCGTGGGTAAGACCCTGCTCGCCCAGACCCTCGCGCGGATACTGAAAGTCCCCTTCACAATCGCCGACGCCACAACGCTGACCGAGGCGGGATACGTCGGCGAGGATGTCGAGAACATCCTCGTACGTCTCCTGCAGGCCGCTGACTACGACGTACGGCGTGCCGAGCTCGGGATCGTCTATATCGATGAAATCGACAAAGTCGCCCGCAAGAGCGAGAATCCCAGCATCACCCGCGACGTTTCGGGTGAGGGTGTTCAGCAGTCCCTGCTGAAGATACTGGAGGGAACCGAAGCACAGGTGCCTCCCAAGGGGGGCCGGAAGCACCCCGAACAGGCTCTGATACAGATCGATACCGCAAACATTCTCTTTATCTGCGGCGGCTCATTCGATGGTCTGGAGACGATCGTCGGAAGGCGTCTGGGCAAGAAAGTCGTTGGATTCGGCAAGTCGCAGGAGGTAGGCAAACAGACCCGCGGCATGCTGCTGAACCGCACGGAATTCGATGACCTGCTCCGCTACGGGATGATCCCGGAACTCGTGGGTCGCCTCCCTGTCTTCTGTGCGCTGGACGACCTGGACGAGGAAGCACTGCTTCAGATCCTGACCGAACCAAAGAACGCGCTGGTAAAACAGTACCTGAAGTCGTTCGAAATGGACGACGTGGAACTGGAGTTTCAGCCGGAAGCTCTGCAGACTGTCGTCGAACTTGCGATAAAGAAGGGCACCGGCGCCAGGGCACTGAGATCGATACTCGAATCGATAATGCTCGACCTGATGTACGAGATCCCCGATGAGGATACGACCGATAAACTGGTTATCACTTCCGATATAGTGCGCGAAGGCGTTTCGGCCCGCATGGAATCTCTCGATTCATCCGGGGATATCACGCCGGATCCTCAGACAGCAGCTCACCCCGAGCCCGCGGCCAATCCCGAAGAGCCGTCCAGGCAGAAGAAAAGCGCTTAGTGCCCTGTCACGCAGCAACCGTGGCATGACACTTACAGGCAATCCGATGGATAATACAAGGAATGCCCGTAGGGCGGCGGAATTCCCTGCAAAGCCGGAAGACGTGCTGGACAGCAAATATGAACTCTCCGCCTACAGTCTCGATCAGGTTCCCGAAGTGGATTACCCGGAGATTGCCTTCGCCGGTCGATCGAATGTCGGCAAGTCCTCACTGATCAATGCCCTGCTGGGCCGAAAGGATCTGGCCCGTACGAGCAACTCACCGGGGAAAACCAGAGCTCTCAATATTTACACCTGCCGCATCCGCAGGCGTGTCGGTCACGATTATTTCCGCGAAGGCAGCCTTCAGATAGTGGATCTGCCCGGATACGGGTACGCGAAAGTCTCAAAGACGGAGAGAGGGGGATGGGGACCATTTATCGAAGGCTATCTGACCAGGAGATCCGCAGCCCGGGACACAGAAAGCATAAGCGGCCTCTGGGGCGTGGCGCTGGTTATTGACGGGCGGCGGTCTCCGATGGATTCAGATATCCAGATGGCAGACTGGCTTGGACAGCATGGTATCCATTTCGTTGCCCTGCTGACCAAGAGTGACAAGCTGAA
>CAZWVF010000052.1:0-19344 GCA_964637695.1 uncultured Gemmatimonadota bacterium | reverse complement strand
GAAACGCTCCGGCTGCGGATTGCGCTGGCATCCGGCTGGCGGCGTTGGTTTTCACGGAAGGTCCTCGACGTAGCGCAGCGGCTACGTCTCCGGGCCTTCCGCTCAACCGCCTGGTCATCCGGCGCCAGCGCGACCCTCGCTATCGTCGGATTCTCCGGCAGGCTCCTGACCACGCTATGCCTCGTCGCCGCGCCTTGCAGGCCGGGCCCGGCATCACTCTCGGAGCCGACGTTTGTCACCTGACATGACACTAGTGTCATGACATCCAGGGGAGGCCCCTTTGAAATTTCCTTCCGAACCATTCAAGATCAAGGTTATCGAACGCATTCGAATGACAACTCCGGCCGAGAGAGAGGAGATACTCAGGAAGGCCGGTTACAACCTCTTCATGATCAGGGCGGAGGACTGTCATATAGATCTTCTGACAGACAGCGGCACTTCGGCCATGTCGGACGAGCAGTGGGCAGGTCTGTCGAGGGGGGATGAGTCGTATGCCTCGAGCCGCTCCTTCTTCAGGTTCGAAAAGGCTGTCAAGGACCTCTTCGGATTCCCCTTCGTGATACCGACGCACCAGGGGAGGGCGGCCGAAAAGATCCTCTTTTCGATAGTGGGAGGACCGGGGAAAACGGTTCTCAACAACACGCATTTCGATACGACCAGGGCAAATGTAGAGTACACGGGTGCCGAAGCCGTCGATCTGGCCGTACCCGAGGCCTCGGTGCCCTCCAGCGAACACCCTTTCAAGGGGAATATGGATCTGCAGGCCCTCGATCGAATGATCGAAGAGCTGGGGGCGGAAAATATCCCGCTTGTAATGATCACCCTTACCAACAACACAAGCGGGGGCCAGCCGGTGAGCCTGGAGAACATAAAGGCCGTGCGGCAGAGGTGTGTCCGTGATGGGATACCCCTCTACCTGGATGCGTGCCGCTTTGCAGAAAATGCCTGGCTCATCCGTGAACGGGAACCGGGATTCGCCGGCAGGTCGGTAACCGAGATTGCCCGGGAGATCTTCAAGTACGCTGAAGGCTGTACGATGTCGGCCAAAAAGGACGGGCTGGCCAACATCGGGGGATTCCTGGGACTCAGGAACGAAGAGCTGGCCATGCAGGCACGCAACCTGCTGATCCTGACCGAAGGATTTCCAACCTACGGCGGCATGGCCGGCCGCGATATGGAAGCGATAGCACAGGGCCTGCAGGAAGTTGTTCAGGAGGATTATCTCAGCTTCAGGATAAACCAGGTCAGAAGACTGGGGGAAACCATCTCGGATGCCGGCATCCCGATCGTCAGGCCGGTGGGGGGGCACGCTGTGTACATTGACGCCAGGGCCATGCTGCCTCATATACCGCCTCTCGAATTCCCCGGCCAATCCCTATGCATCGAGCTTTACAGGGAAGCGGGGATCCGGACCGTGGAGATCGGCAGCGTCATGTTCGCCAGGAAAGATCCCGAAACGGGTGAGGAGATACCCTCCGAACTGGAACTGGTGCGCCTGGCCATACCGCGAAGAGTATACACGCAGAGTCACATCGATTATGTAGCGGAGGCCGTAATAAAGGTTCATGAGCGCAGGGAGCAGATAAGAGGGGTGCGAATCGTGGAACAGGCACCCATGCTGCGCCACTTTACTGCCCGATTTGAGCCCGAATCGGATAAATAACAGTTAATGGACATACGTTTTGTCTCTAGAGGGTGGTGCGGGTATATTCTAGGGCCTGTGCAGGTCCGCCCGGATACTGTGCATGTGCCCCCGAATTCGTGCAGGTAAGATGAAAGCTGCGGAAAGATTAAGGACAGGAAGATGAAAACCCGTTTCAGCACAGCGCTGCCGGCCATTCTGGTGCTGTTGCTGTCAATTCCGGCTGCTGCATTCGCGCAGGTTGAAGAGGAGCAGCAGGAGGAAAGCGTGGATCCCCGGCTGCTGTTGAGCAATGCCGACAACTTCTACCGGATAGCGAAGGACAAGATCCAGATGCAGTCCGGTAATCCCACTATTGACTTCAACGAGGGTATTTCATACTTCTTCCGGTACCTCACGGCCGATCCCAATATATCCTTCGAGGATTCGGTACGGGTCTATTCGAAGATAGCTGATTCCTACTATTCGTTAAGCCAGTGGTCTGAGGCAAACGGCGCCGACCCGGTCTGGGAAGACGCCATCAGGTATTACGAATGGCTGATCGAGCGTGATCCTCCGGGCGAAGATATCGCATTTGACCATTTCTGTATAGCCTGGGCGAAATCGCGGCTCAACGGCTGGGACGCCGGTACCCCGCACCTGGAGAAATACCTGGAACTTAGACCTGAGGACCTGGAACGCCGTATATGGGTCGCCAGGATCTACCTGTCCCTGATGGACAACAACAGGGCTCTCGATCATTTCCTCATCTATCTGGCGGCAAATCCTGCTGATCAGGCTATTGTCACCGAGATTCTCAACCTGCGTATCCGCCTGACGATGCGGTACGAGGAGATAACCCTGAAGCTGATCGAATACCTTCCCGACACGCCCAGGTACCTGCTCGACATCAGCCAGTACTACTTCAGCCGGGCCAGGGAGGATGAGGGTCTCGATTACCTTCTGCAGTACCTCGAGAAAGAGCCCGAGAACATGGTAGCTCTGAAGATGCTTGGTGACGAGTACAAGAGACGCGGGGAATGGGATCAGGCACTGGCAGCTTACCGGCGCATCCTTTCGGTCGATTCAAGGGACATAAATGCCAGATGCGACATGGCCGAGGTTTACCTTCAGCAGCAGAATATCGACGCTGCAATCAGGGAAGCAAAACGTGCCCTGGCCATCGACCCGAACAGCCCCTATGCCAACAAGATGATGGGGGATGCGGGCCGGCAGTGGGCTTTCAGGCAGTATGCAATAGACTATCCGGGCCGCGAAGTCGAGAAGATGATGTACGATTACAAGACCCTGATGAAGAAAATCGCAGACGATTATTACGATAAGGCGAAGAACGATCCCCAGTTCAGAACATATGCCCAGAACCAGATCAACTACCTGAGCCAGTTCTTCCCGCAGAACCAGGACCGCTTCATGTGGCCGCAGGAGAAGGATTACATAATCCCCTTCCCGCCGCCCGGCTGATCCCGGTCTCAATTACCGGCTGAAGCGAGCACCCTGCCTTCCCGGTCCCACCAGCGTTTCCATGCTTTGAGGTCCCAGCCGTATTTCTGATCAGTGGATTCCTCCAGAATCTGCACAGTGACATTGTTCCAGAAAGATGTGCCGACTCTCATATAACGATAAAAGGAACCGTAGTAATAGCGGGACGAACCCCTGTTCTTGAAAACATTCCATGCATCTTCGATGATGGGTCCGGCATAACGCAGATTCTCATTACTGATCATCACAAGGAAAGCCTCTCTTAGAATACCTCTCCTGTCCCACAAGTTGATTTCTCCGTCATTGTGACGGTACAGTTCATAAAGCCATAGAGCAGTCTCGTCGAATTCCCTGTATCCATTGTAGGCCAGGATCATTGAGGCCTGTAATCTGGCAGCCGGCTTTTCCCCGGGATTTCCTGCCAGTTCTTTCAGGACATCGAATCCAGGCGTACCCAGTCCGGGTAAGTGAGCGATAATTGGAATTTCTCTTCTATTTCTATATCTGAAGATACTTATTTCAATCAGGTGTCTTGAATTTCTCCATAATTCAATAACGCCCGGATCGCCATGCTCCCCCAGCTTCACCATGATATCTATGAGGAAGTTCACCTGCTGCGAATATGTCGAAATCGTCATACGATCTTCCCGGGTCCATGTGGTGCGTTTCTTATCTCTCAGCGCCAGATAGGATGCTCGTTTTTCGTCCAGCCCCTGGATGATTTTCCGTGCCTGACGGTACATTTCATCGATAAGGTCGGGATATCCCCAGGCTTCCAGGTGGTCCCATATCGGCATATCGGCCGGAGAGGAATACTCCCGAAAGGAATCACGGTAATCGAGCCAGAGGGAACGACGAACGATTTCGATGTCTTCGATCGTTCCATTTTTCAGGAACCACCTCTGAGCCACACGCCTGTTTATCCTGTCCCCGCGATAGTTATCGGCGGCAATCCATTCTCTCATCAGATCTTCAAATTCTGGTCCCGGTTCAATATCCCAGGTCTGGATCATTATTGCGATATCCTGAAGAAGGCTCTTCCTTTTAATCACTCCAAGGAGGTCTGCCAGCGCTTCCTTACCTCTTGCATCATCCCAGGCAACAAGCATATATGCAGCCATCAGACGGACATTCGGGGAAGGATCGTCGAGATATGAGGCGATTGGATCGACCAGTTCCGGGTGTTTTGATACGCCTGCCAGGTGCAGGGCGATCATCCGATGGTAGTCGGTGAACCTGGATTGCCTGACAGCTTCCAGGCATTGAATGATCCACTCCGCATTTCTGTTTTCCGCCGCCACTCTTTCATGAGATGTTAATGCATTGACGCGTCCATATGTGTCTGGTCGATATTGACGTTCTGTCCCTGGCATGCCCAGGAAGGTGCTCTGGATCAGAAGCGCATTATCTTTTCGTTCAGTGGGTCGCCAGATGTTGGTTCCGAGAATCATAATGACGGCAAGGCTGTCCGGATCGTCCTCCATATAGGATGCATCACGATCGGCAAGCTGGTTGTACAATATATCGAGACCCGCCTCGGGGCTGCCGAAACGAATGGTCCAGTAGGATTTATACTGGTCCCCGCTGACCCAGGCTCTGCCAGGCGGAACGATCGTCAACGTCCACGATATTGCGGCGTATCCTGCTAATGCCAGGACTGCAACCGCAGGCCTGGAGAGAGGTCCCCCTGCACCTGCTCTGGCGCGTATTGAGGCGATAATCGCAATAGTTCCGCCTGCTGCAGGAATGAGTATGATCTTGATCCAGTAGATCTTCCCGCCGGAGTCTCCTTCAAAAAGAAATGCCAGAGGACTGAGTTCCAGAAGAATCCAGCCGGCTGCGAATAACAGAGCCGCACTCAGAAGTCCGGTGATCTGCTTT
Organism: uncultured Gemmatimonadota bacterium; assembly: GCA_964637695.1. Lineage (GTDB taxonomy): Bacteria > Blakebacterota > Blakebacteria > Blakebacterales > Blakebacteraceae > JAGLTZ01. The sequence goes on along the minus strand of CAZWVF010000052.1, from coordinate 14,342 downwards.
CCCAGCACTTTACCGAAATAGAATCCCAAACCGAGACCGGAAATCATGATCATCAGGCTGCCTGCCCAGCGCTCGAAAACAATGGGAGAGGGGATCCCGTATTCGATCGGCCATGCACCTGTTACCAGTTCCAGGATTCCAATGAATATCGAAGAGAGGAATAAAAGTCCCAGACGTACACCGAGCTTGGTTGCCAGGATATCGCCGGGCAGAATGGGCTTTGCAGAGAGTGGTTCGAGAGTTTCATACTCGTCCTCGACAGCATAAGCAGTTACTCCCAGGACAAGGGCAACAAATACAAGTATGGCTGTGGCCGTCACGTTGAAGTCCATCCCCCATACATATCGACTCGAAACACTTCTGGGGATCCTGTATGACATGGCCAGGATGACGAGCCACCCCATGGAAACGACAGGATATGATTCCCTGAGTTCTTTCCACCAGAGCCTCTTCGATCTGTCCTTCCACCAGCGCATTATGTCACGCTCCTTCCAACTTCTCTTTTGATCATAAGAGATGAAGCAAGAACAGCAGTCAGGATCAATAACAGAACCAGCAGCCAGAAGCTCTCCCACGGTGCCTGTAACAGCCACAACTGCCACGAACTCATCAGTACAGGTATGCCTGCGATAACTGCACCCAGTGAGCCGCCTATTATCAGAGCAGTGCTCTGGAACGGGGCTCTGGCTGAAACTGCAATCGTCACCATCAGAACGACGAGTTGAGCTGTTATAATTGAGAGGGTAACGTACCAGATCAGATAAGGCCGGGTGAAGAGGTAGAGGGGATTATCAGGACTGCCCACCCTTATCAGGGTAATCGTAATAAGACTGCCAGTAAGAACCAGTGTCAGAACGAACCGGAGACCGATTTTCGCCGCAAGCAGCTTCGCCGGAGACATCGGTTTGCTTAAAAGAAAGTCCTCTGTTTCCTGGTCTTTTTCGCCAACGTATGCATCCATTCCCAGCACTGCAGGTATGAAGAGAAGTCCTGCCCCCCATGAGATCAGAAAAGGGTAAATCTGGCCGAAAACGATAAAATCGGTCATAATGTCCATGGGGAGGAGGAATGCAGTGATCGCATAAAAGGCGGCGAGAACTCCAAACCTCAGCCGCAGACTCATCCATTCTTTCCAGAAGATCACAGCCTCATCTCCTTAGAGTTCGGGTTCCCGTTCGCCGACCGCGGCGGACTCTTTCCCGGGCAGGATCTTATCCTCCACAAGAGGCACGTATGCGGTGTGTCCCTCACCCGCACCCAGGACGATCTCGGCGAATATCTCATCGAGACTCAGGCTTATCGATTCGATGCTCAATGGTTTGTAAGCGTCCTTCAGGTGGCTGACGATGACACCCGGCTCGCCCCGGGCCGTTACGATCAGGTCGCGGCCGCTTGCCGCCAGGCGCAGTACACCGTCCATCTCGATCGAGGTTGGTGCAGGACCCTCCATGGTGAGTTCGTACCGCTTGACGCCGGCTTTCAGTTCATCGACGGGGGAGGTAAGCAGGAGCTTTCCACGGTCCAGGATACCCACCCAGTCGGCAACCTGCTCCAGTTCCTGAAGGATATGAGTGGAGAAGAAAACGGTCCGGCCCTCCTCCTGGATGGCCCGGACGATGTCGCCCAGGAACTCCTGGCGGCTGATAGGGTCGAGACCCATGGTCGGGTCGTCCAGTATCAGCAACTCCGGCAGGGGTGCGAGGGCCAGCAGAAGGGAGAGGCGTGCATTCTGGCCCTTGCTGAGTGTTTTTACCTTCGCGTGCGCATCGAGCTCGAACCGTTCGCGGTATTTCTCGGCCAGCTCTTCATTCCAGCTTTCATAGAATCCGCTGGTGAACTTGACGAGCTCGCGCACTTTCATCCAGCCGTACATCTTCTGGCCTTCGGCCACATATCCTATCTTCCGGCGCATGGCTACAGTATCTGTCCGGGGATCGAATCCCAGTACAGTCGCTGAACCGGAAGTCGGCTTGATCAGATCGATAAGGAGCTTGATTGTTGTAGTTTTTCCCGAACCGTTCCTGCCCAGATAGCCGAATACACTTCCCCTTGGAACTTCCAGATTGAGGCCGTCTACGGCCTTTACATCGCCGAAATGGCGGCTCAGGCTGTGAGTTGAAATAACTGAATCCATTATCATGACCCTCCTCCGGCGTCACCGCTCCCGAACAGCTCTGCCAGACGTTCGTTGAATATTTCCCGTATCTCATCACCGGACAGGCGCAGGTGCTCCGCTTCGACCAGGGCCCGGTCGAATTTCTCGGAGACGATGTTCCTCCGTTCCTGCCCGGTTATCGATATCTCGCCTTCGGTGACGAACGTCCCGATACCGTGGCGGGTCGCCACGATACCCTCTCTCTCCAGAAGCTGGTAGGCCCTGGCGACCGTATTGGGATTGACCGTCAGTATCTCTGCCACCTCGCGGACCGAGGGAACCTGTTCTCCGTCCCTCAGGCTGCCCAGAGCGATAGATCTCTTGATGTTCCGGGATATCTGCAGGTAGACAGGGACACCGCTGTCTGGATCAATGTGAAACCTCATCGGCACACCCCTCGATTAGTGTCTACAGAACTAATACACTAGACACCACCCGGGAGTCAAGCCTTTTGTAAAATATATTTTAATTGCAGGCGAAAGTTCGCCGGAGGCCACAGCCCCTCTTGTGAGTGGTTCGTGCGGGGCGGTATATTAGCAAGTCTCGAATTAAACAGGATTCAAATGTCGAGTCGGCGTCATTCATCTGAAGAGCATGGGAATTTGCAGGAGCCACGGCGGGAAAGGATCGAAACAGCATGTCAGACAAATATGTCTATTCGTTCGGTGCGGGGAAGGCGGACGGAACCGGAAAGATGCGGGATCTGCTGGGCGGCAAGGGAGCCAACCTGGCCGAAATGACACGGATCGGTGTCCCGGTACCGCCGGGATTCACGATCGGTACTGATGTCTGTCTCTACTACTCCAGACACCACGGCAGGTACCCGGGCGGTGTGAAACGGCAGGTCGCGGCCGCGCTGAAAAAGGTGGAATCGATAATGGGAACCAGCCTGGGCGATACAGGCGACCCGCTCCTCTTCTCGGTTCGTTCCGGAGCCAGATTCAGCATGCCCGGCATGATGGACACGGTTCTCAATCTCGGATTGAATGACAGGAGTGTTAAAGGACTTGCAGCGGCAGCAGGCGGGGACGAACGCTTCGCATGGGACTGCTATCGCCGGCTGATCCAGATGTACGGAGGTGTGGTTCTTGAAGTCGAGGGTGAGCATTTCGAAGAGGTCATCGCAAAGGTCAAGAAGAAGAGGAAGAAAAAGCTCGACACCGATCTGACCGCCGATAACTGGAAAGAGGTGGTTTCCGCATACAAGAAGCTGATCCGGAGCAGGACGGGCAGGGCTTTCCCGCAGGATCCGCACGACCAGCTTTGGGGTGCGATCGGTGCGGTATTCAGTTCGTGGGACAACCCCAGAGCCGTCACTTACAGGGAACTGAACAGTATCCCGCATGACCTTGGTACGGCGGTCAACGTGCAGGCTATGGTATACGGGAACATGGGAGAGGGTTCGGCCACCGGTGTCGCCTTCACCAGGAATCCGGCCACCGGTGAGAATCTCTTCTACGGTGAATGGCTGCCCAACGCCCAGGGTGAGGATGTGGTTGCCGGTATCCGTACCCCGATGCCGATAAGGCCGCGTGCCGACAGCGATCTTCCTTCACTGAAAGAGCAGATGCCGGCCATCTACGACAAGCTGGAGCGGATCCGGGCCAGACTGGAGAAACACTACAGGGATATGCAGGATATCGAGTTCACCATCCAGGGCGGACACCTCTGGATGCTCCAGACCCGAACCGGCAAGCGTACGGCTCACGCCGCCTTCAAGATCGCCATCGACATGGTGAAAGAAGGTCTGATCGACCAGGAAGAGGCGATCCGCCGGATTGAACCGGCCCAGTTGGATCAACTGCTTCACCCTTCCTTCAAGGAGAAAGCGGAGAGGACGGTTCTCGCCAGAGGTCTTCCGGCATCACCAGGTGCAGCGGTCGGTCAGGTTGTATTCAGCGCCGCTGATGCCGAGAAATGGGCAGCCGACGGCAGGGATGTGATCCTGGTACGGCTTGAGACCAGTCCCGAGGATATCGGCGGCATGGATGCGGCACGCGGGATCCTGACTGCCCGCGGCGGCATGACCAGCCACGCGGCGGTAGTGGCCAGGGGAATGGGCAAATGCTGTGTGGCCGGTTGCGAGGCACTCGAAGTCGACTATAAGAAGAAGCATTTCAAGGTCGGGAAGAAGGTCGTCAAACAGGGGCAGTGGATCAGCATCGACGGCACCAGCGGAGAGGTGATGAGTGGGAAAGTCGAGACGAGTGATCCCGAGTTGAGCGGCGATTACCATACTCTGATGAAGTGGGTGGATAAAACCCGCCGGCTGAAGGTGCGTACCAACGCGGATACCCCGGAAGATTCCCGGGTCGCACGTAATTTCGGTGCCGAGGGGATAGGATTGTGCCGCACGGAGCACATGTTCTTCGAGGGTGAACGGATCAATGCGATGAGGGAGATGATCCTGGCCGACACCGAGGAGGGCCGCAGGGCCGCATTGAAGAAACTGCTGCCGATGCAGAGAAGGGACTTCGAGGGGATCTTCAAGGCGATGGACGGCCTGCCGGTCACCATCCGCCTGCTCGACCCTCCCCTGCACGAATTCCTTCCTCACGAAGAAGAAGCGGTAAAGGCGATTGCCAGAGCGCTGAAGGTCAGACCGGCCGAAGTCCGCAGGAGGGCCAAAGCGCTGGTCGAATTCAATCCCATGCTGGGCCACCGCGGCTGCAGGCTGGGGATCACCTACCCGGAGATATCAGAGATGCAGGCACGGGCGATCTTCGAAGCGGCCTGCAACGTATCGAAGAAGGGGATCAAGGTATTCCCGGAGGTGATGATCCCGTTGATCGGAACCGAACACGAATTCAATATCCTTCAGGATATTATCGTAAGAGTAGCCGAGCAGGTAATGAAGCGGAAGAAGGTGAAGGTCAAATACCTGGTCGGTACCATGATAGAGATTCCCAGGGCATGTCTTGTTGCCGACAAGGTGGCCGAAAGGGCGGAGTTCTTCTCATACGGCACCAACGACCTCACCCAGATGACTTACGGCTACAGCCGCGATGATTCGGGTCGCTTCCTCACCGATTACATTGAAAGCGGCGTTCTGCGTGGAGATCCCTTCCAGAGCCTCGATATAGAAGGAGTGGGCCAGCTTGTGGAGCTGGGTGTAAAATTGGGAAGAGGGATCAATCCGAAATTGAAGGTGGGGGTCTGCGGCGAGCATGGAGGAGATCCCGACAGCGTAACATTTTTCCACAATGTGGGGCTGGACTATGTATCGTGTTCGCCTTACCGTGTTCCAATCGCCCGCCTGGCTGCAGCTCAGGCCGTGCTGGAGGAAAGCCGGGCCACCTGGCGGGACAGGTGATAATACAGGTGATATTATTGACAACTCCGGGTGAACAGGTTCTCAGGAAAGACAGGTAAAGCAGGAGTATGTGAGCAGGGTAATCGCCATAGCCAACCAGAAGGGTGGGGTGGGCAAGACTACCACCGCTGTCAATGTTTCGGCGTGCCTGGCCGAGGTGGGTCAGTCGACACTCCTCATTGATATCGATCCTCAGGCCAATGCCACTTCCGGACTGGGTGTCGATCCCAATCAGGTGGATCTGACCATCTACGAAGCCCTGATCGAGGAGATATCAATAGAGGATGCTCTGGTTTCCACTTCGGTGGACGGGCTCGACCTGATACCGAGTCACATTCGTCTTACCGGAGCCGAACTGGAACTTGTGGCCATGATCGGCAGGGAGAAGAAACTTCAGCAGGCCCTCGAAACGATAAGGGAGGATTACGAATTCATACTGGTGGACTGTCCTCCAAGTCTGGGTCTGCTCACCCTCAACACGCTGACCGCGGCCGATTCGGTGATAATACCCATACAGTGCGAATACTATGCCCTGGAGGGACTCGGAAAGCTGCTCAACACGATCCGGCTGGTTCAGAAGCACCTGAATCCCAACCTGGATATCGAAGGAGTTCTGTTGACGATGTTCGACAGCCGGCTCAATCTGAGCAAACAGGTGGCCGAGGAAGCACGTCGGTTCTTTAACGACAAGGTTTACGGTACGAAGATCATGCGAAATGTCCGCCTGGGTGAGGCGCCCTCGTTCGGCATGCCGATCATCCAGTATGACATCCTCTCCACAGGTGCGGAGAACTACATCAGTCTTACAAAGGAGATTGTCGCTCGTGGCAAGAAAGGCACTGGGTAAAGGCCTCGACGCCCTGATCCCGGGTGCGGGCGATGAACCGGCAGCAGCTGCCGGGGAAGGGACCGGACCGGGACGTCCGGGAGAATCCGGGAGTGTCCGGAAGATACGGCTGAGCAGGATCAAGCCGAATCCATACCAGCCGAGGCGGGAATTCGATCGCGAGGCGCTGGAGGAACTTGCAGCCTCCATCAGGCAGAAGGGGGTGCTGCAGCCGGTTCTTCTGCGGCCTGCTGAAAATGGCTACGAGCTGGTTGCCGGTGAAAGGCGGCACCGGGCGGCCAGACTGGCAGGCCTGAAAACCATCCCTGCAATCGTCTACGATGTGGAGAGCGAAGAGGAAATGCTGGAATTCTCGCTGATCGAGAATGTTCAGCGGGAAGACCTTAACGCCATCGATATGGCTGAAGCCTACAAGCGGCTCTCCGAGGATTGCGACCTGACGCAGGAACAGATAGCGGAGCGTGTTGGCAAGAGCCGAACCACCGTAGCCAATACGATGCGGATACTCACCCTGCCTGGTGAGGTCCAGAAGCTGATCAGGGAAGATAAACTGAGCGAGGGGCATGGAAGGGCCCTGCTGGGGCTGCCGACAAAGAAGCAGCAGGTGGAACTGGCGCGCCGCGCCGTGAAGAACCAGCTTTCCGTACGGGATGTCGAGAGGATGGTCCGTCGGATTACCGAGGAGAAAGAGGGGGGTGGAAAGCAGGACAGAACCCGCCTGACTCCCAGACTGCAGGCTCTGGTGGAAGAAATGCAGCGGGCCCTGGGAACCAAAGTCGCCATTGCAGGCTCTGAGAAAAAGGGAACGGTCAAGATCGACTACTACTCCTCGGATGATCTGACAAGGATCTGCGACCGGCTGGATGTCGGTCTGTAAATTTTCGTTCGACCTGATATGTTGAGAAAGACAGTAACGTGAAGAAACGCCGCAGCTGGACGATAATGTTCGTGCCCGATGACAACAGCGGGACGCGTCAGATGCGCATGGGCCCTTTCGGCATAAGACTGGTCGCCGGACTGGTTCTGCTTGCAATCGTTCTTGCAGGTATGGGGGTGGCAACCTACTGGAAGGTTGCGTCGGTGGCTCTTGAGACTTCGCGGATCAAAAACGAGAATGATCGCATGACCCTGGAAGTACAGAAGGTATGGAAGCTGGAGCGACTGATGGGGGATATGCTGGAAACCGATTACAAGATCCGGTCACGGCTCGGGATAGATTTTCCGGAAGACTGGCCCGGTTATCGTTATCAGCTGACACCAGAGGGAACTTCAGAGGCCGCCGGTACAGATCGGGAAGCACCCGATCCGGCAGTCCAGGCCGGCAACCTCGGTGGCGAACCGGATGATGCGATTCCCTTTTTCGTCTGGCCGGTTGCCCAGGGGTGGCCCACAATACAGTTTGGGGAGGGTGGAGGAGCCGGTGGATCTCATACAGGGATTGATATTGCGGCCCAGACCGGAACGCCCGTTAGAGCGGTGACCGACGGCAGAGTGGTATATGCGGAAATGGATGATCGATTCGGCAACCTGGTCGAAATAGATCATGGCCGCAGACTCTCCACCCGGTACGGGCACTGTTCCAGGATAGTGGTTAGGGCTGAACAGATTGTGAAGAAAGGGGATATAATTGCGTACGTGGGCAGCACTGGTCGTGTGACGACCGGACCGCACCTTCATTTCGAAGTTGTGAAGAATGGTCGTCTCGTCGATCCCAACACGTACCTGCCCCGGTACTGAAAGGAATAAAATGGCAAAGAGCCATACAGGAGACGGAACAATGAACACCCTGGTCGGACATGGAACTGTTATTGAGGGATCCCTCAATGTATCGAGCAGTATGCGGGTCGATGGGAAGATTTTGGGCAAGATAACATGCTCCGACAGCCTTCTGGTTGGCAAGACGGGCGTGCTCGAGGCGAGTGTAAAGGTGAAGAACGCCACAATCGGGGGGAAAGTTGTAGGTGACATCGAAGCTGATGAAGTGGTGATCCTTGAAGGCAACAGCGCTGTAATCGGTGATGTGACCACCAAGAAACTGATCATCGAAGAAGGCGCCATCTTCAACGGTACATGCCATATGAGCAATGATGCACTCCCGAAAGCGAAGCGGGCAGAAGAAACCGGTACCGAACAATCTGCCCCGCCCTTTGCAGTAAGCTCAGAACAGTCACGGGGATAAGCCCCCGGGCTGTTGCCTATGGAGGATCCCCTCTGGGGCACCACCTGGAAGATCGCGGCGGGCGCACTCCTGCTGAGCCTGATCGCCGCGATCGTTTTTATTATACTCGGACAGACCCTTAACGGAGTCGGGCTCTTCTGCGGTGCCTTCCTCTCTGCAGCCAACTTCGCCGCGACCAGCCGGTTCGTTGATCTGGCCAGAAAGACCGCAGAAGCCGGCGGCGGAGATATCTCTGCCGGCTGGAGGGCTGCGGCCGGCTTTGTAATGCGCTATATATTTCTGGCCCTGATCCTGGTTCTGCTGATTGTCGGGATACGGCTTCCTGCAGCGACGACAGTTCTCGGAGTTGCCGCTGTGCCTCTGACGATCTATCTCTGGCAGATGGGATTACTCGTTACCGGCCGCTGGCGCAGGCAGTTTTAACTGGGAATGTGGACCAATTGTGGACCAGCTTGTGGTTACCATGTGGATAACTTCGTGTTTTCTGTGGAAAACCCGATATCTTGTTGAATTACAACAAATTAACGTGAACATGTCATCGATGAGTATAGAGGTTATCCACAACTTGTTATATAGCAATGAAGGCTCCTTCGGGAACCCGTTTGGGCTCCTTTCAAGAAATGGAGACCGGAGCTGATGCCGCGGATTCCATACGATCTGACCGGACAGGACCGGAGGGAACGGGCGGTGCTGGTGGGTGTGGATCTGGCATCCGACGGTCAGATCTCTGTGGAAGAATCGATGGATGAGCTCATCCTGCTGGCCGACACCGCCGGTGCGGATATCGTCGACAGGCTGGTTCAGAGCAGATCACGCATCAACGCGGCCACATATGTCGGACGTGGATTCGCCGAAAGAGTCGGCAGGCTCGTCACGGCGGTAAATGCCGACCTGGTGATATTCGACGAGGACCTGGGTCCGGCCCAGATAAGAAATCTTGAAAAAGCTATCCCGGCCAAGATCGTCGACCGTTCCGCTCTGATACTCGATATCTTCGCCGAGAGGGCAAAGACGCGTGAGGCGAAGACCCAGGTAGAGCTGGCTCAGCTTGAATACCTTCTGCCGAGGCTGACCAGAGCGTGGACGCACCTTTCGAGACAGGAGGGTGGCATCGGTACCCGCGGACCCGGCGAGACGCAGCTCGAGGTCGACCGCCGGCTCGTACGGAACCGGATAGCAGAACTCCACAAGGAGCTCGATCGGATAGAAAGACAGAGGAGTACGCAGCGGCAGGGAAGAGAGGGATTCTTCCAGGCTACACTGGTAGGTTATACGAATGCCGGCAAATCAACTCTCCTGAATCATCTTGCGGATGCGGATGTATTCGTTGAGGACAGGCTCTTCGCCACTCTCGACGCCACTACACGCTCGGTCGATCTGCCGGGCGGACCGGCGGTTCTGATCACCGATACCGTCGGCTTCATCCGCAAGCTCCCACCCGGCCTGGTGGCCTCTTTCAGAAGCACCCTGGAGGAAGCGGTCGTGGCAGACCTTCTGGTGCACATGGTCGATGTGAGCCACATGCACTTCGAGGATCATATAACGAGCGCAAATAAGATTCTCGAAGATCTCGATATTCTGAATCATCCAACCCTGATGGTGTTCAATAAAATCGATCGCGCAGAAAGGGGGGTGATAGATCGGGTGAAAACAGCCTATCCTGACTCTATTGCGATCAGCGCCCTTTCGGGCGAGGGGATCGAGGATCTTGTATCGGCACTGGTGGACGCTGTGCGCAGCCGGCAGGTGATGGCCAGGCTGTCGATTCCGCAGGCGCGTGCCGATATTGTGAACAGTGTGTACGAGATGGGCGCTGTGCTTGAACGCAATTACGACGATGAGAGTGTAGAACTGCTGGTGCGAACAAACGAGGCGCGTGTGGGCATGCTGAACAGATTGATCAGGGATGTGGATGGGGCGCATATGACCATCAATGGAGATCGGCAGTGAATACCGGGGAGAGCATCCCGTGAGCTGGCCGCTGTGGGAACAGGACAGAGGATTGCAGCCATCCGCCTGGCCGGTTGCCTGTATAGGGCCCGGACGGGTGGGTTCTGCACTGTGTCGGGCACTCTCTGAGCTGGGATTCCCTGTTGTCGCAGTTGGTGGAGGATCAGGTGAATGGAGCGAACGACTCGCCTCTGAACTGGGTGCCGGGTTGATCGAGGAACCGTATTCGGGATTGGGAGAGAGGGCCCGTCTGATCCTTGTGACCCCGCCCGACAGCAATCTTGCGGATGCCGCCGCATCTATCGGCAGAGGTGCAGCATTGAAAGCGGGATCGTGTCTGCTCCAGACATCTGCTACCGAGCCTGCCGAAGCTCTTCTGCCCGCGGCCGCCGGCACAGAGGGGATAACGCGCCTCTCCTTTCACCCGATGAAACCATTCAATGACCGCAGGCAGGGTCTTGAACATTTTGGCGGGACCATCCTGGGTATTGAAGGCGATGGGAGAGCAAAGGAGATCGGGCATGCTCTGGCAGACCTGGTGGGGGGCCACCCTCTGGATATCTCCCGACAGGACAAATCGATATATCATGCCGCCGGGGTTATGGCTTTTACCGGTGTGATGGCTCTGGCATGGGCCGCAGAGCAGATTTCCGAACACCTCGATCTCGATCGTGCCTTCATCGAAAAGGGGATCGTACCGAACATGTCGACTGCTGCGGAGACGATCTCGGAACCCGGCCTGCCGGAAGGGCTGACCGGACCCGTCAGTCGCGGTGATGTCGAGGTGGTGAGACAGCAGATCAAGGCCCTTGCAGATCGCTTCCCCGACTTTCTCCCTGTCTACAGGGAGATTGCCCTGCTGAATCTGCGCATGCTCGAAATGAACGGACTGCTGGAGAGGGATGTCATCGAGAGACTGAAGGAGGTCCTTTCAGGCTCTTGAGTTTCTGCTGAACGGCCGTCCTACCAGTGGAAACCGAAACTGACGTAGAGCTTGTCGTATCCTCCCTCACGCACTCCATAGGCCACTTCCAGCGGTCCGACAGGACTGTCGATGGTTACTTTGATACCGACTCCTCCGATCATGTCCTTCAGCGCAAGGGAGAGAGAATCCTCCCATCCGCCCCCCCAGTCGTACCGGAGTGACAGCAGAAGCGGTGAAACGGACCGCCATGGGATCCTGAAGACATATTCGCCCGAAATCAGAAGGACCTGGCGGCCGCGCACCTGATCCCTGTAATAGCCGTAAAAGGAGTCTATTCCCCCGAGTCTGAACCACCTTACCGGAGGCAGCGTATTATCGGATGAGCCGAAGAAGAAACGGGGATGAAAGGTGTGACGCCCAACTGTATTGAACCACTCCAGGGAAAGGAGCAGGCGTACATACGAGATATCGCTGTTGAGGGCATCGGTTGCGGTCTCGTAGATGAACTCGTGCCTGACACCATTTCTGGGGAAAGGGGTCTGGTCCTGGGTGTCCACGATGCTGCGCAGTTCAAACCCCCTGATATGGTGGGTGGCGTCCGGCAGGCCGATACCCTCCACTGCTGACACCCGTACATCCTCGGCCTTCACGCCGAGACTCAACTGGCCGAGCCTGTGTACCTGCTGACCGACTGCGGCGGAGATGTGCAGGGTATTCTCCCGGCTCATCCCGATTCTGTCTTCGCCCGCATACGAGAACATCTCGTCGTAATAATATCCCGCCCTTATCTGGTAGGTCAGAAATGTGCGGAAGAGACGATCGAACCTTGTCTCGACTTTAAGTGCTCCCCGGCGGTTCCCCGTCATTCCGAGCAGACTCAATTTGCCGGCAAGCCCCAGCATGTTCTCGTTCCTGTATTCCAGGAAGATCTCGGTCTGCTGCTCCTCCAGGTAGTGGAGTCCGAAACGGGCAAGATGCCGGGAACGCTCTTCAACGCGTACGATCACAGCCAGGCCTCCATTCTCGGACCTGGCCGGCTCGATGAGGACCCGTTCGAAGAGACCGGTTCCGTAGATTGTGTCGATTGTCTCCTGAATGGAGTTGAGCCCGAATGGTTCTCCCACAGTGAATGGGAGTTCACGCAGGATCACCACGTCGCGTGTTATTTCAAGTCCCTCTACACGGATCTCCTCGATTATCCCTTCATCGATCTCGAAGGTGAGTACGCCGGAAACCGGATCGAACCTGACGTTGCGCACAATCGCCAGGGGATATCCGCGGTCACGGTAATAGCGTTCCAGCGATTTGATGTCTCCGGCAGCCTTGACCCGGTCAACAGGTTCTTCGATCGTCGAACCGATCGCCCTGCGCAATTCGGGAGCATCGTACAGCCTCGCTCCCTCGAAGAGGATCTCGCGCAGCATCGGCCGGCTCTGCAGGATCACGTTCAGAGATACGACCCTCAACTGTCCCGGCTGACCGGCCGGCAGGGAAAAGACCTGCAGGCGTACATCTGCGAGCGTGCCGTCCTCCAGCAGCCGTGCCGCCGTAACATCCAGACCCGTCGCATCGACACTGCGTCCCGTAAGCTCTCTTTCGATCAGATTGCCTGCCCTTTCCTTCTGCTCCTCACTGCCCCCCTCAACCTCAACGCCGGCGACACGAAATCCGGGCCCGTGCTCCTCATGGACACCTGCGAGCCTTATGAGATGACCTGCTTCAGGCCGGCCTTCCCACTGCTGAAGTGCCTCCCTTGCCGTCCGGTATCCAACTGTGATGAGGGTGTCTATGCCCTCGAAATCAGTGGATAGATGGTCGGGTATGTTGGGAGCGATCACCAGATCTGCACGGTCGAGAGATGAGGAGTTGGGAACCCGCATCATGATGCTGGTTACCTGGTCAATCACTTCGAGCGGATTACCCAGTCTGGAAGCCGGCCGCAGGGCTGCGGAGACGTCTGAGGCGATTATAAGGTCGGCGCCCATCTCCTCCACGACACTGACAGGAATGGCATCGACCAGACCTCCATCGACCAGCAGTTGATCTCCCCTCGGAACCGCAGCCAGAAGGATCGGAATCGCCGAGGTTGCCATCAATGCTTCAGAGAGGATTCCATCGGAGAGTACGACCCGCTCACCGGTCAGCAGATCTGTGGCAACGGCCCTGAATGGGATCTCCAGGCCGTCGAAGTCACCATTTGCCAGGTAGTCACCCTTGAAAGTCAGATCGGAGAAGAGAGCGCTCACGCGCTGACCGGTCAGATAGCTGGTGGGCAGTATCGGTTTGTAACCGTCAAACCGGATCTGCAGGGCATATGTAGCCCGTTCCTCCTTCTGGGCGAGAAAGAGATTGATCCGTTCAGTTGTGTCTGTAAACAGGTCCTGCCAGCGAATCTGCCCGGCCATTATCGCCAGTTCAGATGGAGTGAATCCCGCCGCGTAGAGACCCCCGATAACAGCACCCGCGCTGACGCCTGCAATAAAGGTGGGGTGGAGGCCCGCTTCCTCCAGAGCCGTGAGTACGCCTATGTGCACCATCGCCCTGCTGCCGCCGCCGCTCAGAACAACTCCTATGGAGGGCCTGGCAGGTGCCTCGAAAGGAAGGCGGCGTACGGGCACCTTTTCGGGATGGAACTCATACAGCAGCTCCGCCGATTGTGCCGAAGCAGCTCTGTATCCTCCAGTTGTGAGGAGCAGAGGCAACAGGATAAGCATCAGCCGTCCGCAGTGTGCTTTGTAGGATTCCGGGAGCATGTGTATTATCGTATTGGTTCTCTGTTGACGCTGCCAAGGGCCTTACATAGTCTGGTTTCCGTCCGGAAACCTAGTGCCCTGTCACGCAACAACCGTGGTATTCGAGCGGCGCCGCATCCCGACCGGCTGTGTTGCGCCTCTTCGGAATAGCACACGGCTATTCCATCGTCACCGCGCCTTGCAGGCCGGGCGCGGCGTCACTCTCGGTACCGACATTTGT
>CAZWVF010000051.1:0-19393 GCA_964637695.1 uncultured Gemmatimonadota bacterium | reverse complement strand
TGATAACCGATGATGCCGAAGATCTGGAAATAGCCACATCCGGTTATGGAGTAGGCAATTATTATCTGGTAACAGGCCGGAAGGAAGAAGCTCTGGAAACCTTTAGAAGAGTCGTATCCGGATCCTACTGGCCCGCCTTTGGGTTCATCGCTGCCGAGGCGGAATTGTCACGGATTATCAAATTGTAAGAACGAGATCGGTCAAGAGCTGCCGGTTCTGTTCCAGGATTCAACGAAGTGTCAGAGAAAGGCGGACACCGACAGCTCTGTTCTTTATCGTTGAACGAGCATCTGGAATGCTGAGGAACCGGATACTGAACCGTCGACTATCCCGGTCACCGGGAGCCAGCCAGAGCATATCTGCCAGCATAAGCAGATAGGTCCCGAAAACAACTCCACGAAGGTACTTCTTTACGGTTCTGGCCCTGTACCTTTCATCCGCAGCTCGACGATCATGCACCTTTTCGTTATCCATGGTCCGGAAAAATTCTTCGGGAGTAACCTCACGCCGGCGCACGAAATATCGGTAAGAACTCGTCCCTGGAATGACCGTGGCACCGTACTCATTAAGATCTATCCTGAAATCATCCGGTTCAGGTGCCAGGAGACCGTACAGGGCCGCACCTGCTATAAGACCGGCATATATTTTGGTGCGGGTTGGTGCATCTGGCCGGGGCAGATTCAGAGAAGATTGGAAAGATCTTACAAACTGAGCCTGGACCGGAACGTTGAGAAGCAGCAGCAACAGAGATGGAACCAGAATTCTCTTTCCTGCAGTCCCGTTCAAGGCAGACCCTCCCACCGGCCGTAATAGAGTTCTCTGGATGTATCAGAATAAACGCTGATACTGATCGAACCATCCTTAGCGACATGCAGGTCGTATTGTCCGTACGGATTGAGATTGTCGATGATGGTCTGCCGCTGCCAGGAGCCGCCGCTCGTAAAACGGGCAAGTCCGAGACCCTCTTCATGGGGATAGAGCGCCCATAAACCACCATCGGGTCCGGGACCCCTGCAGAGACGTATCAATCCGTTATCTCTCCCTTCATCTACCATCCCTGCAGCAGTGTCATAAATTCTCCCGTCCGTTTTCTGATAGAGAATATGAAGATCGCCGTCCTGATCGTACTCACAGGCCGGGGTCGAACCGGGATCAATCGATGTGGCAACCTCAGTGGATGTCCAGAGTGATTCAGGTGCAGCAGCGGTCTTCAATACAAGCGTGGTCCCCTGTGAATACCTTTCTTCAAAGACGACAATAACAGGCCCATCGGGCCCTACGGTGAAATCATAGGTGTTTATCGATATCCTGTAGACGAATATCTGTCCGGCCAGTCTCCAGTTCTGGAATGACCCGATCCAGTAATTGATCCGGTCGGTGTCAGCGTTGATTTCCAGCAGATGCAGGTTATCAGGCTCAATCAGCAGTTTCGGCGATCCGCCGAACGATTCAGAAGGTACAAAACGCTCATAGTTCCATTCACTGCCATCGAACTTCGCGTATCTCAGGTCCGCATGATAGTTGTCCTGATAGGCAAGATGAAGAGTGTCACCCGGACCCGTTTCAATAGTCACAAAACGCCCGAATCTTCCTACGGTATCGATACGCGTTCTCACCCACTGATCAGGTCCAATCCGACGGGCATAATACAACCTCTCGGAATCTCCATCGTAGTAGACAACATGAACGGTACCGTCTGTCGAGGTAGTCAGGCTGCTGTGAACACCTGCCAGATTTCCGGAATCCAGAATTTCAAATACCCAGCCCCGGCCTGTCGGCCGGGTCACCCCTTCTGATCCGCAACCGCCGGTCAGCAGCACAAAGAGCAGCCAGAGAACCGACGCGCGAAACCCTGATATTCCTGTAACGCAGATATTCACACTCTATATAACTGCAGCCCGCTATTTTGCTTCACATCTCTTCCCATAATCCGAGCCTGATTAGTCACACCATGATGCAACCGACACGGGTGAGCTGCGTGTTCATTATATGCTGCATATTTGCGTGGGTTTTCAGCTGCTGATGTGTCAATTAGACAGAAGCGACCTCAACACGCCCCGGGAGAATCAGATGGACGAAAAATCCATCCTGCAGATTTATGAGAAGAATATTATACCTCTTTATGAGTATGTCTCCCGGAGGTGCGGCGGAGATAGAAGCCTTGCCGAGGATGTAACGCAGGAAGCATGGCTGAGAGCTGTCGTCAACTGGCGGCGTAAAGGTATTCCAGAAGAGCCTGTGGCCTGGTTGAAGACGGTGGCAAGGAACCTCCTGCTCAACTACTTCAGGCGCGTCAAACCTGTGTCTCTTGACAGTCTGCCCGCCGGATGGGAACCGGGCAGGTTCGATGATGGATTTGAAACCGATTCTCCTGACACAGCGATCCTGATCAACAAGGCCATGGCCCTGTTGAAGCCTGCACAGGCACATCTTCTCGAGGCTTTTCATTTTGAAGGAATGAAGGTGTCGGAAATCGCCGCCACGCTCGGAATTTCGGAACGGGGTGTTGAGGGCAGATTAAGAAGATCGAGAATCTCCCTGCGCCGACACCTGGAGACTTTTCTCAAACCGGATGGAGTGAAAACATGACTGACACGCATCAGCCCAGACCTGAATATGTCGAACATCTACAGTGGCAGATCAGGACAGCTCTCGGCAGGAAAGAAAGGTTCAGCTCTCCGATCAGACTGACCGATTACCGATATCTGGGGATTGCCGCCCTGGTGCTCGTCTCCTTCTTCTGCGGAGCTGCAGGAGTAGTGGCAAAGGACCAGATCCAGGAATCGAGGCAAAAGGAACTTCTGATAGCTCGTGTCGAGATGGAGTTGAGACTAACAGAACTGCAGTTGAGGATCATCCGATCAGAGATGACGGAGATTCAGAATCAGTTCCAGGCAGGGTTCGTGGGCGAGGAGGCTGTATCTGCTGCTCAAATGAGACTGCAGGAGATCGAATCACAGCTTATATGTCTCCAGATCGACATCGAGGAAATAAGAGCCAGCGGCGAAGAACCTCGCAACGATCCGGCTGCCCCACTCATAGGAGGGAAGGACTACTTCTCTGAACGTCTGACCCACCGGCTTGCGGTGGTAGCACTGGCCTTGAAGCAGGCAGAAAGAAAACAGAAGAGAAGCAGGCACCTGCTGGATGCCGGAGCGATTAATGAAATCGAGTATCAGGAAATGGAGGCAGCATTCAGAGAATCTCAATACGCATACATGGATCTCGCCGCTCAGATAGAGATCCGTGAGCGTTTTCTGAAAGGTGAGATCACTGAGGAAGACGTAACAAGAGAAGTCAAACTGAACAAAATGAAGAATCGACTCGAACTGCTGAGATCTCTCATCCAGATAACTGTAGCACAGGGTGAAAGACTCCAGCAGTTATTCGAAAGAGGGCTGATCAGTGAAATGGAACTGTTACGTTCCAAAGTCAAAATCCTGGAGGAGCAGCAGGAAATCGAATACCTGACACGGCAGATAGAGCTCTTCTCTCCTCCTATTCCTGTTTGAGTGTTTCAACAGGATTAACATGGGCGATTCGTCTCGCAGGCAGGTAAGAAGCAGATAAGGCTACGCCAAAGAGCAGGATCTCCTTCAGTACGTACAATGATGGAGCATCGACTGCCGCCTGCACCAAAACGTTTCCACGGAACCCAGACGTGTCCCCTGCTCCACTGCCTGAAACCCCAGTGATGGAGACCGGAGACGACACCAATGATGCTGAAAGTACTCTCCTCTCCTGTGGTAAAGGTACGGCCTAAAGCCTCTTCTCCGGGATAGAGGAGATCGGCAAGATATTCTGAAATTACAGCTGGAATCGGATCAGGCAGCTCATCTCCAGAAATGAATTCCCGTCCGCGCAGGTTAGCTCTGAGAACCGAGAAATACCCATCCGTGATCGGGTTGATGACGGAGAACTCTTCGATCGCCCGTCCGCCATCGGAATTCCTCCGGGATTCATTGTATTGAATATCCAGACACCGAACACCGCTATCACTATGCCTATCATTCCGCCTGAGACCGAGAGCAGAGCGTTCTCAGTGAGCAACTGACCCATCAGGCGGCGACGGCTCGCTCCGAGAGCAAAACGAAGGCCGATCTCGTGTACCTGCTCTGTGCCTCTTGCGAGTACGAGGTTCGCGACATTGGCACAGGCGATCGCGAGCAGGAGAGATACTGCTCCCAGGAGAAGGAGCAGGGGCGACTCAATATCCCCGGTTATGGCGGACTGCAGAGAGATGATCGGGATACGCCGTGGATTTCCTTCCCAGTCTACGAAAGTATCGGGCATTTCCTCATTCAGCGTGACCGCCAACCGGTTCATTTCAGCCTGAGCTGTTTTGATGCTCGCACCCGGCTTCAGCCGTGCTATTACTTCGAGTATATAATAGCCTGTCGATTGGAATTCGGGCAGGGTGACGTCGAGCGGCAGCCAGACATCCACCTCCTCTCCCATTAATCCGCGTGGAGATACCCAGCCAGGATCGAGAACTCCTATTATCACGGTCGGGTGCCCGCTCAAGATGATCGTCTTACCGATGATGGATCGGTCCTCTCCGAAGATGCGCCTCCAGGTCGAGTGACCGAGGATGACAACCTGCGGCATTCCATTGAAATCGTCCGCGAGGAATATCCGCCCGAGGATAGTGGCGGTGTCCAGTATCTGGAAAACCTCAGGAGTCACCATGATTCCGCTGAGTCGTTCCGGCCTTTCACCTCCAATGTAGTCGAGGGTCTGCTCGGTGAGGGCTCCCATCGAGCTGTAAACAGTGCTTCTGATTTCCCATTCGCGGTATTGCGGCACCGGATGGGAAGGACAGTTGAAAGTGCGTCCCCGATGGTCCGGCGCCTTAAATTCCGGTTATCTATCCTTGCAAGCTGTTCCCGGGTACTTTCAATTTCACCAAACTCTCTATGTGCCTCGGCACGCGCTTCTTCTTCCTTCATCCCTTCTTCCATCAGACTTTCGATCCTGCTCTCCAGGTGAAACATGATCTCTTCGTCTATATTCCGGTTCAGATGTCGGTGTGATTCTTCGAGTCTGAACAGGCGCTTCCAGCCCGATCTGCCGTCCATTACACCTCTCCGGCAGCCAGTTCAAGTACATATCTGACTGCATCAGTATGGCTTATCCACTCCTTCATATCTTTCCTGAGGCATTTCTGGCCAGCCGTGGTCAATACATAAAACCTGGCCCTCCTCCCCTTTTCTGAAATCCTCCATTCCCCTTTCAGCAATCCCTTTCCTTCCAGGCGATGAAGTGACGGGTAGAGGGCGTTGCCCTCTATCTGTAACCGATCTCTTGACAGTTTCCGGATTTCTTCACCAATGGCCAATCCATGCATCGGGCCACCAAAGGTGAGTGTCTTCAGTATCAATAGATCGACACTTCCATACATCAGATTATTACTTGAGCCGGCCATGAGTACTCCGGTAGATGAGATGATCGTTAAGCTTAGTTTCCGTCCGGAAACGGCCCTTTTGCGCAATCTCGGCGTCAATCTGCCGGATTTCTTGTGCGACGTACACATGTACGTCTCCGCGCAATCCGTTGATTTCCTTGACCTTGCGTAAAATTACTCGTTTCCATACTGGAAACTTCGCCAGTGCCCATCCGGAGTTATCGGAAAGGCATTGGCTTAAATCACCTGTTGATATCAGCTGTTGATTATAAGACGACGGAAATGAAAGGAAGGTTGCCTGAAAATACAATTATTCTACAGGTATACAGAAGATGTCGAAGTGGCGCCACCTGGTCAGGTCGTCCTTTCCTACAGGCTCTCCGCGGTAATTGGAATCGCTTTCGACCCGGTAGACCTCATACCCGTGGCTGGTTACTTCATTGTAAAGTTCCTGACGTTGTTCGCTGTTAGTATTCTTGAAGACTTCAGCTTTAATAAAGGGTCTGGTCTGTTCAATAAGCCCGGAAATCGACTGAAGAACCGCAAAATCATACCCCTCGGTATCGATCTTTATGTATCTGATTCTCGATGCCAGGGACTGGTACTCTTCCTCGATCAAGGATTGAAGGTTCCGTCCTTCCACCTCAAGTTTGAACGCATGGCCGTGCCGCCACCTGCTGATCCCCTCGTGCAACCCTCCATTGCAGAATCCCGGGTCGGAGTACTCGAATTCATACTTACCTGAGGTTCTGGTAGCTGCAAACATCAGGGGAATGATGTTCGTCTTCTCGCGATTCAATTGTGCGTTTTTCTCAAGGACGGGAAATACATACCTGTTCGGTTCGAGAGCCAGAACGCACCCCGATCGTCCGACAGCCAATGCCATCGGGATTGCCGTATCACCGGTATGTGCTCCAATGTCGATTGCGACGTCCCCGGGCTCCAGAAAAGTGCGGAGTTCATCAATGGCTTCCTGAGTGAAGTGTTTCTTCCCTTCACTGGAATGCAGCCATTGGGCATAGCTTATCTGTCCCTCTCGCGGCAGATCGAAAGTGTGAATCTCACAGCCGAATACCTTCGGCTTCGGTCTGAATCCAAGCAGATAAAAGACTTCCTTCAGCCTCATGCCTGCTATCCTTTCATTTCGGATGTGCTGTCACGATTTCCACCGAATATATCCTGATACACTTCCAGCGTTTTATCCGCCATGACTTCCTTGGTAAAAGATTTCACCTTCTCGTAAGCCCGAGACACTATCCGGTCTCTCAGTGTTCCATCAGATAGAATTCTTTTCACGCCGGCTGCAAGTGCTTCAGGTCGTTTCACACCTCCCAGCAGGCCGGTGACGTTATCTTCCACGATCTCCGGGATACCCCCTGCATCGGTTGCAACAACCGGCACCCTGCAGGCAAATGCGTCCAGGATCGTTGTGCCGAATCCTTCTGTTTCAGAAGTAGTCAGAAACAGATCGAGCTCGGGAAGAACCCGGGGTATGTCACTCCTGAATCCTGTAAAGATAACGTGGTCGGTTATTCCCCTGTCTTGAGCATATCTCTTTAATCTTTTTTCCAGTTTCCCTTCTCCGATAATAAAGAACCTGGCCTGAAGATCCTCTTTCACCAGCAGCTCTGCGGTATCCAGAAATGTGAAATAATCTTTATGTGGAGCAAGAGCGGCGATATTCCCTATAAGCTTAAAATCAGAAGACAGGTTGTATTCCTCTCTCAATATCCCGGATCCACAACCTGCTGTAAACCTGCCCGGATCGATGCCGGAATAAACGGTTTTCAGTGCGGATTTATTCACGATATCTCTGCCGGTGATCTCCCTTATGGCATCGGATACGCAGAGGATCTTTTTAATGTTCGGGTGGTTGTACTTTCGCTTCGACTTAACCGGAAAATCAACTCTCCTGCTCACAACCAGTGAAGCACCATTTCCGAAAAAATCGGCGGCCAGAAGTGCAAACGAGAGCGCATGCGAGTCGTGAACATGTATAATATCGATTTCATGCCCTCTGCATATCTCCCTGACTTTCCGCGCAAACAGAAGATTTATATTACTGCCCTTTCTGACAGAACAGTGCTTATAAGTCTTTGAAATAAAATATTGCTCTATAACAGAATTCTTTGCACATAAAAGTATCTGTTGAATGTTTTTAGTATTTAGTTCTTCGTAAAGATACGTCAGCTGCTGTTCTCCACCTCTCCAGGTCCTGGCAGTAGATATATGTAATATAGCAGGATGTATTTTACTCACTGGTATCTGTCTTGATTCTGACGCAATTCGTTCAGTTTTCTGTATTTATGATAGGCCGCAGAGGCCGAGATCGTGCAGATCCGGTATCCTGCCCGACCGTCCAGTATCCCAAGTTTGAAGAAATACATTCTGACGAACCGGGAAACGGCACTGATGATCCCTATAAGCTTCGTCCCTCTCCGGTTGCCAGCCAGAAGTTCCTCCGCCTTGAGGTGTGAATACCGCTCAACTCGCTCATAATGTTCATCTATCGTGTAAAAAGAATAGTGCAGAATATCGCCCTGCAGATGAGTTGAGGCCGGTTCGCCGTCTAACCTGAGGCTTTCATGCACGTAATCTCCCTCCCACCTGGCGATTTCTGCAGGAAAGAGGCGGGTTTTCACATCCGGGTACCATCCGCAGTATTTGATCCACCTGCCGCAGTAATTGGTCCGACGGTTAAAGCAGTATACTCCATTCAGACCTCTCTCTTTTTCAGTGGTGATCGAGTTTCTCAAATCTTCCGACAGGACCTCATCGGCATCGATCGAGAGAATGTATTCATGACCGGCCAGCGTATTGGCATAATTCTTGGCGTTTGAATATCCTTCCCATGCCTTCTGTACGAATTGAGTTCCTCTTTCGATGCAGATCTCTCCGGTCTTATCGGTAGAGAACGAATCCACGACAATCACTTCGTCTGCCACACCATCCAGCGAATCGAGGCATCGCCCGATATTGCGCTCTTCGTTCAGAGTGATGATAACCGCTGAAATCATGGTCTTCGATTATCCCACGACGCGAAAGATATGCCAAACAATAATGAGAGTACGATTGATGCGGAATTCCGGATATTTCCCTTTTTCAGGCCGCTTCTGTGTCAGCCTCAACGAACTTCGAATCCCACTCACGCAGCATGGCTGTGAAACCTGCAACCAGGTCGGGAGAGAACTTGGTCCCGATTCCCTGTTTCATGACCTCCATTATCCTGTCGAGAGATTGTGGTGGTTCATAGGGCCTTTCTGTGCGCATGGCGTCATATACATCGCACAGTCTGACCACCTGGCTTACCCTGTGCGGAGTGCGCTTGTAGATCATTTCGGGATATCCCTCTCCATCGAGCGCTAGGTGGTGTTCGTATGCAGCTACTGCTGCCATATCGAATCTTTCTCCCGATCGCATTAGAATCCGCGCGCCTTCAACAGGATGTCTCTTCACGACCTCCCACTCTGTATCTGTCAGCTTGCCCGGTTTGTTCAGAATATCTTCCGGGATTGAAACCTTGCCGATGTCGTGCAGCAGAGAAGCCTCCCCGATCATCCTGATCTCCTGTTCCTTCAACTTCATGTGTTCGCCCAGGGCGATCCCCAGTACTGAAGTATTCATCGAGCGGACTGAAGCCAGTTCGTTCCCCTCGGTTACCGGAACGATCGGAATCACCAGTCCATCATCTGTATGCATCGCTCCCCAAATGGAATCGAGTACCGATCTGGATAGTCCGGCAGGTATCTGACCATTCCTGTCAGCCTCTTCAAACAATCCGTCGGCTGCATCGGCCTGTTCGAATAAATGAAAGAGCGTGTAAGTTTGTGAAGCCCTGTCAAGCAGGCTGGCCGGTCCGAATCTGATGTGGTGGTATTCTCCCGGTTCTCTCTTGTTCAGATCATGCTTGCCGCTGACATACTCAGAGAGTTCTACCATGAATTCACCCATCTCTTCACGAGTCACGCCCTCAGAGAATTCGATCCTTTCAATGCCACTGCTCTCCAATCGTCCGGAGAGTGCCCAACCGCGCATCTCATGTAGGGGTTGATCGGCATAGACCACTTCGTCCGTGAAGAAGGTAAAGGCCGGATTCTCATTCTCCTCCTGGAGCTTGTCCAGAGATTCCTTGATTTCATCGAGTGCCTGCTGCCTGGCCGCGTGTTCTTCCCCATAGAGGCCAATCGCTGAAAGAATGCGTGAAAGGGCGTGAAGGAATTTGACGGCAGCATTCATCGCGCTCCTCCCCTCTTTCCTGCCACAGCCTTTATCCGGGGATCCTTCGATTTAAAAGCGGCTTTAAGAATCCTTTTTGCCTTCGAATTCGAATTCCAGCGATCGGCCAGAACTGCTATAGCCTCCAGCATCTCAGGGGTGGCAGGGGTGAGACCATAGATGAAGAAGAATTTCCTCTGCCATGTCAATTGCAGGAGTGCATTCAGAACTTCCGGGGAGTCGGACGTCCCCAGCGCTCGGATAGCAGCCCTCCTGACTCCCGCCGGTTCTTTTCCATCCTTTGAAATAGAAATAATTCTGGTCAAGGATTCGGGCGGACACCCGCGGGCTACCTCCTTCAGGCCGAACGATACGATATCCTGATCTGGATCACGCAGGGCTGAAATGATCACCTGTCCCCTGTTCTCTCCCTTCTGCAAACCTGTCTCAAGTGCCTGACGACGCACCCTCCTGTCGTCATCCAGGAAGAAGGATGAAAAAGTAAAATCCTCCGGCAACTTGCTCAACCGTCCCAGGAGAGTGAGCAGGATCACCCTGGCCTGCCATGGTGCAGCATCCAGGTGCTCGACAGCTATGGGCCCAACAGCATCACCAAATTCTACCAGACGTTCGGCAAAACCTCTCTGGACCTCCTCATCCTCAGATTCAACGAGAATATCGAGCATCGGACCGGCAGCGGTGATGCCCAGAGACGGCAGTAACCGATCGATACTGTCGAAGTCTGGAGGATCACCAGAAAGGAGTCTGATCAGTATCCTGGGCTTCGATACCATTTCGAGGATCGACCCGGCGGCACTGTTGCCGGCAGGAGCACCATCGAGCATGCCCATAAGGGTTTCCAGCTTCCCGTCGGTTACGAACATCTTAAGGTGTTTGTGAGCCGGCGGTGTCATCTCATCCATCTCGACACTCATCTGCAGAACCCGCACCGATTCGATCTCCCCCACCCACTCAGGTCTTACCATGGTCTCAGGGGCGGCATCGGAGAGGGTTGAAATGGTTGCGCCGCATTCAAGCTGGCCGACCAGCTCCCCCAGAATCTCGCCTGGCCTGACATCTGCAGCACCTGGTCCACCTGCTCCCATTTTACGTCCTACCCTGGTGATTAGTGACAGCATCGTTGCAGCTGGCTTGTCGGCCCCCCCTCCGGCTGCCCGGGCAAGACTCAAAACGGCCCGGTCGGGGGATCCATCGACTCCTTCGGCCCTCATAATCCCCTGGAACATCTTCAGCAGACGCTGCCTGCCACCGTCGTCAAAATTCGATAAGAGGCTCGATATCTCCTCCTGGAGCACTGAACGTGCGCCGGGAATACCAATGCCAGGTCCTCCAGCCGACAACTCCACTCCACTGTCGATTGTGTCACCTTCAAGGCCTTCCACAACCCCACCGCCATAACTGTCTCCTCCCAGAGCATCACCCGATCCTTCATCATCCTCGAATTCAGATTTACGGGAGAGTCGGAGTGAGGCATATGGTGTGGGTTCGATCCCGATGTGAGGCCATATGTTCAGTTCCTCATCAGGTGATACACCGAATGGAACTCCCACGTTACCGGCCTGGACCGCAACCACTGCCAGGAAACCTGTAACTTCTGCCTGTTCGAGACCCTTCTTGAAAGTGATCACAAAGAGCTGATGCTGATGAAGGCGCCTGGCAAGATTGGTGAGCGCCACGTTGTCAGTCCTGGTCTTCTCCCCGTCGACGATCAGGTGGTCTCTGGCCACCTTAATGACGAATTCATCTTCCTCGTTCAGATGGGAAACCAGAGAGGCAAGAAGTTCATCTACAGTAGAGGTTCGTGAAGGATGGCCCTCTGCGTACATGGTGAATCTCTGTACGGTTCGGGCCATCTTAAGGAGGATCTCGTTAGCGTTTGCCAATTGATCTCACCACCCCGTTGCAGTGTGCCTGCTGACAGTCCGCGTATCAACCCGACAATACCAGCTATAACTGTAACAACCTGTTCTCAGATTGCCAAACAGGCTGTTAATAACCCCTGATTATATGATTTATGAGTCAGGCTGGAACCGCTTTGTGTAGATGTGGCAGTAAGGCTGTCTGCCAGAATGGAGTTACTATCGAGACCAGGGCGGCCGCAATTAAAAGCGGTTGTTGTCGAATCTACTCCTCTACCAGCTGAAATTGTGCTTCTCAAGCACCCTGTATCCTACTACAGCGACTGCTGTTGCAACATTGAGGGAATTCTTGAAGCCGTAGGTAGGAATCTCCACGAAACCGCTGCAGATATCCAGCACATCACTGCCAACTCCCAGAGCTTCATTGCCGAAAACAAGACCGACGGGACGTGGATAGTCAGCCGTGTCAAAGCGCCTGGCATGCGAGGTCGTCTCAACCGCCCAGACTTCTACTCCATCATCCTGCAGAGATCTGACCGCTGTACAGGTGTCCTCAAAATGCCGCCACGGAACATAATCAATAGTTCCAAGTGAGGTTTTCGCCAGCTTCTTGTTCGGAGGATGGGCAGTATAGCCACAGAGATAGAGACCCGAGACACGCATCGTATCACACAATCTGAAGATGGAACCTATGTTGAAGGCGCTCCGCAGATTGTCGAGGATAACATATAGAGGAGATTTAGGAAGTGACCGGTATTCTTCAACCGGGATATCCACGTCGAAGCTCCGCACTTCGTAATTGGTCTCCATTTCGCTTCGACGACGGGCCATGATATCAGATGTCAGCTTCCAGATCCATGTTTGATGATACCTCCCGGAAATTTTCAACACAGCAGTCTTTAATCTCCGGTTTCAAGTATAACATATACTCGGTACACCGTTCCGCAATTACACCGGCATTCAAGCGCCTATGTACTGTCTGCCATGCTGACAGGGATTTCTTCCTTCTGAGCTGTCTTTTCCATTCTGTCCGTTTATTCGGGACGGATACCATATATCCATGTACAATTGGACAGTTCATCAACCATGATACCGCTTCCGGTCAGCGGAAATCCTTATCAAGCGTACGATAAACACCAATGCGATGAGAAAAGAAATTAAAGAGAGGCTGGAGAAACGCTCTGAGGCGGGCGGCAGGGAAGCCGAGTTCTACCGGATACGCAGACAGCTCGGTTTCGCTTTTACCGCCCTGATCATGGTGATCGCCATCGGTGTGATCGGATTCATGGTCATCGGCGGCGGCCAGTACAGCATGACCGATGCTCTATACATGACCATCATTACCCTAACAACAGTCGGTTTCAGCGAAATTATCAACCTGGCAGGCAATCCCACGGGACGGATATTCACAATGTTCCTCATCCTTGGAGGAATGGGAATAGTAGCCTATTCGATGGCGATGCTGGCCGCGTTCATAATCGAAGGACAGCTTCATCACATTTTCTACAGGCGGCGAATGCAAAGGAGAATTGCTCGTATGACAGGCCATTACATCATTTGCGGTAATACAGCCGTTAAACTGTACGTACTGGAAGAGCTGATCAAAACAGGTCGGAGTGTGGTCATTGTAGCTCCTACCCAGGAAGAAATAAATACAGCCAACGAGCGTCTCGGAGACCTCCCCGGTGTCGTGGGAGACCCCAGTGACGATGACATTCTGCTCAAAGCCGGTCTGCAGAACGCTGCTGGAGTTGTCTTCTGCATGGATAACCACAAAGACAATCTGCTGGGAGTGCTGACCGCGCGTCGCCTGACACCTGAAATAAGGATTATTGCTGCAACAGAACTTGTGGAGATAGATGCCAAGCTCAAGGCTGCTGGTGCAGATTCGGTTGTCAGCCCCAGTCGTATTGGAGGGCTCAGGATGGCTTCAGAACTCATCCGGCCCACAGTGGTAACCTTCCTGGATCAGATGCTACGTGTCGGAATAGGTGACCTGAGGATAGAAGAGGTGAATGTACCCGTCAGCGCTTGTAAAGCAGACTTAACCATCGGTTCCCTTCAGATCAATGATATCGAAGGTGCCCTGCTGCTTGCTGTCTGCCGGTCTCAGACACACGAGTATGAATACAAACCTTCACCCGACACACCGCTGGAATCGGGAATGATTCTAGTGGTCATGACCGACCTGAAAGGTCGTACCCTCCTGGAAGAACGACTCAAAGAGCTTTGAGGCGAATCTCTCGTTATTATCATGCATGTGTGTTATGATGTTTATAATTGGAGGTGTCTGTGACCGGCAGAGAGTTCCTGAATGCGGTTTCCAACAGGGGGACTGATCTTCTCCAGATATTCCTGGATATCCTGGAAGAGACCTCGTCGCAGTATTGCGTAATCGGCGGGCTTGCTGTCAACGCCTACACTGAACCAGTGGTCAGCCTCGACCTGGACATGGTAATCGTTTCTGGAGAGCAGGATAAGGTTATTGCAGCGTCTGAGGCTGCAGGGCTTAAGGTCCAGGAATTCGAACATAGTATTAACCTGTCAGCAGCAGATTCCGATTTGCGAATTCAGATCCAGATCGATCCGCGGTATCAGGATTTTCTGCAGAGAGCTGAACCACACGACGTGCTGGGATATAAAATGCATGTTGCTGCAGCGGTGGATGTCCTAACCGGGAAAGTCTGGGCCTGGTCGGATAAAACCCGCCGGAAGAGTAAGAGGCAGAAGGACCTGGCTGATATAGTCAGACTTGTAGAATCTCATCCTCACCTCAGGGAAAACCTGCCTGCGGAACTCCTGCCAGAACTGGACTGAGGGAATCGAATACCGGCTCTCCGGGCAGATAGTTGTTGGCGCAGGGCCAGGTTTTCAATGATTAAGCCACGACGCTACCTGAGGCCGGCATAAGGAAATTCCGGCGGCTACCGACGATTGATCAGTATATCCAATACCGTCCAGCCTCCATCCCCGACCACGACGCTTTCTATCCTCTCCACTACCATCCCTTCGGCCTCTATCTCAAGACTGTATTCCCCCGGCTGCAGGACACGGTAGTAGCGACCTGTCGCAGGATCCGTGGTTCGCGGCGTGACAGCCCCGGTATCGAAGGGCAGGATGCGAACTATGACCGAAGCGGGCTCCCCTGTCATCCTATCGGTAACCACGCCGGTCAGTCCCGGCCCATGAGCGCGCTCCAGAAGATAATGTACTCCGGGCTTGTTGTTATTGATGATCCTCTCCAGCACCGGCTTCGGGTACACATGATCGTATTTACCCAGCTCGATCATGAAGTCTATGGTTCCGAATACACCGTAGTAGTAGTTGGTTGTATAGGCGTCATCGAACGTATTCCTCACAGCCTCATAAAAATATTCATCATTGAGGCACCTGATCCTGCCGGCTATCGCTTCTGCGATCCCGGTCAGCAATATATCTTCTGAGCTGTATTTCTCCTCCCCGTGGCGGCTGATCCGCCATGGATAATAGACCCGCGCTTCGGCACTGTGATAAGTGACGGAAAAAAGGAATTTCTCATTTCCGACGAATGTCGCCATCGCCCGCACCCCGCTCTCCGAGAAGGGAGCCGTACCGCGGTAGTATCTTGACGACGGGTCTCCACTCCCGCTTGTTTCGAAGTTGAAATCGAAGTTTCTGTTCAGATCAACTCCGTCACCATCCGATAATCTCCCGTCACCGTTATTGTCCCTGGCATTCTTTCTCCACATTGGATGGTCCGTGGTGGATATGGAATAGCCATCCGCATTGATAACAGGTACAAACCAGATCTCCAGCCCATCCACGGCGCGGGTGATGGCGTCAACCCGTCCATATCCATCCACCAACTCATCTATCAAAGCCATACAAAGTTCCGTACCCATTATCTCATTGCCGTGGATCGCCGCCGAGAAAAGTATCCTGGGCTCATCCTCCCGGATCGCCGCATTATCAGAGATCTTGAGTGCGAATATCTCTTTCCCGAAACCCTGTGTCCTTCCTATTGATTCCAGATGAGCAATCTCGGGAAACCTGAGCTGAAAGCTCCTCAATTCATCAATGACCTCGCCATATGTATGGTATCCATCGGGGAGCTCCATCCGGGGCCCCCATACCATTCTTTTGAATAACTCCCTCTCGCCCTCTCTCATTACCTCATCGAGGTCATATCCCCGATCGTGAAGAGATCTCAGATCATCATCATCCACGATAACCCAGAGGAATCCGAACTCTATGTTCGATACGAACCTGTAATCGAGTGACCTTATCTGCCTGACCAGCGACATCGCGGTACTGTCCTGTTCGATCTCTTCGATAACACTCTTTTCCGAGATTCGTAATTTCACAAGATTCCACTGTTTTACCGCATCATTGGAGGAAGGTGTACACGAAGAAGCGGCAAGAATCGCCGGCAGAAAAGACAGGCTCACAACTATTTTAAATACGTGTCTGAACCCCGTCATCAAGGCATCTCCACATTCATTCGTAAAGAGGTTTGAATTTGATGGAAAAGGACACCACCAATATACTGCGGTCCACCAGTTCAATTCCTGTGTCAATTACATGTATCACAGGCATCTTCAGAACGGAATGAATATATGGAACCTGGTTGGATCTCGATAATCCCCGCCCTTCTGGCAGTAGTCCTTGCTTTCATCACACGAGATGCCGTCATCAGTCTCGCCCTGGCCTGTGTTGCAGGTGTCATCCTGATGGGTCAGGGCATCCAGGGATTCCCGGCTCTCATAACCAGGGCACTCGGCAACGAGGATTTCATCTGGATCTGCTCCATCGAGTTCAGCATCGGAATCCTGATCGCCTTCTTCCAGCGAAGCGGAGCCGTAATCATGTTCTCGGACCGGGCCCAGAGATGGGCGATAAACCGGAGAAGGGTAGGAGTTCTGGGCTGGGGAATGGGCCTGTTCATCTTTTTCAGCGATTATTTCAGCCCATTATTCGTCGGGCCCGTGATGAGAGACCTCACAGATCGTCACCGGATCTCGCGGGAGAAACTGGCATATATATGCGACTCGACTTCTGCCCCGCTGGTCGTAGTTATCCCGATCACAGGATGGGCTGCATATCTGAGCGGCCTGGCGGTCGGTCATGCGGGCATCGAGAGCAGGGAGGAAGCCATGAAACTCTTCCTCCACAGCGTACCATTTAATTTTTACGCCTTCCTTGCGATCATCATGGTACTCCTTATTGTACTCCAGCTCATACCCGACTTCGGTCCCATGAGGAGGGCCGAAGAGCGGACACTCCGGACCGGCAAAGTGCTTCGCGACGGAGCTGTACCCATGATGGGGAAGGAGCTGACTCAGCTGGAGGCATCCAGCTCACCCAATCCCGGTATCTTCCTGAATTTCCTGCTGCCTGTGTTCCTGATCATCACTGTGAATATATCAACCTTCATGCTGACCGGCAGGGCCAGTGTTCTTGAGGCATTCATGCTCGCCTGTACCGTGCTTGGAATCACGATGTGGATCCAGAGAGTCGATGATCTTGCCGGTATCATGAAAACGGTATATGCCGGGATGAAAGGGGTAATGCCCGCAGTCATCATCCTGGCACTCGCATACTGTATCAATACTGTCAGCCGTGAGATGGGAACAGCCGGGTTCGTCATCAACAGCACCCGGGAATGGATGTCTCCCGCCCTGTTGCCCCTGCTTCTATTCCTGACCAGCAGCTTCATCAGTTTCGCTACCGGGACATCCTGGGGTACCTATGCCATCATGATCCCGATCGCCCTGCCCCTTGCCTACCAGTTCGCAGGCCAGGAAGTGGGTACCCTGGTATATGCCTCATTCGCAGCCGTTGCAGGTGGAGGTGTTTTCGGCGATCACTGCTCGCCTCTCTCCGACACAACTGTTCTCTCATCACTGGGGAGTGCCTGCGATCACATAGATCACGTGAAGACCCAGCTGCCCTATACACTGGCAGTGGCAGCCGTTGTTTCGGTCATTTACATACTTGTTGGAATCACTCAAAGGGGATTGTAATGGAAAAGTACGCAGTCCTGGGTGCCGGACAAATGGGCAGGGTGATCGCGAAGGAACTGCTCAATAACGATAGCGATACAGCTGTCTCACTCTATGATTCGAGCAGCACAGCACTGGAAGATGCTGCCAATGTTATCGCCAGTGAGAGGTTGAACACTCAGGTCGTGGACATCTGCGACCCGGCGAAAGCCGCCACCGCCCTTGAAGGCCACGTTGCCGTGATCGGAGCTCTTCCACACAGCCTGAGCTATCCTGCCATCCTGGCCGCCATCGATGCACGTGTTTCCTTTATCGACCTTGTCGGTGAGGCTCCTGAGGAGCGAATCGCATTACACGACCGGGCAATCGAGGCCGGCTGTCTGATCCTGCCCGGTATGGGAGTGGCGCCGGGAATAAGCAATGTCTGTGTCGGTCAGGGTATCGAGTGGCTGGATGAGACCCGTAACGGGTATATCTATGTAGGCGGCATTCCTGTCAGGAAAGAACCGCCCCTCTTTTACCAGACAGTCTATCTGCTCGAGAGTGTCTTCAATGCATATCTGCGTCCTGCAACCATTATAGAGGGAGGAAAACCGGTTATAGTCGAACCCCTCTCAGGTCTCGAGGAGATATCATTCCCCGAACCCGTCGGAGTACTCGAGGGCTTCTTTACCGATGGCCTGGCCTCACTTTCATTGACAGCAGGCGTTAATATTGAGAATACTCTCTTTGAGAAAACCCTGCGATACCCCGGCCATGTGGCGTGCATGAAGGCTTTGAAGGAGTGCGGTCTGCTGGACGACCACCCGATCGACGTCGACGGGCTGAAGATATCACCGCGAAACGTGTTGATAGAACTGCTCGGCGAAAAACTGCAGCTCGGCCCGGAAGGCGACATCCTCGTGATGCGTATTATAGTGGAAGGCATCAGGGATGGAAAAGAACAGAGACACATTTTCGAACTGGTCGATTACTTCGACGTCGAGACCGGTTACACCGCCATGGCACGCACCACAGGTTTCCCCGCGGTGCTCGCTGCCCGCATGATCGCAGGTGATGAGCTGCCGGAGAAAGGTGTGTTCTTCCCGGAGCAACTCTTCATCGGAGAGCGCTTTGAATGCATGATCGAGAGGCTTGCTCAAAAAGGAGTTGAGGTTCAGCACAGGGTCGAAGGTTGAATCAATGATCTGCCTTTACCCAAGTACACCATTCCGCAATTACACCGGTATTCGATCGCCGTCAGTATAGTTTCACTCCGCCGCTAAAGGAGTGGGATCCATATAGATTCTGTATTCTCGGATCTTTTCACCTTCCATGTCGAATACGTTCAGGAATGGAAGAGTTATTCTCCGTTCGTCCGCAAGGTCGTAATTCACTTCTCCTTCGCAAATTCTCGTATCCTCCACGACCCAGGTTCGCAGCAGGTTATGTCCGATCCCGTATATCAAGGTAGTCGGGCCAGGAGAACGATGAGTAGTCCGCAAACTGCTCCTCACTCTGCCATCGGGTATAGATCCGCACGATCCGTTCCGGATCGCGTATCTCCGATCGGGGAACGAGCATGGCACGGGAAATGTCGAAGATGGCGGTGTTCGCCCCGATACCCAGACCGAGACATAATATGATGGCGGTGGCGAGACCGGGGCTCTTCCGCATCTGGCGGAACGCAAAACGGATGTCTCCTGCGAGTGTGATCACTGGCACTGCTCCTGTCATGAAGGCAAAAAGGAGCTTGAAACAGAAAGAATAAAGTACATGTAACTTGATACGATTAAAAGAGGACGAAGGTTTTCGGGGGAACAACCCCTTCTAACACCGGAATTCATTCACACGGGTTCAGGTGATCAGGGGAGATTGATTCGCAGCTTTACGCCGGACTTATTCTGAACTTCAGCAGGCGCAGCGCGTTGGCG